>CAYYDX010000063.1:0-19903 GCA_964470735.1 uncultured Anaerolineaceae bacterium
ATTCAGGGACGCTCTTTCGGTGGAGGATGTGCTGGCTGCGCCGATGATCGCGCCGCCGCTCACCCGGCCCATGTGCTCTCCGATTGGGGATGGCGCTGCCGCCGTCGTGGTGGTCAGCGAGAAGAAAGCACGCGAACTTGGCCTCTTGAATCCGGTCCGCGTGGCTGCAGTGGCTCTCCACTCCGGCTGGGACCATGCCCCGGGCGAGGAAGGTGGCGCGGCGGAGCTTTGCGCGAACGAAGCCTACGCCCAGGCGGGCCTCGGGCCGAAGGACCTCAGCGTCATCGAATTGCACGATGCCTCGGCGCCGGCTGAGGTCATGGCCTACGAGTCGCTTGGCCTCTGCGCCAAGGGTGACGGTGGCAAGCTGATCGACACGGGCGCTACGAAGCTCGGCGGCCCGATCCCCGTCAACACCTCGGGAGGACTGCTGCGAAAAGGCCATCCGGTCGGCGCGACTGGCATCGCCCAGATCGTCGAACTCACCGAGCAATTGCGGGGCGACAGCGGGCCACGGCAGGTGAAGGGCGCCAGAGTCGGCCTGGCGCACAACGGCGGTGGCAATATCGGCTCCGATGCGGCGGCGATGTGCGTTTCGGTGCTCGTGAAATGACTGCCCCGGCAGCGCCAAAGTCGCTTCGCATCCTGCGCGAAGGCTCGGGGCCGTACCTGCGGGTCGATCCTGACGGGTTCCGCGCCTACGTGCGGGACCACAAGCAGCGCGCACTCACCTCACGCCTGATGACCGCCCGAGAAGCAGTCGAGAGATTCGTTGCTGACGGCGACTACCTGACCTACGAGTGCAACTACCTGATGCGCGGCCCGAATGAGGTGGTGCACGAGATCATCCGGCAGGGCAAGAAGGATCTCTGGGCCGCCGGGAAGTTCACCTACGTCGACATTGCACTGCTCGTCGATGCGGGGTGCCTTTCGCGAGCGGACTGCGGATTCTTCCTCTCGTCGCCGCCTATCGAGCGTGCGTTGAAGGAGAAACGCCTCGAAATCATCGAGTACAGCAACGTGATCATGTCGCTGCGGTTGCAGGCGGGAGCGATGGGTATCCCATTCCTCCCGGTGCGTTCGTTTGGCGGAACGGATGGCTTCGACCATTCGGGTGCGAAGCTCATTGTCGACCCGTACACGGGTGATCCATTGCCGATCATCCCCGCACTCAACCCGGATGTGGCGATCATCCACGTCCACCAGGCCGACATCTATGGCAACGCGCGCGTCTTCGGCACCGGTATTTCCGACGCGGAGTCGGCGCTCGCTTCGAAGAAGGTGATTGTCACCGCCGAGGAAATCATCGACACGGCGGAGATCCGCCGGAACCCTGGTGCGACCACGATTCCGTACTACGCCGTCGATGCGGTCATCCACTCTCCCTACGGCAGCTACCCGGGAACGTGCCCGGGCTATTACGGCTCCGACCCGGAGGGCGTGTTCGAAATCTTCCGCGCGATCATGAGCGACCAGGTGCAGGCGTACCTCGATAAATGGGTGCGCCCGTTCGAGACCTTCGCGCAAATGCTCGAGACCCGCGTTGGCGCGGCGAAACTCGAGGAGATGCGCGCCCGCGAAACGGCGAAGGATGGGTATAGCGCATGACCAGGGCAGAGGCGTTTTCGGACCGTGAAGTGGCGATGTGCACTGTCGCCCGGCTCGTTGAGAACGGCCGGACGTACTGGGCCGCCGGGGGCGGAACACCGCTCTATTCGGTGCTCCTGGGCCAGAAGCTCTACTCGCCTGACGCCCAGTATGTGACCGAGGACGGTGTCGTGGCTCCGGAGCCGCTGCTGCCGTTCGAGCCGATGATGACGATGGTGGCTTCGCGCGCCGTTCATCACGCGCTGCAGTGGGGCACGATGAACTCGGCGGGTTTGCACGCGCAGCTCGGGCACATGGACTACGGCGTGCTGAACACGCTCCAGGTGGACCAGCACGGGAACATCAACTCGACCTTCCTCGGGGAGTACGGGGGGAGCGGGCGCCGCTTTGGCGGCCCGGGCGGCGCCGACACCATCGCCGCCTGCTGCTGGCGGACGATTCTGATCACGGATCAGGAGCGCCGGAAGTTCGTGAAGCAGGTCGACTTCATCTCGTCGCCGGGGTTCCTCGACGGTACTCCGGGCGCACGCGAGCGGGCCGGGCTTCCGCGGGACACCGGGCCGTGGCGCGTGGTTACCCCGTGGGCGATGTACGACTACCAGGATCGCCGGCTGCGACTGCTGGCCAGGGTTCCCTGGGTGACCGTCGACGAGATCCTTGCTGAGTGTGAATGGAAGCCACTCATCGCGCCCGAAGTAGCGGTACTCGAACCACCGACGGAAGAGGAGTTGCAGTTGCTCCGCACGGAACTCGACGTCCGGGGGCAGACCACGGATGCGGCCGGGAGTTGGATTACCTGGGATGGCGAGCGATACGTCCGGGCGTAGCAGTTCTCAGCGCAGGTGCTCCCGGTACCAGGCCACCGCTTCGGCAGCCGACCGTCGAAGCGGTTCGCCACTGTAGATCTCGTAGTGGCGGATGCCGGGGATGGTCACGAGCCGCTTCGGCTCCGGCGCCGCAGCGTAGAGTTCTTCGGAATCGCGTGCGGGCGTGACGGTGTCCAGTTCAGCTGCGACGAGTAGCAGGGGGCAGTTCACGAGGCGCGGCGCCGCGAGGACCGGGCGGTGCTGCTGGTGCGCTTCGAGGAACTCCATCGAAATCTGCTGCGACAGTCGCGGGTGCTTCTTTCGCTCTTCGGTGAAGAACGCGACCGTTTCCGGGTCGCTGAGAACCTGGAGTGGCTCGACCATCGTCGGTTCGTTCGTGAGGACGCGCCTGGTCCGTTCGGCTTCGATCACGTTGCGGAGGGACGTCAGTTCCTGGGCGGATCGGTCGCGTGAACCACCCTGGCCGTCGGCGAAGCCAACCTGCGCTGTGACACAGCGGACACGATCGTCTTCGGCGGCGGCGACAATGACGTTGGCAGCGCCGTAACTCGTGCCCCAGAGCCCAATCCGCTCGGCGTCGACCTCCGGGCACGAACGAAGATAGGTGACGGAGTTGCGGATGTCTTCGACCTGGCGGCGGGCGATAAGCCGGCCGGGAAGGCCGCCGCTTTCGCCGAATCCGCGATAGTCGAACGCAAGCGCCGCGAATCCGGCCTCCGCGAACGCGCGCGCGTAGTCCGGGAGGATCACTTCTTTGATCGCAGTGAACCCGTGGCAAAGCACAACACCCGGAACCGGCCCGGGCGCACCGCCGGGGGTGTAGAGGACCGCGGCGATCTGGTCGCCTTCGGAGTAGTACGAAACGGCGCGTTCGGTGGTGGTCATGCCGTCCACGCTGGCGACTCGGAGAGCCCGGACGGTATGCGCTTCGTCATACTGCGATTACTTGCCGGCCGTTGCGCTTGACAACCCCGGCGAGGGCAGGGGATTGTTCCGCCGATGCCGTGCCGCGTGGCAAATCCCCGATGAGAGCCAACGATGGACTTTGACCTGACCGAGGAGCAACAGCTCCTCAAGACCACCGTGCGCGCCTACCTGGAGAACGAGATTGCGCCGCAGGTCAACGAGTACGAGCGGAAAGGCCCGCTCACGCGGGAAGAGACCATCTCGTTCATCAAACAACTCATGCCCTTTGGCTTCTACAACGGGCGGCTGGATGAGGACTGCGGCGGTTCGAACCTTGATGCGAAGACGTATGGCGTCATTAACGAGGAGCTTTCGCGCGTCTGGGCGGGCCTCTGCGGTACCCTCTGGATTGCAGGCAGTATGCCGTCAGTCGTCTCGGATTCGGAACGAAGCGAGTACAAGGCCCGCCTCCGCGCCGGTGAGAGCATCGGCTGTGGCGCTATCAGTGAGCCCGAGGTGGGCTCGGGTGCGTCGTATCTGACGACGCGCGCAGTGGCCGACGGCGATCAGTGGGTAGTGGACGGCACGAAGACGTGGATCTCCTGCGGGCCGATCGCCGATCACATCAACCTGATGGTGACCATTGACCCGGGCTCTGGCCGGGATGGTGTGCGAAGCCTGCACGTGCGTAAGGACACCTCACCGTGGGAGGTTGTGCGGAACAACAATCTCCTCGGCGTGCGCGCGTGGCCGAACGGCGAACTGCGGTTCGACGGCGTCCGCGTGCCGCGCGCAAACATGCGCGCCATGCGCAACGAGGCAGAGCAGGCGACAGCGGCACGGGTCTGGAACTTCCAGCAGCCGCGTACGCTCCTCGCGATCATGGCCGTGGGTATCGCGCAGGCGGCAATCGACGCGTCGATCCAGTACGTGAAAGACCGGCATCAGTTCGGCCGCCCCATCGGGAGCTTCCAACTGGTGCAGGAGATGCTCTATGACATGGTGGTCGAGACCGACTCCGCGCGGTACCTGACGTACCGGGCGATGGACCTCCAGGACAAAGGACGTGATTCGACCACGGAGGCAGCCATGGCGAAGGGTTTCGCCACCGAGATGGCCATCCGTGTCACGTCGAAGGCCATCGAAATTCATGGCGCGCTCGGCTTGATGGAGGACTATCCCATCGAACGCTACTTCCGCGATGCACGTTCGCTGACTATTCCCGATGGCACTACCGAGATACAGAAGCTTGTGGTCGGGCGGCGGCTCACCGGCATCTCCGCGATTGTTTAGGCGAGGGAGAACGTGGCTGAAACGACACAGGAGACGTGGTCCATCGACGCAGGCGGAGCGCCGCTCGTGAACTGCACCAGATGCGCCGCCTGCGGAAAGGTGATGTTCCCTCCTCAGGACTACGGCTGCACCGGGTGCGGCGCTTTCGGTGCAGCGCTCAGCCGGGTTGGGCTTGCGGCCAAAGGTACGCTGCTTTCCTTCGCGGTGGTTCGTGTGCACGAGAAGCACCCCACCCCATTCACGCTGGCTGACGTCGAACTCGGCGGCGGCCCAATCGTGCGGGCTGAGTACGAAAGTGACCGCGCGCCAGGTATCGGCGACAGGCTGACCGGGTGCGTCACTACTAGCGAGGATGGCCCTCGACTGACGTTCGCCCCGGAGGGGCCATGATGAAGAGCCTCGCG
Organism: uncultured Anaerolineaceae bacterium; assembly: GCA_964470735.1. Classification (GTDB taxonomy): domain Bacteria; phylum Chloroflexota; class Dehalococcoidia; order Tepidiformales; family Tepidiformaceae; genus Amarobacter. The sequence goes on from CAYYDX010000063.1 coordinate 5,039, forward strand.
CAGTTCCGTCCGGTCTACGTTGTGGGAATTGGCCTCCACCCCTATCAGAACCGTTCTGAAACCACCTACGTCACGCTCGGGCTTCGAGCTGTTCGCGAAGCACTCGCCGACGCGGGCATTCGCTGGCCGGACGTGGAGAGCGCCTACATTGGCAACGCCCTCGTCGGGATGGCCGCCGGGGCGGGTATGCTTCGCTACCTTGGGACGACGGGGATCCCGTTCGCGCAGGTTGAGAATGCGTCCGCATCGGGCTCGACGGCGTTCCGTCAGTCGGTGCTCGAGGTCGCGGCGGGTTTCACCGACGTTTCCCTCGCGATGGGCGTCGATACAGTCGATACCTGGCGCTCGGGGCCGGGTAAGGCGAAGGTGCGCGGATTGGCGGACCATCTCGCGGCGCCGTTCACGCATTTCGCCATGCTCACGGAGAAGTACATGGCGGAGGCTGGCGCAACCCCCGAGCAAATTGCAAAGGTGGCGGTGAAGAACCACCGAAACGGCGCGTACAACCCCTATGCGCAGCGACAGAAGGTTCGAACCCTGGAGGAAGTCATGGCGCCGCCGGTGATTTCCGGGGTCCTGACGCGCCTCCAGTGCACCCCCGTGGGCGAGGGCGCGGCTGCGGTCATTGTGATGTCCGAGGACGGAATCACACGCCATCGGATCGACCGTCGCCGTGCCATCCGCGTGGTCGCTTCGGCGTCCCGTTCGGAGGAGGCCTCCGGCCGCGAGAACTTCGATGTCGCTCTGACGCGGAAGACGACCTACGAAGCGTACGAGCAGTCAGGCGTCGAGCCGAAGGAACTCGACGTCCTCGAAGTCCATGATGCGTTCACCATCGAAGAGTTGCTCTACGTCGAAGCCATGGGTCTCTGTCGGCCGGGCGAAGCGGCGGCGGCCCTCGAACGGGGCGACTACGACATCGGTGGTAAGCACGCTGTGAGCGCATCTGGTGGACTGATTGCTATGGGGCACCCACTCGGGCCGACCGGTACCGGCCAGGTGGTGGAGGTGGTGCGCCAGCTCCGCGGCGAAGCGGGCGTTCGCCAGCAGCCGAACGCGCGCGTCGGGCTGACGCATATGGTCGGCATCGGACCGGTTTGCCTCGTCCACATCCTGCGCAAGGACAACTAACGGCGTACGACCGGTCGCGGCGGTTTTCGCGGAACGGGTATGCGCGCCGTCATACCCGTCGTGACCGCACATCTGGATCCTTCACTGGGAAACTCTGCCCAGGGAGGCTTGCGATGGCGGCGATTCAACCCGGTGACCTGCTGGTCCAGACACTCGTGGAACACGGCGTGCAAGAGGTCTTCGCGCTTTCAGGAGGCCATCTCGACCCAATCTTCCAGGCGTGCCTTGACCAGGGTGTGCGAATCATCGACACGCGGCACGAGGCGGCCGCTGTACATATGGCTGACGGCTATGCCCGCGCCACTGGTAAGCCGGGCGTGGCGTTCGTTACTGCCGGCCCCGGTGTCACCAACGCGATAACCGGCATCGCGAATGCCTACATGGATGCGATCCCGCTGGTCTGCATCGCTGGCCGGAGCCCCATGCGCGATGACGACCGGATGCCGCTCCAGGGGATGGACCAGATCGGTCTCGTCGAGCCGATCACGAAGTTCTCACGCACCGTGTTGCAGCCGGAGCGAATCGGTGAATACGTGACCATGGCGTGGCGTCACGCCACATCGGGCCGGCCGGGGCCGGTGTTCCTGGATATTCCCATCGATGTGCTGTTTACGCCGATCGACGAAGGCACGGTTCCGAAGATCAGCAGCCGCGAGCCCTCGCGGCGCAGTGTTGCCTCGAATGATGCGCTCGATGCGGCCCTCGACCTGCTGGAACGGGCCGAGCGGCCGGCGATCTTCGCCGGTGGCGGCGCCTTCTTCTCGGGCGCCCAGGAGGAGCTGCGGCAGTTTGCCGCCATGGTGGCGTGCCCCGTCTTCGCGAACTCGAAGGCACGCGGCCTTGTCCCCGAGTGGAGCCACCTGGGATACGGGAACTTCGGGCTGGCGGCATCGCCGCTGGCCGCCCAGATGGCCGGCGGACCGGCGGATGTGGTGATGCTCCTCGGCGCCCGCGTGGGCATGTTCACGGGGGTTGGCGCGCGTTCGGCAATCCCGCCGACCGCAAAAGTCATCCAGGTGGACATCGAGCCCGAAGAGATCGGGAGGGCACGCGACATCGACGTCGCACTCTGTGGCGACGTGCGCGATACGCTGCGAGAGATGATGGAGCGTGCCCGCGGGCGCACGTTCGGAGACCATGAGGCGTGGCTCAAGGGCCTCGAAATGAGTAAAAAGGCCATGCGCGGTATGAACGACGAGGCTGCCGCCCGCGATGAGCCGATCCACCAGTCGCGCCTCGCCCGGGTTGTCGCCGACACCATTGCCGGTGACGGGATCATTGTTGCCGACGGCGGAGAGACTTCGATCTGGATGGCCGAACAGGCGACGATTCTCGAGGGCGGAACATGGCTAAGTCACGGCTACCTCGGCTGCCTCGGCGTCGGCATCCCATTTGCCATCGCAGCGAAGGTCGCCCACCCGGAGAAGCGCGTGATCGCGATTCTCGGGGACGGTTCGGCGGGTCTCAACATCGCCGAGTTCGACACCGCGGTGAGGCACAACATCCCGATTGTGGTCATCGTCAACAATGACCAGGGATGGGGGATGATTCGCCATGGACAGCGCACCCGCTACGGCGCCGGACGCGTCGTCGGCGCCGAACTGGGCGCGACCCGCTACGACCTCGTGGCCGAAGGCTTCGGCGCACACGCGGAGTTCGTGACCACCGCCTCGGGTATCGCGCCAGCGCTGCAGCGTGCTCTCGCGTCGGGGAAGACCGCGTGCATCAACGTGATCACCGACCCGAACCAGCCGCACATGACATCGGTCGCAATGGCGAAAGAGACGCTCAAGGAAGGCGAAGTCGAGCTGCCGTACTACGGGAAGAAGAAACTCGCCACGCCTGTCTAAGACGGACTGCGTGGGCACACGCCACACGAAAGAGGCCGCGACGATCGTCGCGGCCTCTTTCTGTTTTGTTGGCCAGACCGATTCTGAGACGCTCTTGCGTGGTTCCGCCCGTGCTACCGGAAGAGAAGTGGCTCCGCGGGCCGGGGGAGAATCCGAACTTTTCTGCGTTTCGAGGCCGTCCTGAACGTGAACTGCAACAGGAAGAGCGAACTTGGCGAGAAGCGGTACTACTTCTCCTGGGAGGACACACCTTCAACCGAAGGACCGCAACGAACCGAGTCGGCCTGCCGCCGGCCGAACCCGGTGCGTCTCGCTCGCGAATGGCAGGCATCGATGGAAGAGCGCGGCGAATCGAGGGCGGATCTCGCGCGGCGTCTCGGCGTCTCGCGGGCTCGCGTAACGCAAGTCCTGAGCGTCCTGGACTTGGACGCAGCTGCCTTGGAGCTGTTGGAGCGGCAATCTGGACCAGCGATGGTATCGGAGCGGGCACTACGGGGGTTGAAGGGATTGGCTCTGGCGCGCCAACGTGAACGGCTGACCACATTGGCCGGCCGTTGAGGTTAGAACATTGGGAACGGCGTAGCCGTTCGAGATGCAACTCCGTCGGAGGCTAACCTCGCGCGACGACTCCTCCGCGTCACGCAAGCTGAAGCTTACCGCCGACGCTCGGACGCAACTCGTTCTCGACGCCAAATATCACTCGCCCGTGAACTCGGGGACGGGCCGGCGCTGCGCTTCCTCTTCGGTCGTCGCCTTGCCGTTCTCGGAAATGTCGGAGATGAGCCAGTCCATCTCTTTGATCTCACGGCGTTGCGTGGCCGTGATGCCGTCGGCGAGTTCCCGAACGCGGACGTCGTCGATGCCGGCCCGTTCGCTGGTAAGAATGGCGATGGAGTGATGCGGAATCATGCCGCGCATGTAAGACTGGTCATCGACGAAGTATTGCGAGCGCGACAGCCAGAGCGACGCCAAGCCAACGGCGACTGCTCCGCCAATGATTGCTCCGTTCAACTGCTTGTTCGGGTACATTTGCCACATAAACCCAAGCATTACCACTGTCATCATCGAACCCATGAGCAGGGCCATGTAGAGACGTTCCTCGCTCCAGCGGATGTGACTGGCGGAGAAAACGTTGGTGTACGTGAGCATCAGCATGAGCGTCGTGGAGACGACAATCATGCCACCAAAGCGCAGATACATGACGCCTGGATCACGGCTGGTCATGGCTGCGTCGCGGGCGGGCGCTCCGCTTTCAGCTGCGTGCATAGCCTTTTGCTGCATTTCGAGTGAGCCCCCTTTAGCCTCAAGAGATGCTAACTCTGAAGCTGTTTCATAGCTGCAACGCGGGGACGCTGTTCTCTGCCTGAGGCCTCGCGACAGGCTTCACGTGGGGCCAACGCGCCACTATCCGGCAGGGCGTGTGACGCTGAGAATGAGATGCACATCCCCGTGGTCAGCGCCGGAGTTCGTGGCCTGTCCCGGATATTTTGGTTCCGCGTGAAGCACGAGCCGCTTAGATTCCGGCTCCGCCGATGCCGACACCAGCGCGTATTTCAGGCCGGCGCTGCTTAATCGACACAATGCCGTTCGCTGGACGGTCTCCGAAGACGCTGTTGACCGCGTTTATGCCGAGCAGTGCCATGGTTCAGTGCTTCATCGAGCGCCTTTCTTCGGGCTCGACTGTTTCGGCGCCCAAGCAATCAATCGAGACGTGCATGGGCGACGGTGACAGGCGTGTCATTCATCGCGCTCGTGGTGGAGTAGCGCGGTTGGAGGCTATTGAGGCCCGCCAATCCACCGCACGAATCGGTCCAAATTTGGCAACTGACCGCCAGCTTCAAAGAGGAAGACGAGGCCAAGCACAAGGCTGAAGATAGCGGCGATGATCCCTACCGCGACGTAAATCGCCCGTTGGCGCCCCGCGGAAACAAATCCGGCCGCTGTCGCCAGCGTTACCACCGAGTTGGACACGAGCAGTCCCACGACGAAGACCAGCAGCGCGGCGATGCCCATTGGCTTCGAATCAGCCCCGACCGCGGTTCCGATAATCAGAACCTGAGTACCTGTTTCGGCACCAATGCCGTGAATGAGGCCGATTCCGTAAGCGGTTCCAGCGCCGTATTGCCTGGTCGGATCGGGCTCGTGCGGGTGTTGACCGCCACCGACAGCATGTCGCAGCCGATGAGTCGTCCTCCCGACGGCATCGAACACCAGCATCCAGCGGCTGCGAAGGTGAAACTCGCCCGTCCCACGAAAGTGGCGGTACAGCGAGTAGAAGAGGAACCCAGCCAGGAGCAGCAAGGTCACGCCTACCACGCGTTCCATCACCGGGTCAATCCAGGCTGGGAGAATGCCCTCGAACAGAATCGCCGCCAGGCCGAGGACCACGACCATCGTGCCGTGCCCGGCTGCGTAAAGCGTACCGAGAACGAGCGGCACCTTTTGGACGACGTGCCTCGAGACCGGCTGAGTCGGCGCCGGGATCGGGAGGCCAGCGGTTGTCGCCAAACCATGTTGTGATTCGTCAGTCAGCAGAACGCCCGGTTCGTGGGAAAGGGCAACCAGCTCTGGTTCAGGCGGCGTCGACGTGGTGCTGGTAATGTCGGTGATAGCGGCGATGTGGTCCCAGTCGACGCCATGTCGCAGGCCAAGCGCGAAAGCGCCGCCCAGAATAGCGGCAGCCTCGCCGACACCCAGCAAGAGAAAGACTGTCACGGCGCAGATACTACCAAACGTAGTGGTGGGCGTGCACTCAATTGCAATTGCAGTCAGTGACTCACCAGCCGAGCCACCGCATGCCTCTTTCCAATGCCTTCCGCGGGGAAACGGCGCGTAGTGTCACTGGGGTCAGCCCGGGAATAGAGCCCCGTTCCAAGCTTCGCTCCGTGCAAGCGGAGTCCCGTCTCCGTTTCGATCGACGGCGCCGATCGTGAACCAGCACGTTGACAGCGCCATTGTTCACTCCTGAGCGCTTCGGATGTTCGCCGCAACGGTCCGGATGGTGGCCACGAGTTCCTCGTCGATCATCTGCTTCCCGACGACACCCGCGGCCCCGAGCCTTTTTGCTTCCGCACGAACACGAGCATCGTCGTGCATCGTCAGGAAAATCACGCGAACTCCCGGGTCATCTGCCAGGATGCGAGCCGCAGCGCTGAGTCCGTCGAGACCGGGCATGCGGACATCCATAAGAATCAGGTCCGGTTTCAGTCTCCGCGCACAGTCGATGGCGCTCAGGCCATCCGGAGCCTCGCCCACGACGTCAATGTCGGGTTCGGCGCGCAACCTCAACAGGAGGCCGCGGCGGATGGGCCTCTCGTCATCCACAATCAGAATTCGCGTCGGTGCCATGCGACCATGTTGGAACCGGGCTCAGAAGGTCGCATCGTGCGCCGGAACAAACCCTCGATCCTACGGCTGACCACCGCACGAATCCTCCGTTAGGAGGATGACTCCTCTTTGACCTGTGCTAGGCTCCATCAGAAGTCCGCCTGGGATACATTCGTATGCCGATCCGGGTCCTCATCGTTGACGATCATTCAGTCGTACGGCAGGGATTGCGCCTGTTTCTCCGCACAGACCCAGAACTGGAAGTCGTTGGAGAAGCGCCTGACGGCGCCCAGGCCCTGCTCCGCGCTGCAGAGCTCCGCCCCGACATTATCCTGATGGACCTGTTGATGCCGGTGATGGACGGGATTGAGGCGATCGGCCGGCTGCGGAAGGAGCTACCTGAGACGGAGATCATCGCCCTGACCAGCGTCCTCGAGGACCGGTCAGTGGTTCGTGCCGTCCGTGCTGGAGCAATAGGCTACCTGCTCAAAGATACGGAGGCCGACGATCTTTGCCGTGCCATCAAGGCTGCAGCGGCCGGCAAGGTTCGGCCGAGGCGGCAGAACGTCTCATGCGTGAGGTGGCGACGCCAGCCGACCCTGATCCACTGAGCGAGCGCGAAGTCGAAGTGCTCAAACTGCTTGCGCGAGGGGCGACGAACAAAGAGATCGCGCTGGACCTTTCGATCCAGGAGACGACGGTGAAATCCCACGTCAGCAGCATCCTGGGCAAGTTGGCGGTCCCGAGCCGAACGCACGCGGCCCTGTACGCTGCTCGCGCTGGACTGGCTGAACTCGCGAGCACGCCGTGACCAGTTCACCAGCGCGCTTGGACCGAGACGCGAACACGGAACACTCCACGCACGGCCCGGCAGGCGACCAGTTGTATCGTGCGATTTTCGAAGCGAGCCGCGAGGGGCTGTTCATTGGCGGTGCTGATGGCCGAATCCTTGAGGCCAACCCCTCATTCGAAGCCATGCTCGGCTCCGGCGATGTCGTCGGCTCCCTCGTGCATGATGTGTCGCCGGAGCTTTGGCGAATCGTAGCGTCCGCGGCACCTGGCGCACGGCCAGCGCGGACGAAGCACCGGCGCGCAGACGGAACCACATTCGAAGCAGAAGTGACCTGCCGGGCAATCCCGTACGGCGCTGATAGGGCGACGCTTGTGGCGGTTCGCGACGTCACTCGGCAGGTGCGGGTCGAGCAAATCCTTGAGGATCGTGTCGCGGAACGGACGCGCGAAATCACGAGCCTCCTCGAAGTCGCGCGCGCGGTGACCTCCACGCTGGATTTGCGGGAGCTCGTACGCCTCGTGCTGACCGAGCTGCGGTCCGTCGTCGATTACAGCGCTGCATCCCTGATCCTGATCGAGGGCGACGAACTGGTCGTCCATGACCTTGTCGTCGACCCGGAGCGCGCGGGGAAGGGAACGCCTCAGACTGGAGCCCGCTTCCGTATCGCCGAGCTCACGGCGCAGGCGCATGCCGCTGTGGTCCACCCCTCGACACTCGATTACCCGTGCGTCCAGGTCGCCGCAAGCCCAGAATTCTGGGACGACATCGGCCGCGCGCAGACGGTGGTGATCGACGACGTGCTGACGAGCGATGACGCCGTCGCCACTTCATACCGTGAGGCCATGGGTCACCTGCTCCACACCGAGGCCTTCGCCTTTATCCGAACGTGGATGGCCGTCCCGCTGATGGTGAAGGGCGTGCCGATCGGGTATTTCGGCGTCGCGAACGACACGCCGCATTGCTTCACCGAGAAGCAGGCCACGCTCGCGAAGGCGTTCGCCGACCATGCATCAGTCGCAATCGAGAATGCCCGGCTGTATGAGCAGGCACATGCCCTCGCCGTCCTCGAAGAACGGCAACGCCTCGCTCGCGACCTCCATGACTCGGTCGCGCAAGCAATGTATGGCGTGGCGCTTGGGGCCAAGGCTGCACGCAAGTATCTCGACAAGGACATCGACGCGGTCGAACCGCTGGACTACGTGATCTCGCTTGCGGCGGCGGGCCTGGCGGAGATGCGAGCCCTCATCTTCGACCTCCACCCCGGCGCCATTGCAGAAGAAGGAATTGTCAACGCCGTGAAGCGCCAGGTGACCGCCGTGGAGGCGCGTCACGGCATCAGTGTCGCATTCGACGCCGTCGAGCCGGAGGCTGACCTGGAGGCGAAGGAAGCAGTATATAGCGTGGTCCGCGAAGCGCTGCACAACGTGGTCAAGCATTCCCAGGCAAGCAGCGTCGCCATCACGATCGAAGCCGTTGAAGCGAGTCTGCGCTTTGTGGTACTCGACGACGGCATTGGATTCGACCCGACGGCGGAACACCCCGGCCATATGGGCCTGCAGTCGATGAGGGAACGGATCGAGCGGATGGGCGGGAAGATCTCCATCGAGAGCGACCCCGGCAACTGGAGCAGGGTCGCGGGCTCACTCCCGCTCTAGAAGAGCCACCCTCAGCCCGCCTCCGTCTCAGTCGTGCGCACACCGGCGCGATTGGCCGCGTTCGTCACCAGCCGTGGAGCGGGACTACGAGGCGTCAGCGGCAGCGAATCCTCCCAACGGAGGATCGGGCGTCCTCCGAAGCGCCCGAGAAGACTCTCCGAGCTGCCGATCTCTTCCCCGAGCCCCGCTGCCAGAGTCACCGGGACGCAAGTGCGTCCTGAGGAGGCTCCCGTGATATCTCGATTCGTGTTGCGGCGTTGGCGATCAGTGGCAGCGCCGGCCGCTCGTTGTACGGCGGTGAGGCAATCATGACCAGCACCAGCCCGGCAAGACCGTTTTCGACCGCCCGGAGCTCCGTCGATGTTTTACATGCGCGGCGCTGGTGGGCACTCGTCGTCCTGTGCGCTGCCCAGTTCATCGTCATCGTCGACACGTCGATCGTCGCGATCGCCCTTCCCGCCATCCAGAGCGACCTCCAAATCTCTTCCACCGACCTGCAATGGGTGTTCAACGCCTACGTGGTTGCGCTGGCCGGCCTCCTGCTGCTTGGCGGAAAGCTGGCCGACATGTTTGGCCAGCGGAACGTGTTCGTGGCGGGCTTCGCCATATTGACGGTCGCGTCTGTTGGCGCGGGCTTCGCCCAATCTGCAAGTACGCTCTTCCTCTCTCGTGGGGCCATGGGCGTCGGCGCTGCGCTGGTCGCGCCGTCGGCGCTTTCACTCCTGTTCACCACGTTTGGCGCCCAGCCTCGCGAGCTCGGTCGAGCCCTGGCCTTCTTTGGAGCAGCTGCGCCGGCTGGTGGCACGGCGGGAGTCTTCCTCGGTGGCGTCATCACCGAGTGGATGGACTGGCGTTGGACCTTCCTCATCAATGTGCCGTTTGGGCTCGCGGTGCTGGCCGCAACCGCCTTCGTGGTAGCTCCGGGGTCCCGCCGCGGCGGACGTCTGGATGTGCTCGGCGCGATCACCGTCACCAGCGCGCTCGTCATTGGCGTCTACGGCGTCGTGACCGCCCCGGAAGAGGGTTGGGCCTCCACTCGAACCCTCGCACTCATCGGGACGGCTCTCGCGCTCCTCGCCTTGTTCATCATGGTGGAAGCGCTCCACAAGGAGCCCCTGCTCAGGCTCGGAGTCTTCAGGGTTCCTCGCCTCGCGGCCGGGAACATCGCCATGGCGCTGTTGGGCGCAGCCTGGATACCGCTGTGGTTCTTCCTGAACCTCTATCTGCAGCAGGTGCTCGGCTACGAAGCGTTCGGGAGCGGGCTCGCGTTGCTCCCGATGACGGGCGCGATCATGCTCCTCATGGTCGTCGCCACTGGACGGCTCACGGCGCGCCTTGGTCTGAGGACGAACATCGCGGCCGGCATGGGACTGCTGGTCGGAGCACTCTTGCTGTTCGCGCAGTCACCCGCCGACGGCAACTTCCTAGCCCATGTGCTGCCGGCTTCGCTGTTGGCCGCCGCTGGAATGTCACTTGTCTTCGTTCCCGCGATGGTCTCGGCCACCGCTGGAGCCTCGGAATCCGACGCGGGCCTCGCCTCAGGGCTCGTGAACACGAGCTACCAGGTTGGCTCAGCGCTTGGCCTCGCGGCCATGGTGGCAGTCGCGCAATCGAACACCGGCGGGACTTCGGTGTCGCAGCTCAATGACGGATTTCATGCGGCGTTCTACGGTGCCGCCGTCCTGGCGGCGATCGGTGTTGCCGTGGCGCTCGGCCTCATGCGAACGAACTCGTCGCCACTCCAACCCACCGCCGCGCCAGGAGACGCATCATGACCGCCATCGCGATCCCGTCCGCCGTGCCGTCCACTCGCAAGGCGCCCGTTGCCCTCGTCGTCTTCGGTTCTCTCTTCACAGGGCTCGCAGTTGCCGGCGTGCTCGTCATGGTCCCTTTCGCCGGCGCTCGCGAAAACGTCATCAGCGCCGCGATCTTGCTCTCATTCGCCGCTGGCTGGGCCCTCCTCGCGGCGAGTTCCACCTGGTTCACCTCGCAACCCCAGCGATGGGCGTCCGTGCCCGCCGCTGTGATGGCGGTCGCCGGCGCAGGACTGGCAGCGTGACCGGGAGCGGTAACGAACGACTTGCTCGGTTGGGTCTGGCCGCCGGTGTTTGTCGTCCTCGTTGTATGGATGGTTCCCCGAAGCCGGAAAAGCCTCCACAGCCGCGCTAGCTTCGCCTTCCTTTACCCGGTGCTTGGCGTGCTGTTCCTGTCCGGACTGGGCGGCGCGTATGAAACCGTCAGCGAAACGTTCGATCCCGGCCCAGATGCGATGCCAGGACAGCTCGTCGATGTAGGTGATCACCGGCTCCACATTTCCTGCACCGGGAGCGGTTCGCCTACTGTTGTCCTTGAAGCAGCCATGGGTGACTTCTCGTCCACCATGAATGCCTGGCTTGCGCCCGGCATCGCAAGGGAAACGCGGGTGTGTACCTATGATCGCGCCGGGAGAGGCTGGAGCGACCCAGCCGGGCAGCCAGAGGATGGCGCCGCGGTGGCAACAGCGCTCCATAGTCTGTTGGCCCGCGCTGGTGAGCAGGGACCATACGTGCTCGCAGGCCACTCAGCCGGAGGTATCTACGTGCTCAACTTCGCGAGACTGTACCCGGACGATGCCGCCGGTGTCGTCCTCATCGATTCGATGCATCCGGAGCAGTACGAGAGGCTCCCCGCATGGCCGGCGTTCTACACGATGTTCAAGCAGGCTTCCGGGTTGCTGCCATCGCTCGCACGGACGGGTGTGCCCCGCCTGGTAGGCCTCGCCAGCGGCAGCAGTCTCCCCGGCGATGTGTGGAGTGAACGGCGCGACCTCTCCTCGACGCCAGCCTACTACCGAAGCCTGCGTGATGAGTTCTCGGAACTGCGCACCGCCCTGAGGCAGGCCGGCGAACTCGAGAGCCTTGGCGGGACGCCGCTCGTCGTAATCACTGCAGACAAGGGCGCACAGGAAGGATGGCAGCCGCTGCAGGACGACCTCGCGCGCCTTTCATCGAATAGCGATCATCGCCACGTTGCGGACGCCACCCACGCTTCCCTGGTCGAGGACGAGAGGACAGCGGCAGCATCGACCCAGGCGATCCTTGATGTGGTGGCGTCTGCCCGCATGACCGCCACAGCATCGCCGTGATCAACTCCAACTAGAGTCGCCGCTCGAAGGCCTCGCGTTCCCGCTCGAACGAGACGGCATTACCACCCTCACCACTCGTCGACCATTCCGCCCTCCACGGACTCCTTGTGCGGATCCGGGACCTGGAAATGCCGATCGTCTCGATTCGGCGCCTGTGCCGGGGTCGAACCACCCAATAAAAAAAGGGACAGTCATGATCGAAGTCAACGATGTCACCAAGCGGTACGGCGAGACGCTCGCCGTAGACCATCTCTCGTTCGCCGTGAAGCCCGGCATCGTCACCGGCTTCCTTGGGCCGAACGGGGCGGGGAAGACCACGACGATGCGCATGATCCTCGGGCTCGACAACCCGAGCAGCGGCACGGTCACGGTCAACGGCCGTTGCTACCGCGACATTGGCGCACCAATGCACCAGATCGGCGCGCTGCTGGACGCGAAGGCAGCGAACGGCGGTCACACCGCCCGTCAACACCTCGGCTGGATCGCCCGGGCGGGGGGTATCCCCGCCGGGCGTGTCGACGAAGTGCTCGAGCTTGTCGGGCTCGCGGATGTTGCGGGGAGGCGCCTTGGCGGCTTCTCGCTGGGCATGTACCAGCGCCTGGGCATCGCTGCGGCGCTGCTCGGTGACCCGGAGACGCTGATCTTCGACGAGCCTGTGAACGGCCTGGACCCCGAAGGCATCCGCTGGATTCGCAACTTCCTGCAGTGCCTCGCGTCCGAAGGGCGCACCATCCTCCTCTCGAGCCACCTCATGAGCGAGATGGAAGCGACCGCCGACCACGTCATCGTCATCGGCCGCGGGCGGCTCATCGCCAACACGAGCATCGCGGCCGTCACCCAGCAGAGCGCGAGCAACCACGTCCGCGTCGTGTCGCCGCGGTCCGCCGACCTTGTCCCGTTGCTTGAGCGCGCCGGCGCAACCGTCAACGCCGAGGACGGCGCCCTCATCGTCACCGGCATCGAAGCGCCAGCCATCGGCAAGGTCGCCGCCGGGCACGGCCTGGAATTGCACGAACTCTCGCCGCGCCGCGCCAGCCTCGAAGCCGCCTTCATGGAATTGACCCAGGGCAGCCAGCAGTACCAGGGCGTGCTCAGCAGCTCTGCCGCCTGACGCCCGACTCACACACAAGGAGAACGGAACAATGACCACCGCAACGATATCCTCGAACAGCAAGATCGCCACACGCGCCGCCACCCGGCGGACCGGCTTCATCGACATCCTGGCCTCGGAGTGGTCCAAGCTCGCGACGCTTCGTGCCACGCAGCTCACGCTCGGGCTTGGCTTCCTCCTTTCCGTCGCGACCACCGCCATCGCGTGCATCGCGCTCGGCACGACGCAGGACGATTGGTCGCCGGACTTCAGCCCGGTGACGACCTCCATGATTGGCGTAGCCTTCGGGGTGATCGTATTCACCGTGTTCGGCGTCATGGCCGTGAGCCGCGAGTACGCCAGCGGCACCATCCGGCTCACGCTGACCGCCACTCCGGCCCGCGGCCGCGTCTTCCTCGCCAAGTTCGCGCTCGTCGGGACGATGCTCCTGGTCGCTGGTCTGGCGTCGACGATCAGCATGTTCTACGCGGGCCAGGCGCTGCTCGGCGCCTATGGCATGCCGACCGCCAGCCTGGCCGACCCCGACGCGGCGCGCATGGTGCTCGGCCTCGGTGTCGCCATGCCATTCTTCCCACTCATCGGCTTTGCGTTCGGCGTCCTGTTCCGCAGCACCGCGGGCGGCATCACCACTGCGCTCGGCCTCCACTGGCTCCCGCAAATCTTCGGCCAGCTCGTGTCCGAGAGCTTCCAGGAGAACGTCCTCAGTCTGCTCCCAAGTAACGGCATGGACACCATGACTTCTGGCCACATCCAGCACTCGCCGGCGTTCCCCGACCCGATGGTCGGCGCGGTCGTGGCGGCCACATGGTTCGCGGTCATCGTGGGTGCCGCCTACCTCGCCTTCGTCCGGCGGGACGCGTAGTTCCACACCGAGAAATGCGGAGTCCACGACGAGGGGGAGTCTCGCAGGGCTCCCCCACTCACTCCGGTTATGGCCTCGGACTCTACGTTCGGCCGGGCCATCTCCCTCGTGCAGGCAGACTCTGCGCTGCTCACGGACCAGCTCACTCAGAACGGAAGGAACACACCAATGACGGCCCCGACCGCCAAACTCGCCACTAACGCCCCAGACACGGCCACCCGCCAGACTCGGACTGCCGCTGTCGGCTCGCCGCCCACGTACCGCCTGAACATCATGCGGGCGGGCTACCTGCTGATGGCCGTAGGACTCGTGGCCGTTAAGTGGCCCATCCTGGTCAGCGGGGAGGCGGCTTCGCTACCGGTGTTTGAAGGTGTGGTTGCCGCTCTGCTGGCGACCATGGCACTGTTTTGGTTCCTGGCGCTTCGCTACCCGCTCCAGATGCTGCCACTCCTCATCTTCGAGTCGGCTTGGAAGCTCGTTTGGCTTGCGGCGGTCGGCATCCCCAATCTCATAGAGGGCGACATGAGCGAGGAAATGCGCGGCGTTCTGTTCAACGTTTCTCTCGTCGTCGTCGTCCTCGCGGTCACCCCCTGGGATTACGCCTGGAAGCGCTACGCCAGGACGCCCGGCGATCCGTGGCGTTGAGTCGTGCCGGTGCAAGCGCGCAGTGCCGGGGCCACCGGCGAGCGTCGAAGCCGCACTCGTGGCGCTCGCATCGAAGGACTGTCCGGCGTTCGACGTACTGTCGAGCGAGGAAGAGCCCGCTCCGCGGCGAAGGAGACGCCGCGGATCCGGGTCTACGGAAAGATCGTGTCGGATCGAAAACGCCCATCCGCACCGCCGGCCGGGAGGGTGTCTACTACTTCTGCTCCCGAGCGGCTGTCCAGCAGGAGTTCGTAGGCGGGCTATCGAGTTCTAGCCGTGCGCGGGACGGCCTGGGCCTGCTGCTCGCCAGCGTGATTGCCGGTTCACTCGGCCGAAAGGTGTCGTCACGCCTGCTACCATCCCGCTG
>CAYYDX010000064.1:0-19629 GCA_964470735.1 uncultured Anaerolineaceae bacterium
CCCTGTCGGCACAGGGCGTTCCTCCGGGTCTCTCCAGTCCGTTCGCGCGCAGCAGCGCATTGACCGATACGCCATAGGCATCGGCGATCCCGGAGAGCGTATCGCCGAACACGACAGTGTGCGTGCGGCCGGATGGCGCAGCGACGGCGGGGCCACCTTCGCCGATACGCAGCGTCTGGCCCGCGAAGATGCGGTCCGGGTCGGCGATACCGTTCTGGGCGGCGAGTTCTTCCGCAGTGATGCCGTAGGCAGCCGCGATCGAGGACAGCGTTTCGCCTTCCTCGATGGTGTGGACGCGGGCAAAAACGATGGAAACAGGCAGCGCGGCGACAAGCAGCAGCACGGCCAGAAGGCCGCGCCGAAGCATTCCGCCGGCTGCCAGGCGGGGAACTGGCAGCATAGGCCGTTGATAATCACCCATCATTATCGTCAAGCGCAAGCAGGCGGCTGCGAGATTTCGTTGCAGGCAGCAAACAGCTTCGCTCACAACCGTGTGACGATGACCGGCGAGAGCGCCTCGGAGTGCTCGTTACTTCGTGTGTTCGGCCTCGTGCGGGATGCGCAGGGTGATATGCGTCCCGGCGCCGGGCGAACTCTCGATATCCAGCGTCCCGCCGATGTCGCGCGCGCGTTCTTGCATCGAGCGGAGCCCGAGGTGCCCGGGGAACTCGCCGGCGGGGTCGAAGCCCTGCCCGTCGTCCTGAACTTCCAGCCGGACCTCGTCGGGCTCGTGTGCGAGCCGAACCGTGATGTTCGAAGCGCGCGCATGCTTCACGGTGTTGTGCATGGACTCCTGGGCTATCCGGTAGAGCGCTTCCTTCACGTCGAGTGAGATGTCGGGCTCGTCGGCGAGTGTGGCGGTGACCTTCACTCCGTAGCGCGCCTGGGTGGCCGCGACCTGCCGACCGATGGCCGCGACGAGCCCTTCGGTGGCGATCGACTCGGGGCGCAGTTCGAAGATGAGCGCGCGCATTTCGGTCAGGCCGGCTTCGGCCAGCGAGAGCACGTAGTCGAGGGGTTCGATGACGTTCGCGGGGCCTTCGTCGCCGATGCGCCGCCGGGCCGTGCGGGCGCCGAGCGCGATGCCATAGAGCGCCTGGCTGACCGAGTCGTGCAGTTCGCGCGCGAGCCGCTGGCGCTCTTCGAGGGCGGCGGCCGCCGAGGCCCGCCGGTAGAGCCGTGCGTTTTCGATGACCAATGCCGTCTGGTCGGCGACGGCCTCAATGAACTTCCGTTCCTCGGCGTCGGGGTCGACGCCGAGCGGGTAGCCAAGGAGGAGGACACCGAGGGCCTTATTGCCATAAATGACGGGCGTCACGAGCAGTGAGTCCCACAGTTGGTCGCGGAGGTCGATGTTCGTTGCCGCGTAGCGCGGGTCGTCGATGCGGGCGCGCCGCATGTCCGACTGGTAGAGGGTGCGCATGTCTTTCATCGCAGTGCGCACGGTCGTGCCGCCGCCGCTCCGGTAGGTCTCCTCCATCTGCCGCCCGAACCCGTCGGGCAACCGCGCCGTGCCGACGACACGAAGCGTCCCCTCAGGTGAGTCGCCGTTCACCACCGCCGCGGCGACGGCCGTGGTCGCGCGCACGCTCTGCTCGGCCATTCCGTCCATCAACTCCTCGAACGGCACTTCGAGCGAGAAACTGGAGGCGATGAGCGTGAGCGCCTCGAGCTGGCGTACGCGGGTTTCGGTCTGGGCGAAGAGGAAGGCGTTTTCGATGGCAGTGGCTGCCTGCCGTGCCATCGCCGAGATGAGGCCGACCTCGCGTTCGTCCGGCGCATCGCCCGGGGCGAAGAACGCTTCGACGGTTCCCAGGTTCCTGTCGCCATACCGCATGGGCACGATCACGAGCGAATCCCACTGGCGGTCGCCGAGCAGAGCCGCGAGCGGCGCGAAGAGCGGTTCGTCGGCCATCTGCTTCTTGAGGTCGTGGATGACGAGGGGTTCGCCGGAACGGAGCGCGCGCTGGTTTGGTTTCGGGGCGCCACGAAGGATGGCGCGATCGATCACGTCGAAGAACCCCTCGGGCAGTCCGTATCCGCCGCCGAGGAGGAGGTTGCCCTCGCCGTTGATCGTGCTCACCGAGACGGCGGTGGCGTGAGTCGATTCGACGACGCGCTGGGCGACGGAGTTCAGCGTGCCGGTGACCGACTCTCCCAGGTCCAATGTTGTGGCGATACGGGAGAGGGCGGTCATTTCGCGTGCCCGCCGTTCCGATTCGGCGAAGAGGCGCGCGTTTTCGACAGCGATGGCGGCCTGGTTCGCGATCGCCTGGACGAGTGCCGCATCGGCCTCACTGAAGGCGCTCTCGTGTTGCGAACTTAGCGCGATCTGGCCGATGAGCCGGCCCTGGCGCTGCATCGGCGCGCCGAGGAACGAGGTCACGCCAACGAACGCCGTGTCGAGGTAATCCGCCACCTGGGCGCGGAAGGCCGCCGCCAGCCGTGTGTCGCCATGAATGTCCGAAACCAGCAGTGGGCGCACCTGCCCGTCGCTGATCGATGCCTGGAGCGCTGCAGCCGAGAAGCGCGCGCGTTCCAGTTCGCCCGAACGGAAGGCGCGGTTCACCTTCACTTCGAGCATGCCGTCCTCCACGACGAGGATCGACGCGCCGTCGTAGGGCACGACCCCTTCCACCTGGTCGAGGATCATCTCGAACATCTCGCGCGTATCGAGCGTCGAGACAGCCGCCGTCGAGATTTCGAGGAGCAGCGAGAGTTCCTTGGTGCGCTCGTCGACGCGGCGTTCGAGCAACTGCTGCTGTTCGACCTCCTCCGTGACGTCGCGGACGACGGAGAGCACATGGGGCTCGCCGAAGTACACCGCCGAGGTGGCGAACACATCGGCGACGAAGGTCGTGCCATCGCGGCGGCGCCCTTCCGAGCGGGTGCGGAACTGCCTTCCGTTCGAGATAGCGGAGAGGAAGTCCTCCCGGCGGCCAGTTGGCGGGGATGTCATCAGGGCGTACGGCGCGAGGTTTCGCATCTCGGCGACGTCGACACCGAAGAGGCGCTCGGCGGCGATGTTGGCATCGACGATCCGGTCGTCCATGTCGCTGATGAAGATGGCGTCGCTCACCGACTGGAAGATCTGGCGCGTGCTCTCCTCACGTTCGGCGAGTGTACGCGCGGTCTGTTCGCGTTCGCCGATCTCGCGGACGAGCGCGTCGTTTCGCGTCCGGATCTCGTCGATCATCGTGTTGAACGAGGCAGCCAGGTCGCCGAACTCGTCGCGGCTGCGGACGGGGATGGTTGCGTTGAAATTGCCCGCGGCCACAGCGCGCGTACCGGAAACGAGCGCCTCGATCGGGCCGAGCAGCAGCCGCCGGTTGAGCCATGCAGTGCTCGCCAGCGCCAGCAGGAAGAGCAGCATCATCATGAGGATGATGAATCCAACGGTGCGGTTGCCCTCGGAGGTGATCGACTCCGTGACGCCCCCGGCTTCCGCCGTCAATTCATCGACCGGCGCGACGAGTGCGAGGCTGCCGCCGATGGAGGGCATGGGTGTGAACGCGATGAACATGTCGCGCCCGTTCTGCTCGAAGCGGGCGACGCTCGCCTTGCCCGCGATCATCTCGTCGAGCGCGGCGCGAAACGCCGGGTTCTTACCGGGTTCCGCCATGGTGTTCAGTTCGTCGTACTCGGTGGTATGGAGGAAGTTGCCACCGACATCGACGTAGAACGCGTAGCCGCCGAGTGTCGGCTTGATGGCCTCGACCTGCTCGGTGAGCCTGGAAAGCGAGACGTCGACACCGATGACACCGCGGTAGCCCGTTTCGTCGTAGACCGGCGTGTAGGCGGTGAGAATGACGCCGCGGCCGGCCTCGTCTTCGTACGGCGGGGTCCACCGTGTGAGTTCGTCGGGGTTGTTCTCGGGACCGAACCGTTTCTGGAGGTTCTCAATCTCGGCCATGGACGGTGGGGTATAGACGATGGCGTTGGTCGGCGGATAGTAGCGTGATACGCCATCGACAGAGATGTAGTAGATGGCGATGGGCCGGAAGGCTTCTTCGATCATCCGCCCTTCGTAGTTCGTGAAGAGCGAGATGAAGAGCCCTTCGAGCACTTTCGATTCGGCGGCGTCGCGCAGTTCTCGCGGGCTCATCGGGTCACCGCCAAGGACGACCAGGTCGCTCACCCGCGTGGGAGACGCGTCATAGAGAATGCCGGTGCTCGACTTCGTGAGTTCCGCGGGGTCGAGCGGGTCGGCGGTCTGGCCCTTGAGGGCGAGGAACCAGCCGACCTGGTGGCCCCACTCGGCGGCGGGCGAAAGCTGCAATTCGCCGATGAACGCCTGCTGGCCGCTGAGCACGGCGAGCGTCCGGCGGCCCTCGTTCTCGAGGCCCGCGCGGCTCTTTTCGGCGGCGTTGCTTTGCGAGCGGTTGAATCCGATGGCCACGAGCGTTGCCGTCGCCGCGCCAAGCAGGAGCATGAAGAGGAACAGGGAAAGGTTCAGCTTGAGGCCGAGGCGCATCGGTACGGAACGCATGCCGGCCCTTCCCGACTAGTCGACCGGGCCGAGCCCGATTTGGCGTGCGTAGAGGGCTGCCTGGGTGCGGCTCTGGACGCCGAGTTTCACGAGAATGCTGGAGACGTGCGTCTTCACGGTGTTCTCGCCGATGAAGAGTGCGGCAGCGATCTCCTTGTTCGCCTTGCCCTGGGCGAGCAGGCGGAGGACGTCGGTTTCGCGCTCGGTAAGGGTCTCGGGGCTTTCGGGTGCACGAACTTCGCGCACCAGGCGTGCGGCCGCCTGCGGCGACAGCTGCACCTGGCCGTTCGCGGCGGCCTTGATGGCGCGCGTCAGTTCCTCCGCCTGGGTGTCCTTCAGCAGATAGCCGATCGCTCCCGCGCGGACCGCGCCGACCACCGAAGCGTCTTCGAGCACGGACGTGAGCGCGATGACCTCTGTGTCGGGGACTTCCCTGCGGATGTGGCCGATTGCCGTGATCCCGTCCATCACGGGCATGAGCAGGTCCATGAGCACGACGTCCGGTTTCAGCGTACGGGCGAGTTCGAGCGCTTCCGCGCCGTTCTGGGCTTCGGCGACGACTTCGAACTCGGGGTCATCGAGCAGGAACATCTTGAGGCCCTGGCGGACGACGGCGTGGTCATCAGCGATGACGAGGCGGATCGGCATTGGACCTCCATCGAAAGGGGGCGCGTCAGCAATTCGCGAATCCCCGCACTATATCACCGCGCTCCCGGGCAACCTTCCTCATCCTTTAGCAGGAGATTCCGTTCCCTCGAAGTGCTTCTGGCGAACCAAACGCGAGGGTGACGCCGCGACGGCGGGGCTTCCGTACGGTTGAGAGCGTGATGGATTTCCCTATTCGCCTCCTCCTCGTTGATGACGAAGCCCGCGTCCGCCGTGGCCTGCGTATGTGCATGTCTGGCGAGCCGGACTTCGAGGTCATCGGCGAGGCGGAGGAGGGCGGCGCCGCGGTCTCCCTCACCACCGAATTGCACCCCGATGTGGTGGTGCTCGACCTGCACATGCGCGGCATCGACGGCTTTGAAGCCGCGAAGCAGATCGCTGAATCCGAGCCTTCGGCCCGGGTGGTCATTCTTTCGCTCCAGGACGACAGCGGGGCCCGCAAGGAGGCACTCGCCTCTGGCGCCAGCGCGTTCGTCGGCAAGCAAGAGGGTATCGGCCGCCTGTTCGAAGTTATCCGCGGAATCGCCGGGGCGGCACGCGCCTGCTGATCCCGCACACGGTCTGTCACTTGGGAGAGGATCCAGATGAACCAGGAACTCGCACTCGCCGGCCACGCAACGGCCGAACGCGCCGGGCACGCCCCGGCCACCCACGCTCGCGCCCTGGCGGCCACCGCCGGCGCCATCATCACCATCGATAATGTCGTGAAGACCTACGACACAGGCAGCCAGCAGGTGCGCGCCCTCAAAGGTGTCAGCCTCAACGTTGAGCGGGGCGAAATGGTCGCGATCATGGGGCCGTCGGGCTGTGGGAAGACGACGCTGCTGAACTGCGCCAGCGGCCTCGACGTGGTAGATGGCGGTCGCGTGACCATCGCCGGCGCCGACCTCGCACAGCTTTCCGATAAGACGCGCACCACCTTCCGCGCGAGGAACATGGGCTTCGTCTTCCAGACGTACAACCTGCTGCCGGTGCTCTCGGCGGTTGAGAACGTCGAACTGCCGCTCATCGTCTCCGGCGTGAATCCCCGCGAGGCTCGCCAGCGGGCGCTCGGCGCCCTCGAAACGGTCAGCCTGCGGCAACTGGCGAACAACCGCCCGGCTCAACTCAGCGGCGGCCAGCGCCAGCGCGTGACTATCGCTCGTTCCCTCGTGAACGAACCCGAGATCGTCTGGGCCGATGAGCCCACCGGAGCGCTCGATTCGAAGACAGCCGACGACATCATGACGCTGATGGAGTCGCTCAACACGGAGAAGGGCCTGACCTTCGTCATCGTTACCCACGACCCGGCGGTTGGCGCGCGCTGCAACCCTGTGGTGCGGATGCGCGACGGCCTCGTGGTATCCGAAGAGGCCCGGCGATGAACGAACTCTTCGGACTCCCCACCAGCACGCTCGCCATTGTGCTCGGCGCGCTCCTCGGTTTGGCGGTGGCAACCGTCATCGTCCTGGGCGTGGGCAACCGCACGATGTTCAAGTTCGGCCTGCGCAATATTCCCCGGCGCGGGCTCCAGTCACTCCTCGTCGTCGTCGGGCTGTCGCTCGGGACGCTCATTACCACGTCGGCGTTCGTCACCGGCGACACCATCGACCACTCGCTGACGAAAGATGTGTACGCACTCTTCGGACGTTCTGACCTCGACATCACCTGGAATGGCGAACGCGACTTCGGCCTCGACCAGGGCGCAGTCAACGAAGGTCACGTTATCTACGCCAGCGAATCCGGTGTCGACGCCCTCGAAACGCAGTTCGCGAATGACGGCGACATCGACGCGTTCCTGCCGTTCCTGACGGTCGCAGCCCCGGTGACGAATACCCGCACCGGCGACGCCAAGCCGTCGATCCAGCTCAACGGCGTCGACTTTGACCGCCTGCAGCGAGCCGGTGGGCTAACGCTGACAAGCGGCCGCCCCGCTGACCCGAAGGACCTGGGCCTGGATGGAGTGTTCCTCAGCAAGCGCGCCGCCGACGACCTCCACGCCCGACTCGGCGACTCACTCGTCATCACCATTTCCGGTAAGCAGACCAGGGTCAGCGTCGCCGGGATCGTGAAGGACGAGCTGGCCTCGGGTGTCCAGGGGATGAGCTACTCCAGCGTCCCCGGTGGACTTGTGCTGCCGCTCGACCGCCTGCGCGGCATTGGCGGCTTCGAAGGCGACGAGATCAGTTCGCTCACGGTCGCGCTCCATGGCACGACGCGGAGCACGCTCGACCTGGCGGGGCCGGTTGCTGAGCGCATCGAGCAATACCTCCGCGGCGACGGCTCGCGGGTCTTCGGCCCGGCCGTCGACGGCACGAACGCCGAAGCCCTGCGCGTTGACGACGCGAAGAACCACCGCGTGGAGGAAGCCGAACTCGCCGGCAACCTGTTCACGACGTTCTTTCTCGTGCTCGGCCTCTTTTCGATGGCCGCCGGCGTGATGCTCATCTTCATGATCTTCGTGATGCTTGCCGCCGAACGCCGCGCCGAAATGGGCATGGCTCGCGCGGTTGGCGCACAGCGCGGCGACATCGTCCGGTCGTTCCTCGCCGAAGGAATGGCGTACTCGCTGCTCTCCGGTCTCATCGGTGTTGGCTCCGGTATCGTCGCGTCCTGGTTGCTGGTCGACGTCCTGCTCAAGGCTGTTGGCGGAGCCTATTTCTCGCTCGTCGAAATCGAAATCACCCCGACGGCGCTCGTCATCGGCTACAGCCTCGGCGTTGTGCTGACGTTCGTCACAGTCATCTTCGCCTCGCTCAAGGCGAGCCACGTGAACATCGTCGCGGCCATTCGCCAGTTGCCGGATAACGGAAAAGCCGAAAGCAAGCGGAAGACGCGCTGGCGGTGGGTCATCCTCGGCGTGCCCGCGCTGGTCGTTCCGCCGGTTGGCATCTGGTGGATCTTCCGCAAGGGCATCGGCCTCCCCTGGGCATGGACCGCCGGGCCGATTGGTGTCGTGCTCGGTGCACTCCTGATGCTGCTCGGTAAATCGTCCGAAGTGCTCTTCCCGTTCGCCCTCGGCATCTCACTCATCCCCCTCTCCGTGGCCGCGATGGCCCGCCAGCTTCGGGTCCCGAGCCGCGGCCTGTGGACGGTCGTCGGGGCTCTCCTCGCCAGCTACTGGCTGATGCCCGCGAGCCTCCACGACCGGTTGTTCGGGAAGTTCGACAGCGATATCGAGATGTTCGTCCTCAGCGGCGTCATGATCGTCATCGCGTTCACCCTGATCATCGTCTTCAACGCCCGGTTGTTGGCGAGCCTCTTCTCGCGCTCCGGCGAGGGCGCCCGCGCCTACGGCGTGGCCCTGCTGGTGGCTGCGGCCGCCGGCGCACTCGCGGTCACGGGCTTCGTGATGCGCGACTCCGGCGATGGCCTGGGCCAGCTGTTCTACCTCGCCGCAGGACTGCTCGTCCCGGTCGCACTGACCATCGCCGCGGCGGTCCGCTACCCGTCGCTGGCGCCGGCGCTGAAGATGGCCATCGCCTACCCGTTGAGCAACCGCTTCCGCACAGGCATGACCATCGCGATGTTCTCGCTCATCGTCTTCTCGCTAACGGTGTTCAGTGTGCTGCTGGCGAACTTCGACGCCGCGTTCCTCGGCGGTGACGCCCGCGCCAACATCGATGTCGTGACGACCGCGAGTGGCGCCAGCACGGTGCGCGACGTGCCTGCGAGCCTCGGCGAGAGCAATTCGCCCGTGGCCGCCGGGATCGCCGGCTCCGGCCGGACAACCATCCCCGGCAGCGGCGAACTGATGTCGCAGCCCGGCCGCGACAACGAGGGCCTCTACCCGGTCATCGGCGCAGACGAGGGGTTCTATCTCAGCCTCGGCACCACGCTGCAGGCGTACGCCAACGGCTATGCGAACGAACAGGCCGTGATGGACGCCGCCGCTGGCGACTCGTCGCTCGCGCTGGTCGACACCTCGGTAGTGGGAATCAGCTTCAACGACCGGTTCGACTGGTCGGCAAAGGGCGTGACCATCACGGATGACCGCTTCGACCCGTTCCAGCTTGCTATCACCGACCCTATCTCCGGGAAGGAGACGACCGTTACCGTGGTTGGCGTGCTCCGCAGCCAACTTCCCGCGCCGACGTTCGGCGGTGTCTACCTCAACGAAGCCGGATACACGAACCTCCTCGGGCAGCCTGACTACCGCCGTGGCTACCTCCGCCTGTCGGCTGGTGTCGACAGCAAGGACGCCGCCCGTGGCATCGAATCGGCACTCGCCGTCCAGGGTGTGAAGGCGGAGTCGGTCGAGAAAATTTTCGATGACATGTCGGCCACGAACATGGCGTTCAACCGGATGTTCCAGGCGTTCATGGCACTCGGGCTATTCGTCGGCATCGCCGGCCTCGGCGTTATCGCTTTCCGCTCGGTGGTGGAACGCCGCCAGCAGATCGGCATGCTCCGGGCCATCGGCTACCAGCGGAAGACGGTGACGCTGACCTTCCTCCTGGAGTCGAGCTTCATCGCCGTGATGGGTATCCTCTCCGGGGTGGTCGGTGGCGCGATCCTCGGCAGGAACTTGCTGACTTCGCCCGACTTCACCGACGGCGCCGAGATCAGCTTCGCGATGCCGTGGGCCGAGGTGCTCGTGGTCATCGGCGCTTCGTTCCTCTTCTCGCTGCTGATGACCTGGTGGCCGAGCCGTGGCGCCAGCCGCGTCCCGGTGGCCGAAGCGCTCCGCTACGAGTAGCGGACACCCCCGGGAAAAGAACAAAGGGAGGGCGCCCATCGGGCGCCCTCCCTGGCCTGCACGCCACGGGAGCTACAGGTGGCTTTCGAAGAACTTCACCATGATAGTCGTGAGGGCATTCGCTGACGGGACGGGCATGCCACCGGCTGGAGCGAAGCCGTGACCGGCGTTGGCGACCCGCACGAAGTCCACGCTAACCCCTGCCTCCTCGAGTGCGGCGGAGAAGATCTCGGATTGTGAAATCGGCACTACCGGGTCTTCTTCCCCGTGGAGCAGCAGGTAATCTGCGTCACCAGCGTCGATATAGTTGACCGCGCTAGCCATCCAGAGTGTGTTGGAAGGGTCGTCCTCGTACACGCCTGTACCGAACACCTGCACGTGGTTGGCGTTGTGGTTCGCCATGTTCGGGTCGCTGAAATCGCTTGCACCATACATGGCTGCCACGGCCTGCACCTCGCTCGAGTACTCCTCGTACCCGCCGGTGATCGCGAAGTCACCGTCTTCTGCGACACCGAGCAGGTTCACAAGCTGGCCACCGGCGCTGCCTCCCATCGCCCCGATACGGTCCGGGTCGATTCCGTAGGTCGCGGCCTCGGCGCGTATATGCCGGATGGCGCATTGAGCATCCTCGATCTGCGCAGGGAACGGGTATTCGGGTGCAAGACGGTAGTCGATTGCGAAGACAACGTACCCTTTGGAGACGAGCGCAGGAATGTACCGCGAACCCTCGCCGGTATCGCGGCTTCCCGCGGTCCAGCCACCACCATGCACGTAGACGATGGCGGGGTCGTTCGAGTCCGCACTGTGTCCGTCCGGGTAGTAGATGTCCATCAGCAACTCGACCCCCGGCGCGGGTGTGCAGAACTCCACGGTGTCGTCAGGGGTAAGCGTGTTCGGCTGCTTGCCCGGGAGCGTTCCGTCGGCGGGACGCGCCGACGGAGCGGCAGCGCCCGGGTTGCCCGGCCCGTCCGGCGGCGGGGGCGGGGCCGTCCTTGCACCATCCTGCGCCGAACGGACCTGGTCCGCTGGGGTCGTCAGTGCCTCTCCACCGGAGGCGCACGCTGCCAGCGCCAGCGCGAATCCGGCAGAGCAAGTAAGAAGTACACGTCTGTTTCGCATCGCCTTCTCCTTCCCGGCCGCTGCCGGGTTCTGTGCGGGCAATGGCGTGGACGAACCGTGAAGTGACTCTCCCCGGTTAAGACGTCTACAGGTTGGTTGGAACCGTGTTAGAACCAGCCCTTACCGGCGATCGCTGTCAACTGACAGTCGCGCCAGCGGCCGTCCGGGAACTTCATGGACAGGGGCATCCGGACCTGCAGCGTTTGCTCCGGTTCAAAATTGACTCCAGCAAGGTGCGCTGTGCGCTCCCATCCTGGCGCCAGCGTTTGCCGTCCCGCCCCGGCCTCGAACTCGACCGTGCCTGAGGCCAGCCACTCCTGCTTCGCGCCGAACAGCGTCCAGCCCTCGGGCGCGCGCTGGAGTTCGACTTCGCACCCTGTGGTTCCAATGGTTCGCAGGCGGATGAGTCCCGAAGGGCCGTCAACCTCGAGGTGCAACGCCGCCACGGGATGCTCGATGGCGGCGTCGTAGAGCTCCCGGAGGCGCTTCCGCAAGGCGCCGGCCTGGCGAGGCAGTTTCTGCGCCGGGTGGAAACTCAGCGTTGTCGACGCATTGGAAAGCTCTTCGATCTCGTATGGCGGTCGCCCCGGCGCCTGCAACTCAACCGTGAGCCCGCCGATTGCCGTCGCCGCGTTCGCGACCGCGACAAGCACCGCTGGTTCCAGCGACCAGGCGAACGCCCCCACCGTATCGAGGCCCACCACGCGCTGGGCGCGCACCGCGCCTGAGTCATCGACCTCGACCAGTTCGTCGGAGCGCGGCTTTGGGCCACCTGTGCGCCGGTAGCTGACGAGCATCAGCGGCGCTCAGGCTTCCACTTGGAGCCGGGATAGACGAGCGAGAGCAGGTTCGCGAAGGAGGCAACGTGGCGCGGCTGCACCGGGTGCTCGTGCTCGGCCACTTTCGTGAGATCCTGGCCGCGCGCGAGGTTGCTGGTCATCTCACCCATCAGGCTGCCGTTCGAGACGGTGAACGGTTCGGTCGCGCGCGTGAGGTTGGACGTCCAGTCCCTGTTATTGAACTTGTAGAAGTACTGGGCGATGTCTGGCGTGCCGTCGAACCCGTACTTCGTGCGGTAGCGCTCCTGTACCAGCCGGGCGAACGCGCCCGTGCTGATACCGTGCTGGTCGAGCTTATCGGCGACCATCCCGAGCTTCTGGTCGGTGGTCTTGCCCGGGTTCCCGGTCAGAATCCCGTGGATCTCGTCGGCTACAGCCACGGAGCCGGTTCCGTCGTCGGCGCGCGTCTTGGCGATGGCTGGTTCGAGTCCGGTTGTGTTCACGTAGGCTTCTTCGGGCCGGTTGTACTCGTCGTCGAGGCCGACAAGATGGCCGAATTCGTGCGGTGCGAGGCCGCGGCGGTTGTCGTTCACGTACCAGTTGTCCGTGTCCGAGCGGGGGTTCGGATCCTTCTTCGTTGGCTTGCCGACTCGCACCGTGTGCTTCGCCGACGACGACTTCTTCGGCACAAACTCGATATCGAAGTCGCGCGCGGGGTGCCGGTTTAGCTCGACGGCCTTGTAGTTGTTCCAGACCGACTTGATGTCCTCGAGCCAGGTGTTGACCATCGGGTGTCCGCTGGCGCCGGTGAACTTGATCTTCACGGTGATGACGATCTTGTTGTCTTTGAAATCCCAGTCGAACGCGCTGGTGCCGCCGGCCAACGCTCCCTCGACGACTTCGGTGCTGTAGAACGACTGCGCGCCGTGGGTGATTCCCCCGGCCACCTTGTCGAGTTCGGTCCAGGTCAGTTTCCCCACGTTGCCGTTGGCCGTGATGTTGACCGACTTCTGGAACTTCTTGACCGCGGAGTTAGTGAAGAAGCCGAACTTGCCATCGACGGCGAGTGCTTTGAATGGGGGCTTCACACCGAGGAAGTTGATAATTCGCCAGTTGTTGAGCCGCTGCTGGAGTTCCTTGACCGCGTTGCCGCTGGAGCCGAACGAGACGGTCTCGTGCTTGTTCCCATCGGCGGGAGTGGAACCGGTGGCC
Source organism: uncultured Anaerolineaceae bacterium (assembly GCA_964470735.1). GTDB lineage: Bacteria > Chloroflexota > Dehalococcoidia > Tepidiformales > Tepidiformaceae > Amarobacter. The sequence goes on from CAYYDX010000064.1 coordinate 12,944, forward strand.
TGCTCCTTCGCCTTCACGGTGAGTTGGCCGTTCACGACGATGCTCGGAGCGTCCGCATCGATCGCCGTCCAGGTTGCGACGTCGGCACGGTCGGTGACCGGGATGCCCTTCGCGCCCTGGTAGGCGTGTACGGCTGCTTTCGTGGGATTGTCGAAGAACGCGTGGATGGGCAGGCGAGCGGCGCCGTCGGCGCGTGTGGCATTCAGTTTCTGCTGGAGGATGCCCACGATGGTGAAGGTGTTTCCACCGGTGCTGCTGAGGCCTTTCCATGCGTCAGCGGCCCACCCGGCCGCGGTGTCCCATGCAGTCTTGAACTTGGCGATCTCGCCATCGACGGTGGCGGCAAGATTCAGGGCGTCCTGCGAGACCTTCCCCTGGTTCACGAACAGTTTGTCGATGCTGGAGACGGCCCCGGTGGTCATGGGGCTGTCTTTGTGTTGCTTGTTCCACTTGGGCTGATCCTTCCGGAACTGCTTCAAGTTCCGACCGAAGCCTGTGCCCCAGTCGGCGATCTTCTTGGCGGCCGCTTTGACGTTCACGCTTTCGGCGACTGTGTCGTCGTACGCTTTCTTGGTGGCGGCGCTCGCAACATCCGCCTTCTCGGCTTCCGTAGCCGCGTTCCGGCCGCTGTCGGCGGCTTCGACATTGAAGAGCCCGATGCCGGTGTTGGCGGCGGATTGGGCTTCGGCCTGTTTCGCGAGGGCCTGCACGAGACGCGCCGGCCACTGAACCATCCCGGTGGTTACCTTGAGCGCCTCGGCGACGCCCTCGTCGTGGCTTTGCTGGATAATCCCAAGAACCTGTTGAACGACCGGGTCAACGTCATCTGGCTTGTCGTGACCGACGCCCGAACTATCCATGAAGAACGGCGTGGGCCGCGACGAGTCCGGCGCCTTGTGGCCAACGCCCGAGCTATCCATGAAGAAGGTACCGTGGGACTTGGTTTTCTCGGGTTCCTTGTGCCCAACACCCGAGCTATCCATGAAGAAGGTTCCATGGGACTTGGTTTTCTCGGGTTCCTTGTGTCCAACGCCGCCCTGGTCCATGTAAATGGTGCCTTCGCGTTGCACAAGGGCGCGGCGCTGGAGCATCCGCTGGACTGCGCTATTCCCCGCCTGTGCCTGGAGCGACAGGATCGCGGCTGCGCCTCCGGGGACTTGCGCCGGAACGGCCGGAGTTTTGGCGTGCGCGGCCGGCGGCTCGCTCTTCGCCCGGCCTTTCACCGCTGAGGAGTGCATGGCTGACTCACTCATGGCTCCCACCATACGCCCGGCTGCAAGCCCTCACAACGGGTGTTGATAAAGAAGGCACATCGCCGCCTGCCGTGCTTCAATACCCGCTCAGCTTCGTCTTGCGAGGAACGCCATGGATTTCGAACTCTCCGAAGAACACCGGCTCATTAAGGACACCGCCCGGCGCATCGCGCGCGACGTGGTGGCGCCCCGCGCCAAAGAGTTGGACGAAACGGGGGAGTACCCGCACGACTACTGGGAAGCGTTCAAGAAGGCTGGCTTGCTCGGCATGGCCATCCCCGAGTCGATGGGCGGCACCGGGAACGGCATCTTCCCGCTCTGCCTCGCCATCGAAGAGGTGGCGAAGTACGAATGCGGCGCCGGTCTAATGCTCGTCCTCAGCGGCCTGCCCACACGGCCGATCATGTTCGGCGGTACGTCCGAGCAGCAGCAGAAGTGGCTTCCCGCGCTGTGCGCCGGCGAGCGGAAGGCCGCCTTCTGCCTGACGGAACCGGATCACGGTTCCGATGCCGCCGCGCTCGAAACGCGCGCTACCCGCGACGGCGACGACTACATCCTTAACGGCAACAAGGTCTACATCTCCGGTGGCACCGTCGCTGACCAGCTGACCGTGTTCGCGCGCACCGGCGGCCCCGGCGCGAAGGGCATCAGCGCCTTCGTTGTCGACGCCCACGCCGCGGGCGTCCGTATCGACCGTACCGACGACAAGATGGGCGTCCGCAGCGTTCCGACCGCGCATTTCAGCTTCTCCGACGTGCGTGTCCCAGCCGAGAACCTCCTCGGCGGCGTCGAAGGGAACGGGTTCAACCATGCGATGTTCACGCTGAACTCGCTGCGGCCCACGGTGGGCGCGCGCGGTGTCGGTCTCGCTGAAGGCGCCGCGGGCTACGCGCTGGAGTGGGCGCGCGAGCGGAAGGCGTTCGGCAATGCCGTGATCGACTTCGAAGCGATCCAGTTCATGTTCGCCGAGATGGCGATCCAGATTGAGGCGGCGCGCAACCTCGTCTACAAGGCCGCCTGGCTTGTCGACCAGGGCAAGTTCTCCAAGGAGTATGCGCCGCACCTCTCGATCGCGAAGGCGTTCGCGACCGAGATGGCGAACAAGGTGGCATTCGATGCGCTCCAGGTGTTGGGTGCGCAGGGCTACATGAAGGACCATCCGCTGGAACGGCATTACCGCGACGCGCGCCAGTTGACCATTGTCGAAGGCACAAGCCAGGTTCAGCGAGTCGTGATCAGCCGCGCGATGATCGACCGCGCGCTGGTCTACGGGTAGGCCGAGGTCGTGCTACCAGACGACCGGTACATCGTAGCGAGCGATATTCCGGTCGCTCGTGAGAAGGGGAACGTCTTCCTCGAGTGCCTGCGCTATGAGCATCCGGTCGAAGGGATCCCGATGGATTGCCGGCAGGCTCCCGGCGCGGATGCCGTGCTTCGCCGTGATTGGAAGTTCCGAAGCCCTGAGTTCCGCCAGCATGGTTCGATAGAACACGGAAACGGGAGCTCCCAGGGTGAGCCTCCCGCGGTCAAGCTTTACCGCGATCTCCCAGGGTGTCACTGCACTGACAATGACCTGCCCTGTGCCCTCTTCGATGACCATTCGCGCTCTCCGTGAGAGGAGAGGCTCACCTGTCGCGAACCAGAGGAACGTGCTGGTGTCGAGAAGGACCTTCACGCGGTTTGCTGGTTACCGTCGGTTTCGAAGCCAAGCGGTTTGTGCCACTCTCCAAGCTCGTCTTCCGTCATCTCGTCGTAGAACGACGGGTCGATCGTGATGCGGTCCTTCCAGAGTCCGAAGCGCGGTTTGCGTTCCCCATCGCTGTCCTCGAGTCCGACGATTCGGGCGACGGGAGTTCCCCGGCGGGCGATGACGACCTCTTCGCCAAGCTCAACCGCTTCGAGCAGTTCGGACAGGTGCGTCTTCGCCTCGTGGATGTTTACCTGTCTCATGGCGCCATCCTATTAAACCAACTGGACTTAGTCCATTGGACTCACTCCATCGACCGACGTCTTCCCTCAACTCGCGAGGCTCCACGGTGAGGCTGGCGCGTCTTCGAAGCAGTGGACGCGGTTGCGGCCCGCACGCTTGGCGTCGTAGAGCGCCATGTCAGCTTCCTTGATGAGCCAGTCGGGCGATGCCTGGCCGTCCTTGCGGTAGGCGTTCACGCCGGCGCTGATGGTCACATTCAACCGCTCGCCGCCAGCCACCATCGCCTGCGCTTCGACGGCGCTCCGGATGCGTTCCGCGACGTCGAGCGCACCATCGACCGTCGTGGCCGGGAGGACCACGACGAACTCCTCGCCACCGTAGCGCGCGCAGAAGTCGGCTTCGCGGACGGTCTGCTGGAGCGTCATCGCAACGGTGCGAAGCACCTGGTCGCCGGCCTGGTGGCCGTAGGTGTCGTTGACCTTCTTGAAGAAGTCGATATCGAGGATGACAACCGACAGCGGGGTGCCGTAGCGGCTGGAGATGCGGAACTGCTCGGCGAGAAACTCATCGAGGTGCCGGCGGTTCGCGAGCCCGGTGAGCCCATCGGTTGAGGCTTCGAGCGTGAGGCGGTCGCGTTCGGCCAGGAGTTGGGCGTTCTCGCGCTCGGTCTCGAGGCTCAACTGGAGCAGCGCTTCGCGCGCACGCGCGAGCACGTCATCGGCCGAGACACTGGTCTCGGGCACGTCGAGTGTCGCGCCGAGGGTGCCGGCGTCCTCGATGATGCGGGCAATGAGCGCGTCCGAGGCCTCGGCGTCGATCGCGAAGAGTTGCTGGCAATCCCAGCGGAAGCGAACGAGTGCACCAGCAGGGTCGGTGCCGAGGGTGAGGTCGGCCGCGGCTTCGGCAGTGGCAACGCAGCGGACGATGTCGCGGTAGTCGGCATCGGCGTTGTCGGGCTGTGGAAACATGCGAATGGCCATCACGAGCGCCTCTGGCAGGTTCCACTTTTCAGCGAGGGCTGCGCCCGCTTCGGCATGGTCGAACCCGAACCGCTCCCGTTCGAACGCGCGCTGGCGGGTGAGGTCACTACCTGCCGCTTCGGCGATCTCGTGGAACGGGCGGCCGAGTACCTGCTCCATCGCCACCACACCGATGAGGTGGAGCAGCCCGCCGAGGAACGCCTCGTCGTCGCAGGTAAACCCGGCGCGGGTCGCGATCGTGCGGGCGCCCGCGGCCGCGAGCAGGCTCCGCTGCCAGATTTCCGTGTGGTCGAACCCGTGCCGCGTGGTCTTGCGCATGTTGCCGACGAGAGAAAAGCCGAGGGCCAGGGTCTTCACGCTGCGCAGGCCGAGCACCATAACGGCGTCGCGGATGCGCGTGACCGAGCGCGGCCGGCCATAGAAGCCCGAGTTCGCGGTCTTGAGGACGCGCGCGGCCAGCGCCGGGTCCCGCGCAATCGTCTCCGCGAGCAGGTCGATATCGAGGTCTTCCTGCTGGACGAGGGCGATGATCTGAACCGCGACGGCGGGGATGGTCGGCAGGTTGGCCGACTCCATCAGTTCGTTCAGCGTCGGTGTGGCGGGCATGTGACTACTCCCAGGAGTCGCCGGCCGTCCCGGGCGCTGTGTGTTTCACATGGGGTATCGGCACGTTCCCGCGCGGAGTTGATAGGGAAATTCCGACGGCGAGTCAGGGTTTTCCCGCGTACCCGCTCTTCACATTCAGCCCGGCCTCGTCAGGATGACTCGTACGCCTCAGCCCGCTCAAGCGCTGCCGTGAGTGCGTTCGAAAGCGCCCGGGCTGCCTCGAGCGTCAGTTCGACGGAGACCCGCGCTGCCGGGCCGGCCGCTTCGTTCACGAAGTCGATGTTGAGCGCGTGCTCGAGGTCGACGTGGAACGGATGGTCATAGCTGACGGCGGCTTCGCTCAGCGTGAACCAGCCGTTCAGTCCTTTGCCGCTGCCCACGATGGGGGTCTTCTCCACAATATTCGCGCACATGGCTCAGTTCCCCAGCTTCCGGGCGAAAAAGTCGAGCACCTTGCTCCAGCCATCCACCGCCTGCTCGGCGCGGTACGCCTGGGGCCGGTCATAGTAAAAAAACCCGTGCCCTGCGCCGTCGTAGCGGTGGAACTCGTATTCCTTGGCGTGCTTCTTGAGCGCGGCCTCGTGGATGTCGACCTGCTCGGGTGTTGGCGCGCGGTCATCGTTGCCGAAGAGGCCGAGCAGCGGGCAATCGAGGTCCTTCGAGTACTCCACCGGCGAAACGGGACGCATCGGCGTGATGTCTTCCGGGCGCATCACGACTCCGCCGCCCCAGAGGTCGACACAGGCGTCGAATCCTGGCGCGCAACTGGCTGCAAGCACGGCGTGGCGGCCGCCGGAACAGGTGCCGATGACGCCGACTTTGCCGTTCGAGTTGGCCTGGGCGCGGAGGAAATCGCGGCAGGCGGCGGCGTCGCCGACAACCTGGGGGTCGGGCACGCCACCCTGGCCGCGAATCTTCACCGCGACGTCTTCCGGCGTGCCGTGGTCGACGCGGCAGTAGAGGTCGGGTGCGACGACGGCGTACCCGTGGTAGGCAAGCTTCCGGCTGACCTCTTTCGACCACTCGTCCCATCCGGGGAAGTGGTGGAGCCAGACGACGCCGGGGAACGGTCCGTCGCCGATGGGGCGCGCATAGTAGGCGTGAATCATCTCGCCGTTGTGGCCGGGGATGGATACGCTCTCGGCGATCATCCCTTCGTACTTGTCGGTGGTGACGGGCATGGCAGGCCTCGAAAGCAGCAGGTGAGGCCGGATTCTACGCGGAAACCTTCACGCCTGCGTGAAGGTGGCGCGGAGTCAGCGTGGTTTGCCCACGCAGAGCGCCACCACAAGCATCAGCAACAGCATTCCTCCGCCAATCGCCGAGACGAACATCCAGTCATTGTTCATACCAGGGCCAACGCTCGTGGTGGCGGAAATGTTCCGCGACAACAGGGGGGGCCACCGCAAGGTGGGCCCCCCCGTCGTTCGTTCCGGCGTCCGGATTAGCGGCTGGCTGCCCGCTCGATGGCGCGGCGTGTGAACACTTTCACCATCGCCCGGCGGTAGTCTTCCGATGCGTGGATGTCGCTGTTCACGTCGCGGAGGTCCGCGTCGGCGATGGCCGCCGCGGCGTCGATGTTCGCCTGGGTGAGCTCCTTGCCGGCGAGCGCGGCTTCGACGTTACGCAACCGCTGAGCGTGCGTCGAAGCGCCGGTGATGCCAATCCGGGCTGACGCGCAGACGCGGCCATCGAGTTCGAGTACGGCCGCGATGCCGACGATCGCGTAGTGCGAGGCGCGCTGGTGGAGCTTCACGTAGGCGGCGTGGCGCGCCGGCGGGACCCGCACCGCCGCGATCAGTTCGTCCTCGGCCATGTCGACGGTGAACATGTCCTGGAAGAAGTCGCCGGCCTTCACTGCTCGCCAGCCGCCCGGGCCTTTGAGGTGGATTTCGGCATCGAGCGCGACCATCACCG
>CAYYDX010000065.1:0-19615 GCA_964470735.1 uncultured Anaerolineaceae bacterium
GGCAGCGCCATCCGGGTGAACGGTGTCGGCCGCCGCTTCAAGGTTGGCAGCGAAGAGGTCTGGGCGGTACGCGATATCAACCTCTCGGTTGCGAGCGGCGAGTTTGTCGCGCTCATCGGCCGTTCGGGGTCGGGGAAAACGACGCTGCTGAACCTGATGGCCGGCCTCGACCGTCCAACTGAAGGCGAGATTGAGATCGACGGTGAGCGGGTCGACACGATGTCGGAAGGACAACTTGACCGGCTGCGACGGCACAAGCTCGGCTTCGTGTTCCAGTCGTTCGGGCTGCTGCCGTTGCTCTCCGCGCGGGAGAACGTTGAGCTGCCGTTGCGCATCGCCGGGGTTGGCTATTCGAGCCGCCAGCAGAAGGTGCAGCGCGCACTCGAGTTCGTTGGCCTTGGCCGGCGCGCCCATCACCGGCCGTACGAGTTATCCGGTGGCGAACAGCAGCGTGTCGCCATTGCCCGCGCCCTGGCGACCGAGCCGTCGCTGATTCTCGCGGATGAGCCGACGGGCGAACTGGATTCGGCGACTGCGACCGCGGTCTTCAGTCTCCTGCGCGAACTAGCGCGCGCCGAGGGCATCACAATCGTCACCTGCACGCATGACCGGCTCGTGATGGAGTTGGCAGGCCGAGTCGAAGAGCTGGCGGACGGGCGCCTCGTGACCGGCGCCCACCGCGAGGTTTGGGATCGGGTGCAGCAGCGGGAACGAAGTCCCTTCGCGGCGGCCCTCCCCGCTGCAGAAGGCATGGACGCGCAGCCGGCGCTGTCGTCACTTATCGGGGCGGATCTTTCGCAGTTCAAGCCCGCCTCGGAGCGGGTTGTGCATGTCGCGGCCGAACCGCACCCGGAAGACCCGGTAGGGCAGCGTCCTGACCTGCGATTCGGTGACCCACGGCTGCGCGCAGCCGCCACGGCTACAGAGGAACCCGAACCAGGCGGAAAGAGACCGTCCAGCGCTGATGACGAACCAGCGGAGGACGACGCTAGCCGTTGGGCGCGCCCCGGCCGCCAGTGATGGCCTCGGCAGCGCGGAGGGTTCGGCTGAGCATGCGCAGCAAACGCTTGCGCTCCTGCGGGATGCCTTCGTCGAGTCTCGCTGCCACGACAAGTGGCATCCAGAGGGAGACCGCCTGGCGATCCGGGGGCCCGTAACCTGAGACGTAGGCTTTCCCGGCAAGCCGGCGGCCGATGGCGATAAGGAACCGGTCCCGCGCAGGCGTGTCATCGGCTGGCTGGCCGGCCTGGAAGGTCATGACCGAGCGGGCGTAGTCGGCCGCCGGGTGCCCGCTGGCGGCGTTGGAAAAGTCGATCACTACCAGGCCGGTTGGCGACTCGATCACGTTGCCCGGATGAAAGTCGAGGTGGCAGAGGCGGTCGCCATCTGGCGCTACGGCTGCGATGGCTCGCAGGCGTTCGAGTGCCGCGGCCGGAATGCGCGGGGACGAGTCGATTCGCCGCATTACCACTTCGCGGACGGTGCGCAAGTCGGGCGGCGCCGCGACTGCTTCCAGTTGCCGGTGCAGGCGGCCAACGGCCCGGCCGATCGACCAGATGCGCCAGGGAGCGCGCTGCATGGCGGTCAACCCGTCGGGGCCTTCGATCCGTTCCATCACGATGCCGGAACGGCCGTCGAACTCTTCCATGCCAAAGACGGCCGGCGCCGGAATGCCCGCGGCGCGAACCGTCGATTGTGCAGCGGCTTCACGCGCGAACCACTCGGCCCGGCCCGGTTCCCGCAGCAGTTTGATGACCCGCCCGGAACCGTATTCGAACACTTCGGCGGCGCGGCCGCTTCCCAGCCGTGCGCCAGGGGCTACAGACATGACGTTACTCCTGTCGGTCTGCCCCTCTCGTGCGTGGAAGCATAGCGCACCGCGGGTCGCGGTGAGGCGCCGCCGGCTACTCGCGTGCTACTTCTTTCGGAACAGGAGCACTCCCACGACTGCGAGCACGGTCGCGGCAGCGGCCCAGGGGGCTCCGCGAACGCCACGGCGCTGATGCTGGCTATGGGGCGCGTGTGGTCTCCGGAGGGCATCCAGCGACGGTAGATCGAGTTCGGTGGAGTAATCGGGGCCGAAGTCTTCGGGCTGAACGCCGGCGAGTGCGGGTGGTTGTCGGCGCGTGGCGGCGAACCACGAGAGCACTACGAGCACGGCGAGGAAGCCCAGGGCGAGCACACCGACGTTCGGGCCCGGGCCGCCACCAGGCGCGCTGGTTCCGAGCACTGGCGCCGCTGGTGTCGGCGATGGAGTCGCGGTTGCGGTTGCGGTCGGGGTCGCTGGCGGTTGGGTGGGCGTGTGGGTTGGTGTGGCGCTTGGCGGCGCCGTGGGTGTGACAGTGGGTGTAGGTGTCGGCCGGCTATTGATAACCGTGAAGTCGGCGGCGATCTGGCAGGAGCACTTGAAGTCCGTGAAGAACACGGGGTAGGTTCCACCGCCGGGCACGTAGGGAATGGTGAAGGTGACTTTGAGGTAGCCGTTCGCATCGGTCGTTCCGGTGGTGAGGACGGGGTCTCCCGGAATCTTGAAGATCACGGTGATGAAGTCGTTTGGGGGTGCGTTGAAAAGCTCGCCGGTTACGACCGTGCCGACGACACCAGATGTTGGCGAAAGCGTGAGCACTTTGTCGGCCGCGGCGGCGTCTCCGCGCACGAAGCCCAGGCTGGCAGCGAACGCGAGGAGCGCGAGGGCGAGTGTGATTCCGACTCGATTCAACATAACGAATCTTCCATCGTGAACTGGAAGTGGAATGTAGCCCTTCCGGTATTGCGCTGGCAAGAGGGAATTCCCTGATTGGACGCGGGAATGCCACTTCCCGCGTTCCGCCAGGATTGGCGCGCCCGGCGGCGTGCGCTATCGTTCCGCGGTCGTATGGATATCGAACCCGACCGCTGGCACACGCTCCTGAAGGCCGATGCTGAGTTCTGCCGGGCAAGCAGGCTCTGGACCGGGTCCTTCGCGCTGGCCGACGAAACAGGATTTGTCAGCGTCACTGTCGCCGGTGGTGACGTCAGGGGTGTTGTGACCGGGGCCGGCGCTTCGAGCGCCGAGGTTACCTTCTCCGGACCAGCGGAGGGCTGGGCGAAAGTGCTGGCGGCCGTACCGCCGCCGTACTACCAGGACCTTATCGGTGGCGCCGTGGGACGGCACGGGTTCCTCGTTTCCGGTGATGTGACCCGGATGGCGGCCTATTACCCGGCGATTCAGCGGGCCGTGCGTCTCGCCGCTACTGCGAGAGGAGTCTGAGCGATGGCAGATTTCGAGCCAGTCACCGGGCGTTACCTGCCGCTCTCGATCGATGGGGTGACCTACCGCGTATACGTGGAGTCGGCCGGGCAGGGCATCCCGGTGTTGTTGCAGCACACTGCCGGCTCCGACAACCGGCAGTGGCGGCACCTCTTGAGCGACGACGACTTCGGCCGGCGATTCCAGTTCTTCGCCGCCGACCTGCCCGGCCATGGCAAGTCGCTCCCGGCGGATGGCGAACCCTGGTGGGACCGGCAGTACCGGCTCACACGAGACTTCTTCATGCGATTCCAGGTGGCGCTGGCCGAAGCACTGGGCCTCGAACGGCCCGTGTTCATCGGCTGCTCTATCGGTGGGCACCTCGCCGCCGACCTTGCACTCGACTACCCGGGACGATTCCGGGCGTGCATCGGGCTCCAGGGGTCGGTTCATACACCGGCCGGTGAGGGGACACTCGAGTTGCTCGACAACCCGCGCGTGGGCAATCAGTACGCCGCCGGGTTGATGTACGGCCTGACGTCGCCGGAGTCCCCCGAGGCGCGCCGGCGCGAGGTTGCATGGATATACAGCCAGGCTGCCCCCGGTGTCTTTCGTGGTGACCTCCACTACTACACGGTGGAGCATGACCTCCGCGAGCGGGCGGCCGCGATCGATACGGGCCGTACTCCGCTGTACATCATGAGCGGCACGTACGACTGGTCATCGACTACGGAGAATTCACGCACACTGGCTGCGCTGATTCCCGGGTGCAGGTTCATCGAAATGCCGGGACTCGGCCACTTTCCGATGGCTGAGGACCCGGTGCGTTTCCGCGAATATCTTGCACCCGTCCTTGCTGAGATCGCGGAGCGGAGCTAGCGCGCTGGTAGACTGAGCGCATGGCTGAAGCATCTGTCAAAGAGTTGATGTTGAAGGCGATTGAGCGGCTTCCGGATGATGCGACTCTCGAAGATGTAGCGCACCTCGTACGGATGCACGAACGGTTGGCGCGGGCGCGTCGCGATAGCGCTGCGGGCGTGGGTGTGAGGGTGGACGATGCCCGGCGGCGCTTCGGTATCGTCCGGTAAGACGTCTTTGGAGAACACAATTAAGAACAAATATTCTATACTCCCTGAATGGTCCGCAGCGCCCACGCCTACACCCCCGGCCCCGGCGGAATAGCTGGCGGCGCCGAGCCGTCAAAACTCGTTGGGCAGACGCCCGGGCCTGGATCGCAGTCCAGCTACGTCGAGCTCCACGCGCACTCCTGCTGGTCGCTACGCGAAGGCGCCAGCGCGACAGACGAGCTCATTGATCGTGCTCTCCAACTGGGCTATCCGGCGCTCGCTCTTACCGACCACGACAACCTGTACGGGGCGATGGAGTTCGCGAAAGCGGCGAAAGAGCGCGGCCTTCGACCGCTTACCGGGGCCGAGCTTTCGGTGCTCGGTCCGGCGTGGCCGGAGCCGGCGCATATCACCGTCCTTGCCCGGAATGTTGAAGGCTACCGGAATCTCTGCCGCCTGATTAGCCGCGCCTACCGGGTACACGGGAAGGACACGCCAGTTGTCGAGGAAGACTGGCTATTCGACCTCAATCGCGGGCTGGTCGTGCTGTCCGGCTGTGATACCTCGACACTCGCGCGGCTCGTACTCGAACAGCCGGTCGCCGCGAAGGAGTTGGCTGCACGCTACCGCGGTGTCTTCGGCGACCGCTATTTCATCGAACTGCAGAGCCACGACGTGTTCGGTGATTCCGAGCGGTTGGCTGCGCTCGGGGCGCTCGGTGAGGAACTCGGCATCGAGGTTGTGGCGACGAACAACGTGCATTACCACGTGCGGACACGACACCGCCTGAACGATGTGCTCGTGGCGGTGCGGCACCGGCTCACGCTCGATAGTTCGCACCAGGTTCGCCGTGCGAACTCGGAGTACTTCCTGAAGCCCGCCGAAGAGATGCAGCGGCGGTTCGCCCGGTTCCCGCGAGCTGTTTCGAACACGCTGCGCATTGCCGAGCGATGTACGTTCGATCTCACAACCGACCTGCCGTACAACCTGCCTGACTACCCCGTGCCCGAGGGGACAACGCTCGACACGCACCTTCGCGGTGTCTGTGAGCGAGCCTTTCGGCGCAAGTACCACCCGTCGGATGGCGCGCTGTACAGGGAAGCGAAGGATCGCCTGGAGCGCGAACTGGCGCTCATCGCGAAACACCGGCTGGCTGGTTTCTTCCTCGTCTACTGGGACCTGCTCGAACTGGTGAACAGCATCGCGGTCGAGATTCGCGGGCGCGATCCACGGCTCGCCCCGGATGAGCGGCCGGTCGGACGTGGCCGTGGTTCGTCGGTCAGCTCGATCGTCTGTTACCTCATCGGCCTCTCCCATATCGACCCGGTGCGCAACAACCTCTACCTCGAGCGCTTCCTCAACGAGGAGTTGCATTCGCTGCCGGACATCGACCTGGACTTTCCGCGCGACATCCGCGACCAGGTTCTGCAGCGCATTTACGACCGCTACGGCCCCGAGCACGCAGCGATCGTTGCCGCGTTCCCCACCTACCGGTTCCGCAGCGCGGTGCTCGATATTGGCAAGGCGCTTGGCCTTCCCATCCCGGTGCTGGCGAAGCTCAACAAGCTTGGCGACCACTTCGCCAGTGCAACCGACATCTCGCGGGAGATGGGGCGAATCCCCGAGTTGCGCAAGCTCGCGGATGCGCCGATCTGGCGCGACATGGTTGAACTTGCGGGCCAGGCGGCAGGTTTTCCGCGCCATATCGGCCAGCATGTTGGCGGCGTGGTCATCTCAGCCGAGCCGCTGTCTTCGGTGGTCCCGGTCGAACCGGCGCGGATGGAGGGGCGCTTCGTCTGCCAGTGGGACAAGGATTCGGCCGATGACGCGCGCTTCGTGAAGATCGACTTTCTCGCCCTGGGCATGCTCTCGGCGGTCGATGAATGCCTGGAAATCATCGAGGAGGAGAAGGGGATTCGCGTTGATCTCGGCCGGATCCCGCACGACAGCCCGGAGATCTACGCCTCGATTCGCGAAGGCGACACGATGGGCGTCTTCCAGATCGAAAGCCGCGCACAGGTGCAGACACTGCCGCGCACGCAGCCGCGCAACCTCGACGACCTGGCCGTGCAGGTAGCGATTATCCGGCCGGGGCCGATTATGGCGGGCGCTTTCCGGCCGTACATGTACTACCGCGAAGCCCTCGCCCGTGGTGAGCGGGTCGAAGTGGACTACGGGCACCCGGAACTCGCGCCGAAGCTTGCGTGGTGCCTGGGCGAAACACTCGGCCATGTGCTCTACCAGGACCAGGTGCTCCAGATTGCCACCTCGGTCGCCGGGTTCACACCCGGCCAGGCCGACCGCCTGCGCCGCGCGATGAGCCGGAAGCGCTCTTCGGAGGCGATGCAGGCTATCGCCAGCGAGTTCTACGCGGGCACGGATCGCGAGGGACTCAGCCGGGAGGCCGCGAAGGTCGCATTCGACAAGATGGCGGCGTTCGCGGCATTTGGTTTCCCGAAGAGCCACGCCGTCGCGTTTGCTCTGCTCGCATACGAATCGGCGTGGCTGCGCTACCACTACCCCGCGGCGTACTACAGTGCGCTGCTGAATGCGCAGCCGATGGGTTTCTATTCACCGGAAGTGCTCATGCAGGATGTCGCGCGGCACGGCATCGAGACGCTCCCGCCGTCGATCAACCGGAGCCGGGCCGGGGCGTACCCGGACGATGGCGCTATCCGGCTTGGCCTTCAGCAGGCGAAAGGACTTGGCGGTGGCTGGCAGGATGTTCGCCAGCACCATCGCGCGCCGGGCTATACCACGTTGCCGGCGCGGATTGTGGCCGAGCGCGAGGCGAATGGTCCGTTCCGGTCGCTGCGCGACTTCCTTGTGCGGACGCCAGTCACGCGCGAGCAGGCCGAACTGCTGATCCGTGCGGGAGCGATGGAGGAGTTTGGATTGCCCCGCCGCGAGCTGCTCTGGCAACTCGGCCTGCTGACGGAAGCGCGCCCGGCGCCCGAACCCGTGCCGGGCCGCCGTGCGCAACTCGCGCTCGACCTGCCAACCGGGCAGGACATGGCGCAACTCCCGGGGCTTTCGCCCTGGCAAACGCTTGCGTGGGACGTCGAACGGCTGGGACTCAGCCCCGGCCGCCACCCGATGCAGCTGGTGCGCCCGTTGCTGAACGAGGGGCTTATCACCAGCAGGCACCTCGGCGGCGTACACAACTCGAACCGCCTGCCGAACGGCATGATGGTGGAGATGGCCGGGATGGTGGTCACGCGGCAACGCCCATCGACGGCAAGCGGGGTGATGTTCATGCTGCTCGAAGACGAGTTCGGGCTTGCCAACCTGGTGGTCTATACGCCGCTCCAGGAACGCCAGCGCGAACTCGTGCGGGCGACGCCATTCGTTATCGTGCGGGGGCGAGTCGACAATGAGCAGAGCGGTTTCCCGAACATCATCGCCGAGTCGTTCCGGCGCTGCCCGCTGCCGGGCTTCATCGAGGAAGTGCCGTCGCACAACTTTGGATAGCGCGTTACTCAGGCGTTCGAAGCTGCGAACTGCTCCGCGATGGCGTCGCCAATGACGCTGATGGCATGGGCGATGGTTTCGGGGCCGGCGGCAGTGAAGTTCATGCGCAGGGTTGCCGCGCCAGCTTCTTCGTTAACGTAGAAGTAGCGGCCGGGAACGAAAGCGACGCCGCGCTCAACGACGCGGTTCTGCAACTCGACCGCGTCGAACCCTTTCGGCCCTTCGATCCAGACGAACATGCCACCCTCGGGACGCGACCAGGTGAAGTCCTCGGGCATGTGGCGTTCGAGCGCATCGAGCATGGCCTGCTGGCGCGGCGCATAGAGTTCGATGATCTTCGGCAACTGGCGTTCGAGGTAGCCGCCGGCGAGGTACTCGGCGGCGAGCGCCTGGGCGAGCGTGTTCGTATGCAGGTCGACTCCCTGGCGGCCGGTAACAAGCCAGCGCTGGATGAACTCGGGCGCTACACAGACGCCGATGCGCAGCCCGGGGGCGAACGTCTTCGAAAGCGTGGTCGAGTAGGCGACGTTATCCGGCGCGAACGACTTGATCGGCGGGACACGCTGGCCCGAGTAGCGGAGGTCGCTGTACGGGTCATCCTCGACAAGCAGGGTGCCGTGCCGGTCGAGAATCTCGGCGACCTGCTTGCGCCGGGCAAGCGGCAGTGTTCGCCCGGTGGGGTTCTGGAACGTGGGCACGAGGTAGACGAACTTCACCGGTTGCCGGGAGAGGACGCGGTCGAGCGACCCGGGGATGAGGCCGTCGTCGTCGGTTTCGATTTCGACGTAGCGCGGTTCGTACGGGTTGAACGCCTGGAGCGCGCCGAGATAGGTCGGCGCTTCGACCGCGACGTAGTCACCGGGTGAGATGAGGATCTTGCCGATGCCATCGAGCAGGCTCTGGGAACCGCTCATGATGAGCACGCCGTCGCTGGTGGTTTCGACACCGCGGGCGGCGAGGTGCGGCACAAGCGCCTCACGCAGGGGCTGCCATCCTTCGCTCGCGTCGTACTGGAGGGCTTTCGAGCCGTACTTGCCGAGGACCGAGCCGAGCAGTTCCTCCATGATCTCGAGCGGGAAGCTCTCGGCGGCAGGCAGCCCACCGGCGAGGGAAATCATGCCGGGCGACGAAGCGACCTTCAGGATTTCGCGGATGGCGCTGGCCTGCATAAGCCGGGTTCTCCCGGCGAGGAGTTTTTCGTAATCCATGCCATGCAGCATATCCCCCGGTTCGGTTCACTCGCCAACGCGGGCGCTCACCCGTCCCGGGCACGCTTCACGAGACTTCGCCCATCGCGCGGGCCATCGTATCCCTGGGCGAACCACGCGTCGCTCACAAGGTCGTGGTAGAGGGTGATTCGCCGGCCATTTTCGAGTTCGAGCGCGAAGTAGCGCCGGGAGATTTCGTCGCGCCACCACTCATCGTCGATACGCCACTGTTCGTAGATGGTTCGCACCTTCACGAACCTGCCCTGGACGATGATGCTGGCTGGTTCTTCGTGGACGTTGGCTTCGACGACGGCCGGTTTGGGCTGGTTCAGGAGCCGTAGGCCACCAGGGCCACCTGCCGTTCGGGGATTCTCGACCATGGTTGCACCTCTACCACGCGGTACACCTGCGCCTCGCCGGCGCGGGTGGTGAGTTGTTCGATAGCCTGTTCGAGTTCGCGCTGGCGCCGTGGGCCGAGTTGCCAGAGGTTGCCCTGGTGGGCGTATTCGCTGCACAGGCCGGAGAGCGTTACGCCGACACCAACCGCGGCGGCATCGAGCGTGAGCCGCTCGATTTTCCCCCTGAGTACGAAGAGCATGCGCCCCGCGTCGCTCGTTGGCTCACGGAATACCACCCGTCGCGAGACCTGTTCGCCGCTCTCCAGTCCGAGCCACCAGTCGACTTTCCGGACGGTCTGGCCGCGCACGTCTTCGTGCGCGAGGGCGCGGTTGAGCAACGCCTCGGTCCCCACTACCAGTGGCTCGCTCGAAGCGGCCGGCGCTGGGAGTTCGAGTTCCTCGGTGACGTGGATCTCCTCCCGCTGCGGGACGATCCGGGAGTGGTCTTCGCCACGGGCCAGGGCGCGCGCCCGGGCGCCGTCGGACCCGAACTGGGCCTGCATCGCCGATACCGGTATCTCCGCTACCTGGCCCAGCCACTCCAGCCCGAACAGGCGGAGGCGCACCAGCATCACCGGCTCGACCGGCAGGACATCGATCGGCGCCCGGGCGAGGAACTCGCGCTCGGCGCCCGGGGGAACCAGTTGGACGGCGGGTGGTGGATGGTGGCCGATAGACGGCCGCCGGCGCGGTTGCTCTCTTTCTCTCGCACCGTAGGAGCCGGGCGTGGGGGCTGGACTTTGCGGGCGTAGTGCCGCCACGTGCGCGACAAACACGCTCCCGGCGGCGCCGAGTTGCACGGGGAGGCGCGCGGCTGCCGTCACGCTTTCGTGAAGCTGGGCGAGGTACTCCTCATCGCTGAGTCCGTGCAGCCGGGCGAGCCCCCGGATATCGAAGTGCGCGTGGCCCGGCGCCACCACCTCGACAAGCGGGCTGTGGTCTTTGACGAACTCTGCCAGGGCCTGTGCCTCGGCGCGGGCGAACCCCTCCTGGACCGGCAGGAAAACCGCGCCGGGGCACAGCGCGAGCGCCCGGCGGAGTGGTGTGCCCACGGTTACGCCAGCGGCGGCGGCTTCTGGCGAGCAGGCCGTAACTACCGCGTGCTCTTCCGGTGCGCCACCGACGACTACCGGCCGGCCGGCAAGTTCGGGGTGTTCGCGCCGGGCGAGCGCCACGAGGAAGTTCGGGACGATAAGGCACGCCACATCCATGGGATCTGCCATTATAGAACAAATGTTCTACAATAGAAGAGACGTAACGTGAAGATTCTCGGGGAGATCTCCACGATAGCCATGTCGGCCCGTAGCATTTCCATCGTGAAAGTTCCGCCGGTGCTGGAGCAGCGTTGGGTGAGGCCGTTCCCAACCGAGCCAGGCTTCTGGAAGAAGCAGGTGCCGACAAAGGCTCTGGCTTTGGCGGTGAAAGGCGACATCGCCGGGGTCGAGCGTCTGCTTGCCGAAAGTCCGGTGCTGCTTAGCAAGCGCGGCCCGCACGGCCGTACTTTCTTGTGGGAAGCCGCTCGCCGCGGCCATATCGCCGTCGCGGAGTGGCTGCTTGAGCGGGGCGCCGACGTGCTGGCAACCGGCTGCTATAACGGCGAAAGCGTGGTCCAACTGACTCCATACTGCGCTGCCGTGTACTACAGGCGCCCAGCAGTGGCCGCGCTCCTCGAAGCGGCTGGCGGAGCCGAACTCGATGTCTTTCGCGCAGCTTTTATGGGCGATATGTCAAGAGTCTCCCACTTCTTGGACACCGGCCCATCGCTCCTGAACGCCGAAGACCCGCACGACGTCATCTACTACACGCCGTTGATAGCGTTCGCCGTCGCAGGTGGCCAAATGGCGGTCACCGCAGCACTCGTTGAACGCGGAGCGAACGTGACCGTTTATAGTGCCCAACTGTTGCGAATCGCGCTCACGGCCAGGCGCTCGGACCTGGCGGGCTACCTGCTCGACCATGGCCTCGATGCCCGCGCCGCGGACGCTGGCATCTTCGAAGTCTCCGACGATCTGCCTCTTCTCGAAACACTGATCGAGCGCGGCGCGTCGACTACGGGTGTAGTCAACGGGTTCCCGCCACTGGTTTTCGTGGCGCGCGGCGACAAGGGAGAACACCCTGAGAAAGTAGCGCTCATTATCGAGCATGGGGCGAACGTGAACGCCGCCGGCGGACCGGCAGAACGCACCGCGCTCCACTACGCCGCAGCAGCGGGGCACGCCAGGGTTGCTGCATTGCTCCTCGATCACGGCGCCGACCGTTCGATAGTTGATGCCGAGGGCCAAACGCCTCGGGATCTGGCCATCGCGAGAGGCCGGGACGAGCTAGTAGATCTGCTCTAGGCTGGATCACCCGAACCTGCCAGAAACCTGAGCTTGCTCCAGGGCCCTTCTTGCCGATTGGCATCTGGTCCAACGTCGTTAGAGGTCTTCCTCGTCCAGCAACGACGTCCAGTGAATCCATGAGGGGCAGAGCCAAGTGGTCATCCAACTTCAGTCCAGTGGCGGGGCTGCCTCCATCGCTCCCACACGCTCCTCTCGCTCTACAGCATCTTCGACCACCGAACTCAGCCCCGCCGCTGCCAGCGTCGCCTCGAACGAGGCGATCGCGACTTCGATCTGGCTGTCGTCCGGCACTTTGGTCGTGAGTGCCTGGAGGGCGATGTTGGGGATGAACATGGCGTGGACGAACGCGTTTCCGCCCCAGCGCGCGCCGATTCGCAGGATTTCGTAGCTGATCCCGGCGACGACCGGCATGAAGACGATGCGCGAGGCGGTGCGCACGATCACCCCCCGGTCGACGGCGAGGTCGAACACGAAGAAGGTGATGAGCGCGACGAACACAACGACAAGAAGGAAACTCGTCCCGCAGCGGGTGTGCTCCTTCGGGTAGGGGCGCACTTCACCGACCGTGAGTGGCTTGCTCGCTTCGTAGGCGTGGATGGTCATGTGTTCGGCGCCGTGGTACTGGAAAACGCGCCGGATGTCGGGGACCAGGCCGATGAGCCAGATGTAACCGACGAACAGGACGAGGCGGACGATACCTTCGACGAGGACGATCCAGAAGCGGTGAACGTCGAAGGCTTCGAGCAGGTTCGCGATGAGGATCGGTCCGGCGAAGAAGATACCGACGACGAAGAGCAGCGCCATCGCCATCGTGCCGATGAAGACCTTTTCGGGGAACTCGGCCGGGCCTTCTTCGTTGCCCTCTTCTGCGAAGGCGATGCGCGAGGAGTAGTTGAGCGCGCGCATCCCGAGCGCCATCGTCTCCCAGAGCACGACAACGCCGCGGATCAGGGGCAGGCGGCGGAGGCGTCCGGTGTACAGCCCGCCGAGCCGTTCGGAATGGGTGACGATGTGGCCCTTCGGGTGGCGGACGGCGACGGCCATGTGCTCGGGGCCGCGGATCATCACGCCTTCGATGACGGCTTGCCCGCCGTAGTACACGTTCGCCGGGGCTGCCGGGGGATTCGCTGCCGCCATGACACCGCCTTGGCGCCCGGTGCCGGGCGCGGAGTTCCGTCTCCGCATTGTCACCGCTGCGGCGTTTGCGCTCCAAGGCGCCGGCGCGGGCAACGAAAAGGCGCCCTTCCGAAGGAGGGCGCCTTTGCTGGATTCGAGGACGGCTTAGCCGCGGTTGAAGCGGCGATTGAAGCGCTCGACGCGGCCAGCGGTGTCGACGATGCGCTGCTCACCGGTGAAGAACGGATGGCAGACGTTGCAGACATCGAGGTGCATCGTGGTCTTTGTGGAGCGCGTCTTGATCTCGTTGCCGCACGAGCAGTGGATCGTAGCTTCCTGGTAGTTGGGATGGATTCCCGCCTTCATGGTCGTTGTTACTCCTGGCCTTCGGCCGCGTAGACGCTGATCTTCTTGCGCCGGCCCTTCGCGAAGGGCTCGAACTTCACCTTGCCGTCGATGAGCGAGTAGATGGTGTAATCCCGGCCAAGGCCCACGTTTTCACCCGGATGGAAGCGGGTGCCGTGCTGGCGCATGATGATGGAGCCGGGCTTCACCACTTCGCCGTCGAAGTGCTTGACCCCGAGCCGCTGGCTGTTGCTGTCGCGGCCGTTCTTGGAACTCGAAACGCCCTTCTTGTGAGCCATCTCGTCTTAACCCTTCGAAATCGACTCGACGACGAGCCGAGTGACCTGCTGGCGGTGCCCAAACTTGCGACGGTAGCGCACCTTGTTCTTGTACTTCATGAACACGAGCTTGGGCGCCCGGCCATGCTGGGTAATGCGCGCCTTGAGGGCGGCGCCGCTTACGAGTGGCGCACCGACGGTGACGTCGGCGCCATCCAGGATCATCATGACATCGAAGTCAACCGTATCGCCCGGTTCACCCTCGATGCTATTGATTTCGAATTCCTGCCCCTCAACGAGGCGCAACTGGCGCCCATCGGCGCGAACGATCGCTTCCACAACGGTTCTCCAAACGACTATGCGAAATCACAGTGTAGCTTCGGCAGGTTCAACGGGTCAACGCGAGCGCCCCAGGCCCGGGAGCTTCGCTGACGGCTTGCCTGGTGGCCCCGAGAGACGAGTAGCCGGTTGAGCGGTCGGAGTCGTGAGCGGCCGCTGGCGCTGGCTGCTGGATCAGAGATTGCGGGTAGGGAGATTCTGGGAGTGGCGACGGCGACGTGCCCCGGCATCGCTCGCTCGCGAAAAGAGGGCCAGCAGCTGGCCCTCTTTTCGATAGGTCGCAAATGATTCTGAGCCGTTAGCCCACGTCGGTCCGGCTCTGGCTGCCGCCTTCCCAGGCGAGGCCAGCGGGTGGCTTTGGCTCGTAGGCTGGGCGTGGCGCCGCAGGTTCGGTCGGTGTTGGGGCGGGCGGCTCAGGCTGCTGCAGGTCAGACGGTGGCCATGGGTCGTTTGGATCGCTGCTGAGGAGCCGCTTCAGCGTGTCGCCTTCGAGCGTCTCGACCTCCATGAGGACCGTGACGAGCTTCTCCAGGATGGGCCGGCGCTCGCGCAGAAGCTGACGGGCGCGTTCCTGTGCCTCTTCGATGAGACGGCGCACTTCGTCGTCGATCTCTTCGGCAATCTTCTCACTGTAGTTGCGGGTCTCGGAGATTTCACGGCCGAGGAAGACCATCTCGTCGGTCTTGCCGAAGGTGCGCGGCCCGAGGCGGTCGCTCATGCCCCAGCGGGTGACCATCGCCCGGGCGATGCGTGTCACCTGCTCGATGTCGTTCGAAGGGCCGGTCGAAGCTTCGCCGTAGATCATTTCTTCTGCGGCATGGCCACCGAGGGCGCTCACGAGCTGGTCCTTGAACATGCTCGGCGTTCGGTAGTGTGTTTCTTCGTCTGGCAGGAAGCGGGTGTACCCGCCGGCCATGCCGCGCGAGACGATGGTGACCTTGTGCGGCGGGTCGTGGTGTTCGAGGAAGAAGGCGCAAACGGTGTGGCCGCCTTCGTGATACGCCGTCAGCTTCTTTTCGAACTCCGACATCACGCGGCTCTTCCGTTCGGGGCCGGCGATGACACGGTCGACCGCCTCCTCGAACTCCTTCATCGTGATGATCTTCTTGTTTCGCCGGGCAGCGAGGATCGCAGCCTCGTTCACGAGGTTCGCGAGGTCGGCGCCGCTGAAGCCGGGAGTCGACTTCGCCAGGGTGGCGACGGCAACGTCGTCGGCGATGGGCTTGCCCTTTGAGTGGACGCCGAGAATCGCCTCACGACCTTTGACGTCGGGTGCATCGAGGATGACCTTGCGGTCGAAGCGGCCGGGGCGGAGGAGGGCCGGGTCGAGGATGTCGGGCCGGTTCGTGGCGGCAATGACGATGACATTGGTGCCGGTATCGAAGCCGTCCATTTCCACGAGGATCTGGTTCAGGGTCTGCTCGCGTTCGTCGTGGCTACCGCCGAGGCCGGCGCCACGCTGGCGGCCGACGGCGTCGATTTCGTCGACGAAGATGATGCAGGGCGCGTTCTTCTTCGCCTGTTCGAAGAGGTCGCGGACGCGGCTGGCGCCGACACCGACGAACATTTCGACGAACTCGGAGCCGGAGATGCTGAAGAAGGGGACGCCTGCTTCGCCGGCGACGGCGCGGGAGAGGAGCGTCTTACCCGTGCCCGGAGGGCCCACGAGGAGCACGCCCTTGGGGATGCGGGCGCCCAGGGCGGCGAACTTCTCCGGGTACTTGAGGAACTCGACCACTTCGGCGAGTTCTTCCTTTGCTTCGTCGACACCAGCGACGTCGGCGAATGTCACGGTGACTTTGCTGCCGGTGAAGAGGCGGGCGCGGCTCTTGCCGAAGCTCATGGCCTGGGAGTTCGAGCCTTGCGCCTGGCGCATGATGAGCAAGAGGAAGAGGCCAAAGAGGAGGAACGGGAGGACGTTCAGGAGCAGGCCAAGCCACGGGCCGAACCCGGACGAGTCCTTGTACTCGAGGTCGACGGCGGCGGGGTTGGCGGCGGTCGCGGCGGAGCGGCTAAGGGAGATGCCCTTATCGGTGAGAACCTGCTCGACGTCGGTGTTCGGGCCGATCTTGGCGGTCTTCACCTCGGGCTTGCCGCTGGTGTCTTCCCTGGCGTAGGTCACCGTGAGGTTGCGGCCATCGACCTCGATCTTCTGGATGGAGCCAGACTTGGCGTCTTCGAGGACCTGGCCGAAGGCTACCTTCGGGTGATCGGAACCACTATTGAAGAAAGCGAAGACGATGGCGATGACCGCCACGAGAATGAGCAGGTAAATAAAACTGTTGCGTAGCCAGCGCGAATACAAATGCAGCACTCCGGGGTCGCGGCCGGGGCGCCGCGCCGATGTTTCGAGTATAGCAGACCGATCCAGCCCTACCCTTTCAGCGTGGTAAGCGGGCCTTCACTGGCATCAGAACAGGCCGCCGGGAAGCTGGCCTGCCTTACAGAGTACGCCCGCGACGGTGGTTTCCCACAGGGGTCGCCGGGTATCTGGTGCGTGGAAACCCCTGATTCCGCCCTGGTGGCGCCTTCGCCTCACCGCCGGTTCCCGCGTAGGCTTAACTTCACACATTGCACCCTCCCAGGAGTCCTGATTTGAAACTCGCTTTTGTTGGCGGAACCGGGCCGGAAGGTCTCGGTCTTGCCATGAGGTTCGCCAAGGCCGGTCACGAAGTCGCTATTGGTTCACGGTCCGCCGAGCGTGGCGAAGAGGGCGCCGCGCGCATCCGCGAGGTGGTTGCGGGCGCTGTCGCGACCGGTGGTGACAATGCGAGCGTCGTCGGCGACGCCGATGTCGTCCTCCTTACATTCCCCTACAGCGGGCAGCAGGCGACGCTCGAAGCTCTTGCCGGGGCGCTCGAAGGAAAACTCGTCTGCAACGTGGTTGCGCCGCTTGAGTTCCAGCAGGGGGTCGGCGCTGTCGCACTCAACGTTGCCGGGAACAGCGCGCTGCAGGAGGCAATCGCGCAGTTGCCGAACAGCCGGGTCGTTTCAGCTTTCCAGAACATGAGCGCCGAAGAACTCCAGCACGTCGACCACCCGATCGAGGCTGACGTCCTTGTCTGCGGTCGCGACGCGGAGGCGAAGCAAGTCGTCATCGGGCTCGCGAACGACATCCAGGGTGTTCGTGGCATCGACGCCGGCGGGCCTTCGCAATCGCGCTACGTCGAAATGATGACGTCGCTGCTGATCAACCTGAACCGGAAGCACAAGACGCAGTCGTCGATTCGCATCGTCGGCCTCTAGGCCTTCGCGGCCCACGGAAGGACACTGACCCATGGCTGGACTCTCTATCTTCGGAATCCAGGGGCTTCCCGAAATCGAACCGGGTACCGACCTTGCGGCGGCGATCTACGAGGCTGCCCGGGAAACCGGCACTCCGCTCGAGACGGGCGACATCCTGGTCATCACGTCCAAGATCGTGTCGAAGGCGGAGAACCGTATCGTCATGCTCGAAGACGTGCAGGTGTCGCCGTTCGCCCGCCAGTACGGCGAACGCTGGGAGAAAGACCCGGCGATTGTCGAGCTGGTGCTGCAGGAGTCGAAGCGGGTCGTTCGGCAGGTTGGCCCCATCTTCATTACGGAGACGCGTCACGGTTTCATCTGCGCGAACGCGGGTATCGACCAGTCGAGTTCGGGCGGTCATGGGCGGGCGCTTTTACTGCCGATCGACCCGGATGCGTCCTGCGCGGGGATACGCGCCTCGCTGAAGACGCGCGGGCTGGATGTCGCGGTCATCATGTCGGACACGTTCGGGCGGCCGTGGCGCGAGGCTCAGACCGATATCGCCATTGGTATCGCCGGTATGCAACCAGTTACGAGCTACATCGGGCAGGTGGACCCGCACGGCCACGAGTTCCGTGTGCAGGCGCTCTGCACGGCGGACGAAATCGCCGGCGCCGCCGAACTGGTGAAGGGGAACCTCTCGCGCGTGCCGGCGGCGGTCGTTCGCGGCCTGCCGTGGGAGCCGGACGAAACCGGGACGATGCAGTCGATCATTCGGGATAGCGAGCGCGACGTCTTCAGGTAGAGGCGGCCTACACCCGGGGGCGCACCGTTTCGACGACCGAACTCCCGCGCTGGAGCTGGCGCGGGTTCAGGGTGACGAGGCGGTCGCCAAGGGTCTCGGCCACAGCGAAGTAGATCGCGTCGGCGCCGCGAACCTGATGCTCCGCGGCGATGGTCGCGGCGCGCTCCGCCAGGGGCATGGCGACGGGGAGGAACTCGAACAGCGGCGAATGACGGATGTGCGCCTCGACGTCGCGCGCGAGTTGCTTGTCGCCGGTGCCGCTGGCAATTGCACCCGAAACTTCGGCGAGGGCGATGACGGGCGCGCGCAGTGGTTCGCCGTCGGCGATCGCTTCGCGAAACCACGCGACTGTTTGCGCGTGCTGCCGATCCCGGGCGTTGAAAAGCGAAATGAGGACGCTGGAGTCGAGGGTGGCCACGTTACGCGTCACCCCGCCGGCGGCCGGCTGGGCCCGATTCACCTTCGAAGCTCGCTGCGTCGGCCCACGCATCACCGACCGCTTCAGCGAGCTGTTCAATCGCCTGGAGTTCCGACGCGGCCTGCGTACGCTGCATCCCGGCGATATCGCGGTCGGAGTACGGGCGCAGCGTGGCGACGGGCTGGCCATTCACCGTGATCACGTAGAGCGCGTTCTGCTCCTTCACGGTCCGGACGATCTGGGTTGCTTCGTTCTTCAGCTGGCGGACGCCGATGGTCTTCAACGTTTCTGCACACCCCGGCAGAGAGGTAGCTACATCGTGGCTACTCTGTCATAACAGTCAACCGAACGCCAAGCCGCCCGCGCGGCTATCCTTTCGGAATGCCCGAGCAGATCCGCGTCCAACTCCTTCGCCCCGGAGCGATCGTTCCTCGCCGTGCCACCGAGCAAGCGTCCGGGTTCGATGTTTATGCGTGCCTCGAGGATGGGCCCGTGGAGGTTGGACAACGGCCGGTGGTGATCCCGACAGGTATTGCGATGGAAGTGCCATGGGGCCTCGACGCGCAGTTCCGCCCGAGAAGCGGGCTCGCGCGCCAGGGCATCCTCGCGACGTTCGGCACGCTCGACGCCGACTATCGCGGGGAGATCATGATCACTCTGTATTCGGTGGCCCCCGACATCCGCCACACGGTGAACCACGGCGACCGGATCGCTCAGTTGGTTATCGGGCGACTTGCCGATGTCGCTTTCGAAACCGCGCTCGTGCTCTCCGAGACCGTGCGCGGCGCCGGCGGGCATGGGAGCACCGGCCGCTAGGTGGGTGGAACGTAAACGCCGATCAGGTATCGTGAGAAAGTTACGCCCAAAGAGGTTCTTAGATATGGCTTACGAACTCGACGCGCTGACGGCGACCGTCCAGCGTACCGATGTCCCTGATTTCGGCAGCGGCGACACCGTTCGTGTCCACGCGAAGGTTGTCGAAGGCGATAAAGAGCGCATCCAGGTCTTCGAGGGCGTCGTCATCCGGAAGCGGATGAAGGGCCTTGTTTCGAACTTCACGGTGCGCAAGATCGCCAGCGGTGTTGGTGTCGAGCGCACGTTCCCGGTGAACAGCCCGCGCGTCGACCGCGTGGAAGTGGTGCGCCGGGGCAAGGTTCGCCGCAAGAACCTGTACTACCTCCGCGGGCTCACGGGCAAGGCTGCCCGCATCAAGGAGAAGCGGTTCTAGGCCGCCGCGAAGAACGACTACAACACAAAGGCGCCCCGGTAGCTACCGGGGCGCCTTGCTGTGTGGCGGACGAGGTCAGTGCATGACCACGCCGGGGGCTGGCTCCGGCCCGGCGCCGGCCGCGCCCGATGCGGCCTGCCCCGCCG
>CAYYDX010000066.1:0-19346 GCA_964470735.1 uncultured Anaerolineaceae bacterium
CAGCCTCTGTTACGTGTACGCGGTGGTCGAAGCGGGCGCGGCGCGCACGGCCGTGCTCTCCGCGACCTCGCCGCTGATGGCGCTGCCGCTCTCGATCATCTTCCTCGGCGAGCGGTTCACGCGCCGGATCGCCGCCGGAACCTTCTGCTGCGTTGGCGGCATCCTGCTGGTGGTCGCGTGAAGACCGGGGCAGGCCTCGCCGTCATCGCGCTCTTCGTGCTCGTCCTCGGCGCGATAGCGTTCGATGGCCGCGACGATGATGGCGGCTCCCCGGCGCCGACGCCAACCGCGGCCATCGCGCCCGACAGGCTGACGATCGAGCAGGAAGGTGTGCGAGCCACGGTCGCGGTCGAAATTGCGGCGACCTTCAATCAGCGCCAGGTGGGCCTGATGAACCGCAAGTCGCTCGCTGAGGACGCCGGGATGCTCTTCCTCTTCCCGCGCGATGTGCAATACGGCTTCTGGATGAAGAACACCTACGTCCCGCTCGACATCGCATTCATCGACGCCTCGGGAACGGTCATGCAGATCTTCGCCGCCGAACCGCTCGACGAGACCTCGCTCGTGCCCAATGCGGCCTACCGCTACGTTCTCGAAGTGAACCAGGGCTGGTTCAAGCGCCACTCGCTCGGCGTGGGCGCGAAGGTAACACTGCCCACGGACCTGCCGCCAGCGGAGTGACGGCAGGTCCGGAGCACGAAGCTCAGGTTCGCTGCGCTTTGACCTCACTCACGAGGAGGGTGGCCCAGCCAACGAAGAGGATGGTCATGAGCGCGGCCGAAACCACGCAGTAGATGCACCAGGCGTCGATAACGAACGCCTCGAGGTAGGTGAGGAAGCCGGAAAAGAGGAAGCCGAACGCCGCGCCGCCCGCGCCGGCGAGCGTCGCATACGGCCGCCAGCCACGGATGTTGCGCAACCAGGCGATGCCGGCTCCGGCGAGCACCACGTAGAGCGCCAGCCCCGGAACCGAGACCGGCACGCCGAGGATCTTCCCGTACTTGCTCTGCTGGACCGTCGAGCAGCCGTGGACGATGGTGCACATCCCGCTCTGACCACGGCTGTTTTCCCAGGCGAGGTAACCGGCCACGCCGACGCCAATCAGCGCGACGGCAACAAGGACGATGGCGACGGCCTCCCACGAGAGACGGGAACGGTGGCCGCTCCCGGTCTGTCCCGCCGGGGTTGTTGTGAGGACTGCCATATGACCCGCCTAGTTTCCCATCCCGTGCATGCCGGGCGATGCGGCGTCGCCCGCTTTCACCGGCGCCGTGAGCTTCACGACACCCGCGTTCTTGAAGGTCAGCTCGAGGTCGACCGTATCGCCCTCTTTGAGCGGCGTCTTCAGGTTCATGAGCATCACGTGGTAGCCGCCGGGCGCGAGCGTGAGTTCGCCGTTGGCGGGCACCGGGAATCCCCCGGGCTTCTCCTGCATCTTCGAAGTTGCGCCTTCGGTCACCACTTCGTGCAGTTGGGCCATCATCGTGATGCTCGACTTCACACTGACGAGTGTGTCGGCGTCACCGGTGTTCTTCACGGTGAAGTACGCGGCGCTCACGTCGTTCGCGGTCGTTCGCACCCAGGGCGAGATGATGCTGAGCTTGCCCACCATAGCGGCGGGTGTGGGGGCTGCGATAACGTCGCCGTTGTCGCCATCGTCATCGTCACCGGAAGTATTGATGACGAGGAAGCCGATGATGATGATGGCGAGCGCTGCAACGCCGGCAATGGCGGCCAGGGGCCGTGGCCATCGCGTCATGATGGTTTGAATCCTTTCTTCACGAGGAGTGGCAGGTCGTTCAGCCACTCGGGGATGCCCATTCCGGCCGGGTAGACCGTGTAGGCCACCTGGTCCTTCGTAAAGGCGATGACGTAGGCGGCGTGGTTCACCGCATAGTTGCCACCGCCCAGGTCGGTTCTGCTGGCGACTCCGACGCCGAGCGTCTCCTGGAACGCATCGGTTTGTTCACGCGTCCCGGTCAGCCCAACGAACGAAGGGTCGAAGGTTTCGAGGTACTTCTTCAGCACGTCTGGCGTGTCGCGTTCAGGGTCGGCAGTCACGAAGACCACCTTCACCTTGCTGCTCACGTCCTTCGGCAGCTGCTTCAGTGCCTCACTCATGTTGTAGAGGTGTGTCGGGCAGATGTCGGGGCAATGCGTGTAGCCCACATAGAGGAGCGTCACGTCGCCGGCCGTCTGCTGCTTCAGGTCGTAGGGCTGGCCGTTTTCGTCGGTCAGCGTGACATCGGGCATGTCGACCGGGCGGGAGGTCACCGCGCCCATGTAGCGCACGTCGCCACCGTCATCGCCGCCGCCGAAGACCATCATTCCGATAGCGATAGCCCCGGCGACGACGGCCACGGCGACGAGGCCGAGCAGCGCCATCGGCGCGAATCCGCGAACGGTGAACTTCATTTTCGTTCCTCCCTCGGCCGGCCGTTGTTCGCGGCCGGCCGCTATGCGCCGGGTTAGTGCCCGCCGGTCGCGGCGCCAATGCCCGCCGTTTTGTAGAGATAGCTCCAGACCTCGGAGGCGAAGTCGTGCTCACCGTCGTGGGCTTTCTTCGAAGCCTCGGCCGCCTTTGCCTGGTCGGGGTTCGCCCCGGCCGTGGCAGCGGCTGCCTCGCCGAAGAGCCCGGCGAGCGCCTTCGCCTTCGCCTGAAGGTCCTTCGTCGGCCACTCGGTAAGGAGGGTGACCGCCTGGAGCTGCTTGTACGTCGTCGAAGCGTTCGACGGGATCGTCTTCTCCGTCCGGATCTGCTCGTCGAGTTCGTGCAGCCCGGCCTTGTCGAGGACGGTGATCCCGTTGATGACTTCGGCGTTCGAGTGGGTTTCGCTGCCGCCGCAGGCGACACTCGCGATGCCCGCGAGAAGGGTGATGGCGGCGAACAGGGCAATCAGCGGCGCGCGCCGGGAAATGTGCTTCATCGGTGTCTGGGTCTCCCTGAAAATGCTGGCGATGGCGCCGCCCACGGCGGGCGGCGAACTATCCCAGGGCCACGCGCGGCGGCAGGAGTTCCGGGACGATCGCATTGGAGCGGCGCGGCCGCCACCAGTGCAACGCCACCATCCAGAGTAGGCCGCCCGCGGTAAACACCGCGAGAAACTCCTGCGCCAGGCCGACACTCACGCCGGCCAGCGCCGGCACATCGGTGCACGAAGCGGCGTCACCGTGGCAGTGCTGCTCGTGTTCGCCGCCCTCCTCGTGGTGGTCGCCCAGCGGCCGCCCGGCGAACGGTATCGAAAGGTACTCATCGGTGCCGGGGATCGGTACGGCTTCGGGCCAGTGCCCCATGAACGTGAGCATGGGCAACAGCGAAATCGCCAGCAGGATGGAGATGCGGCGACGGTTCTTCCAGGTTGTCAGTGTGCGGCCCACCATCCTCAAGCGTACCAGCCTTTGCGCCCGGCGGCAGTCCCGGGGGACCCGTTTCGGCAGTCCCTTCGGACAGATCTCTCGCCAGTGACGCCCGCATGCCGCTACACTCCGCGCCTCACCGGGGAGGCTCCCATGCGCAAACTGAAGAATCGCGTCGCCATCGTCACCGGGGCGTCGCGCGGGCTCGGCCCCTACATGGCCCGCGCACTGTCCGCGGAAGGCGTCCATCTCGCGGTCGCCGCACGTTCGACGGCCGAACTCGAAGCGGTGGCCCAGGAGATTCGAGACAACGGCGGTCGCGCCATTGCAGTCACCTGCGACGTCACCGCCGAAGCCGACCGTAAGGCGCTGATCGATGCCGCGCTCGCCGAGTTCGGGCGCGTCGACATCCTCGTGAACAACGCAGGTATCGAATTGACGGCGCATTTCGAGAACCAGCCCGAAGAAGAGATCACGCGCGTCATCGAGGTGAACCTGACCGCCGCGCTGAACCTCGCGCACGCGGTGCTCCCGCCCATGCTCGAACGGAAGTCCGGGCACGTGGTCAACATCGCCTCGCTCGCCGGCAAGGTGCCGGTGCCGTTCAGCGTGCCCTACGCGTCATCGAAGGCGGGGCTGATCGGGTTTACGCGCTCGTTCCGCTCGGAGTTCAAGAAACGGGGCGTGAGCGCCAGCGTCATCTGTCCCGGCCTCGTGAGCGAAGCGGGCATGTACAAAGACATGCAGGATCAGGCAGGTGTGAAGGAGAACTTTCTCGCGGGCACCGTCTCACCTGCGAAGGTCGCCTCCGACGTGGTGAAAGCGATTCGTCGCGACCGCCCGGAGATGCTCGTCTATCGCGGACCTGGCCGGATGATCACGGGCATCGCCGAGTTCATGCCGGGCGTTTTCGAACGCGTCTTCCCCGTCTTCGGTACAAACAAGATCTTCGAAGACATCGCCGACGCCCGCGCCACGGGCAACGTCACCCAGCGCCCGATGTAGCAGCGAGAGGAAAGGGTGACCTCGTCAGAGCCGCGACTGGTAAGGAGCGGTGCGCTGCCGGCGAACCACCGCCTGGTAGCGGTCCCTACCCCTTGAGCGCCGCCAGCACCGCCGTGCGGTCCATCGCCAGCATCGCGCGAACGTCCATCACCAGACCGGGGAACTGCTCGCTCTCGATTCGCCCCGCCGCGTCCTGCGATTTCGCGACATACACACCATCGCGCAGGACGAACCAGTCGATCGCGCCATCGAGCGTGCGCCAGACAAGGTACTCGCCGACGCCGTTACGCTCGTAGGCGCGCCGTTTCTGGTGCGCATCGCGCGAACTGCTGCTGCCAGCGATCTCGACCACAAGCTCGGGCGCCTTCGCCACATACCCATCGTCCGAAAGCCAGCCCGGCGTCATCCGGACCAGCATGGCGTCTGGCTCGGGTTCGTTCGCGCCGTCGAGGAGCACGGAGACTGGCGGAAGCGCGCGCAGATCTGCGAACGCGGCCGCATATGTCCCCAGCCAGAGGATAACGAGCCCGTGTGGATCGGCGTGTGATTCGACCTTGATCGGCGATGGCATGAAGACGACTCCCTCGATGAGTTCGACCCGCTCGTAGCCTTCGCACTCGGCGTACAGCCGATGGAACTCCTCGCGGGACATCACCGCGCCGTTTTCGAGCGCCGGGGCCAGGTGTTTTGCCGCGGACATGGTTCGAGTATACCCGTTCCCCAAACGGACTCGGTGTCCCCAACCCCCAACCCTCAGAGCCGCGACTGGGAAGGAGCGGTGCGCTGCCGGCGAACCACAGCCGCCGGAAGTCCCGGTGCCCTCTACCGCGTGCCAGCCTTCCTACCCCTTGAGCGCCGCCAGCACCGCCGTGCGGTCCATCGCCAGCATCGCGCGAACGTCCATCACCAGACCGGGGAACTGCTCGCTCTCGATTCGCCCCGCCGCGTCCTGCGATTTCGCGACATACACACCATCGCGCAGGACGAACCAGTCGATCGCGCCATCGAGCGTGCGCCAGACAACGTACTCGCCGACGCCGTTGCGTTCGTAAAGGTCCCTCTTGCTGTGGAGGTCACGCGAGGCGGTACTTGCCGCCACTTCCGCTACCAACTGGGGCGCGCCAGTGAGGTAGCCGTCACCATCGACAGGCACACTCCCTGCGCGAAGGAGAAACGCATCGGGCTGCACTTCGGAGTCGCCGAGGATGAGGGTCGCTTCATTCCCACTCTCGACACCTTCGTGGAGCGTGGAGTATGTGAATAACCAGCCACGAAGCAGTGACGCCTGCCTGTCGTGGCTTTCAAATCGCACTGGCGACGGCATGAAGACGACTCCCTCGATGAGTTCGACCCGCTCGTAGCCTTCGCACTCGGCGTACAGCCGATGGAACTCCTCGCGGGACATCACCGCGCCGTTTTCGAGCGCCGGGGCCAGGTGTTTTGCCGCGGACATGGTTCGAGTATACCCGTTCCCCAAACGGACTCGGTGTCCCCAACCCCCAACCCTCAGAGCCGCGACTGGGAAGGAGCGGTGCGCTGCCGGCGAACATGGAGGTTCGACCACACGGCCAACGGCGAGCGCCTCTAATGGTTGCCGTGGACGAGGCTGAGAAACTCCGAACGGGTGACGGCCGAGCGGCGGAAGTCGCCACGCATCGCACTGGTGACCATGCGGCTACCGGGCTTCTTCACGCCGCGCATCGTCATGCAGAGGTGCTCGGCTTCGATGACGACCGCGACTCCGTCGGGCCGAAGGGTCTCCATGATCGCCTGCGCAATCTGGCTCGTCAGTTGCTCCTGGATCTGCGGCCGCTTCGCATACCCTTCGACCACGCGCGCGAGCTTCGAAATGCCGACGACGCGCCCGTCGGGGATATAGCCGACGTGGGCCTCGCCGTGGAAGGGCAGGAAGTGGTGTTCGCACATGGAGTAAAAGGGGATGTTGCGGAGGAGGACCATCTCGTCGTGTTGCACCGAGAAGACGACGCCGAGGTGCTCGCGCGGGTCATAGGTGAGGCCGGCGAATATCTCGCCGTACATCTCGGCGATGCGGCGCGGCGTCTCGATGAGCCCTTCGCGCGCGGGGTCTTCGCCAATGGCTGAGAGCATTTCGACAACGGCCGCTTTGATGCGGTCCTGGTCCGGGCCGGGAGGAGTAGTCAAACGTTGCGCCCCGAGGAGAATCCCCGGATCGTACCAGCTTGGGCGGGGTTTCCGCGCGTGACACAAACGTTGGCGAACGCGCCCGCGGGCAGTAGATTGTCCGTATGACACCGGAGCGCCTGGCCAACCTCGCGCACGTGCGCCGCGCCCGCGACCTGATGGACCGGGCGTATGCGGAGCCGCTTTCCGTGGCCGAAATGGCCCGCGCCGCGCTCATGTCGCCTGCGCACTTTTCGCGCGAGTTCCGTGCCGCCTACGGGGAGACGCCATACTCCTACCTGATGACGCGCAGGATCGAGCGGGCGAAGTGGCTGCTCCGCCGCGGCGACCTCTCGGTGACGGAAGTCTGCCTCGAAGTCGGCTGCACCTCGCTCGGCTCGTTCAGCGCGCGGTTCACCGAGCTCACCGGCGAAACACCGACCGCCTACCGGGCGCGCGACCATCGTGCGCTCGGGGCGACTCCCGGGTGCATCGCGAAAGAGGTCACGCGCCCGCGCCGCGCACTGAGCAGGATCGAAGAAGCGACCGTCGTTGCCGCTGGCTAGGATGGCCGCATGAACATCACGTTTTCCCGCTGTTTCGTCCAGGTTCACGACCCCGAAGTCGCCCTCCGTTTCTACCGCGACACGCTCGGTCTCGAACTGAAGAACGATGTCGCCAATGGTCACTTTCGCTGGCTCACGCTGGGCGCGCCTTCGCAACCGGGCGTGGAGATTGTGCTGACGAACTTCGTGAACGGCGGCCCGGCCGATGCCGACGTGGTCGCGGGGTTGCTCGCGAAGGGCGCGCTCAACGGCGTGCACTTCCACGCCGAGAACCTCGATGCCGCCTTCGCCAAGTTCAAGGCGGCCGGCGCCGAAATCGTGCAGGAGCCAACCGACCAGCCCTGGGGCGCCCGCGATTGTGCCTTGCGCGACCCGTCGGGCAACCTTATCCGCATCGATCAGCCGCCGGCGTCCTGGTCCTGAGCCCGGGCCTGTCCGGTTGCCCGTGCCGCACAATCTTCGGGGGCGAAGCATGACAGAGACCATCGAGCCGCGTTCACCACTCGCCCCGGCCGATAGCCACGACATGATCCGCGTGCACGGCGCGCGCGAGAACAACCTGAAGAACATCAGCGTCGCGCTCCCGAAACGCCGGCTGACTGTGTTCACCGGCGTCTCCGGTTCGGGCAAGAGCTCGCTCGTTTTCAGCACCATCGCCGCCGAGTCCCAGCGGCTGATCAACGAGACCTACAGCGCGTTCGTCCAGGGGTTCATGCCAGCAACGTCGCGGCCGGACGTCGACGTGCTCGACGGCCTGACCACCGCGATCACGGTCGACCAGGAGCGCATTGGCGCGGATCCCCGTTCGACCGTCGGCACCGCCACCGACGCGAACGCGATGCTGCGCATCCTCTTCAGCCGCCTTGGCGACCCGCATATCGGCCCGCCAAACGCCTACTCCTTCAACGTCCCCTCGGTCAGCGCGTCCGGCGGGATTACCGTGCAGCGTGGCGCGGGAACGAAGACAGTGGCCGCGAGTTTCAACCGCCTCGGTGGCATGTGCCCGCGTTGCGAGGGACGTGGCGATGTGAACGACATCGACCTCACGCAGATCTACGACGAAGAAAAGTCGCTCAACGATGGCGCGCTCAAGGTTCCCGGCTACAGCATGGAGGGCTGGTTCGGCCGCATCTTCAACGGCTGCGGCTTCTTCGACCCCGGCAAGCCGATCAAGCAGTTCAACAAGAAGGAACTCCACGACCTGCTCTACAAAGAGCCAACGAAGATCAAGGTCGACGGGATCAACCTTACCTACGAAGGGATCATCGCTCGCATCCAGAAGTCGATGCTCTCGAAGGACATCGACTCGCTGCAGCCCCACGTGCGGGCGTTTGTCGAACGGGCGGCAACCTTTACCCGCTGCCCCGACTGCGACGGCACACGACTTGCGCCCGAAGCGCGCTCTTCGAAGATTCGCGGCAAGAACATCGCCGACGTCTGCGCGATGCAGATCAGCGACCTCGCCGGGTGGGTTCGCGACATCGACGACCCCTCGGTTGCGCCGCTCATCGGCGCACTTGGCAAGGCGCTCGATTCGTTCGTCGAGATCGGCCTCGGGTACCTCTCGCTGGACCGCCCGACGGGGACGCTTTCCGGCGGCGAAGCCCAGCGCACGAAGATGGTCCGCCACCTCGGGTCGGCGCTCACCGACGTCACCTACATCTTCGATGAGCCGACCATCGGCCTCCACCCACACGATATCGAGCGCACGAACAGGCTCCTGCTCCAACTGCGGGACAAGGGGAACACCGTGCTCGTGGTCGAGCACAAGCCAGAGGTCATGGCCATCGCCGACCACCTGGTGGACCTCGGGCCCGGCGCCGGCGCGAACGGCGGCGAGGTCACCTTCGAAGGTTCGTTCGAAGACCTGGAGCGCAGCGGCACGCTGACCGGTGAGCGGCTCAAGTACCGCGCGGCGCTCAAACCCGCGGTGCGCGAACCGAAAGGCGCACTCGAGATCCGCGGCGCAACGACGAACAACCTGAAGAACGTCAACGTCGACATCCCGCTCGGGGCGCTCGTGGTGGTCACGGGCGTGGCCGGTTCGGGCAAGAGTTCGCTCATCCATGGCTCCGTCAGCGGTCGCCGCGGCGTCGTGACTATCGACCAGGGGGCGATTCGCGGTTCGCGGCGCAGCAACCCGGCCACCTACACGGGCGCGCTCGATTCGATCCGCAACTCGTTCGCGAAGGCAAACGGCGTGAAGCCCGCACTCTTCAGCGCCAACTCCGAGGGCGCCTGCCCCACCTGCAACGGCGCCGGCGTCATCTTTACCGACCTGGGCATCATGGCCACGGTCAGTTCGGTCTGCGAGGACTGCGGGGGCCGCCGGTTCGATGGCGCCGTGCTCGAATACCGTCTCGGCGGCCTCAACATCGCTGATGCACTCGACCTGCCGGTCGCCGACGCCGTCGAGTTCTTCGGCGCGGGCGAAGCGAAGACACCGGCCGCCCACGCCATCCTCCAGCGCATGGCCGATGTGGGCCTCGGCTACCTTCGCATCGGCCAGCCACTCACCACCCTCTCCGGAGGCGAACGCCAGCGAATCAAACTCGCCACCCACATGGGCGAGAAGGGCGGCGTCTACGTCCTCGATGAGCCGACGGCCGGCCTCCACCTCGCCGACGTCGAACAGCTGCTGCGCTTGCTCGACCGGCTTGTCGACACGGGCAAGTCGGTCGTTGTGATCGAACACCACCAGGCGGTCATGGCTCACGCCGACTGGATCATCGACATCGGTCCCGGCGCGGGGCACGACGGCGGTTCAATCGTGTTCGAGGGCACGCCCACCGCGCTGGTGGCCGCGAAATCGACGCTCACCGGGCAGCACCTCGCCGCCTACGTCTCCGCCTGACGCCTTGCCACGTACTCGGCCACGGCCGCCTTCGGCGCCTGGATGGTCCACGCATCGAACAGCAGCGTCTCGAGTTGTTCGAGGCCGATGTTCTCAAGGCGGATGAGGATCGCAGGGTAGTTCCGGTAGTGCGGCTCGGTGAAGAACACGTCGGGCGCCGCGTGCAGGAGGAAATCCTTGTCCTCCTCACCGCCGACTCGCACAGCCAGCACTTTCGGCTGCGGGATACGCGCCTTCTTCGGGTCGACGCGCTCAAGCCACACCCAGGCGAGTCCCTTCGCCTTCTTCTTGTTCATCACCATGAACCCGAAGCGCTCGTCCTCCTCGATAACGCCGGGGAGGGCCATGGCGATGCGGCGGACGTCCTCCTGCGTGGCCACCGGTCAGCGCGCGAGGACGCCGCGCGTCAGCGCTTCGAGATCTTCGAGCGTGCCGGGACGTTCCTCTTCGCCCGCCCAGTTCACGATGCCGAGCATCGCCAGCATCGTCGTCCCCACGAGCATCCGCACCGTGGCGTCGAGCGGCAGCGGGCGGAACTCGCCGTTCGCGATGCCTGCGGCGACCACCTCACGGAACCCTTCGTGCAGCCACGCCAGTTGGAGGTCATCGGCCTGCCGGTTGCGGGCGCCCACCTGGAACGCCGCCACGAGAATGCGCCGGTTCTTGCGCAGGTAGAGCGCAAGCGCCTGCACCGCCATCACGGCGCGCTCGATGTAGGGCGTTTCCTCGTCGATCGAGGCGAAGTACTGTTCGAGCGCCTCGTCGCGTTCGGTGCGAAGGACCTCGCGGAGGATGGCGTCCTTCGAATCGAAGTAACCGTAGAGCGTGCCGACGCCGGTGTCGGCGAGTTCGGCGATGTGCTGGATCGAGGTCTCTTCGAAGCCGCGTTCGTGGAAGAGCTTGCTGGCAGAGGAGATGATCGTGGAGCGAGTGCGAGCCTTGCGCCGTTCGAGGCGCCCCGGCCCCGGGAGTACAGGTGCGGTCATAGTCCCCCTCAATGCGACGCTTGCTGCACGTTCTGTAACGAACCAACAGGTTAATGTCTCGCGTTCGAACGGAGTGTACCGGCCATTCGGTAGTGAAAGCGAATCACCCGGGTCGAACCACAACCCCCAATCCGAGCCGCGACGGGTACGGAGCGGTGCAACGCCGGCCCACCACGGTCGCCTCAGAGCCGCGCCCGCAAGGAAGCGGCTACGGACGATCGCGAGCATGGACGTTGACCCGAAAACCCGACGGCCCGCGCCGGTCGTAGGGGCGTATTGCCATACGCCCCTGCCAACACGACCCAAATCAGAGCCGCGACGGGTACGGAGCGGTTCAACGCCGGCCCACCACGGTCGCCTCAGAGCCGCGCCCGCAAGGAAGCGGCTACGAACGATCGCGAGCATGGATGTTGACCCGAAAACCCGACGGCCGGCGCCGGTCGTAGGGGCGTATTGCAATGCGCCCCTACCAACTACCACGGTTCGCCCCGGGCGAACATGGCCGTTGGCCCCGAACCACGGTTTCGGGCACACCGTCCTTCGTTGTTCGTCGTTCGCCGTTCGCCCTTCATCACCGTTCCATGAGGAGTTGGCCCGCCTGGAGGACGCGGTCGATGCGGATCATGATTGCCGCCCCTTTGCGCTCCGGGTCGCGGTCGAGTTCGAGCGCGATCGTCCGGTCCATCACCTGCTGGCGAACGGGGCCCTCGGTGAGCACTTCGGCCTTGCCGAACATCTTCCAGACGGTGCGGGTGTTCGTGTTGCGGTAGAGCAGGCAAACACCGGGGTTCTCGCTCACGTTGCGGTACATCGTGCCGAGGGCGCGCTCCCAGAAGGCCACGTGCTCGCTATCGAACACCATTGCGCTGCCCTTGAAGCCGATGTCGGGCATTCCGTCGTTGTTGGCGGTCGCGAAGATGACGGGCGCCCCGTCGGCCAGGGCGGTTTCGAAGGCCTGCTTCATTTCGTCGGTCAGTGCGATGGGCATGGCTTGATCTCCAGTTTGTTACGGATGGTGAGCAGCATATCAGCGGTAACTTTCGGATGACTAGCGTTTCCTTGCTCAAAATCCGGGGCCGCGCTGATGCCGCTGACCGTTCGATCACGTACGGTGTACCGCGATGTTCCGGGCGAACCTGGTTGGCTAAGGCGCTCTCGATCACGGGGCCGCGCGTTCGCAACGCCGAATCGCGGACGGCGCTCGGCATGCTCATCGCGCTGACTGCCATCGCCCCGATCTCCATCGACATGTTCCTGCCCTCGATGCCTGACATGGCCGAGGAGTTCGACACAAGCAAGGGCGCGGTCAGCCTCGCCGTCACGCTCTTCTTGCTGGCATTCGCGACATCCCAGCTCGTCTACGGGCCTGCGTCGGACAAGTTCGGGCGGCGGCCGGTGATGTTCGCGGGGCTCGCGTTCTACACGTTCGGCGGCGCGCTCTGCGTCTTCTCCCAGTCGGTGGAGATGTTGCTCGCAGGGCGCGTCATCCAGGGGTTTGGCGGCGGCGCCGGGCCGGCAATCGCTTCGGCCATCGTGATCGATGTGTATAAGAAGGAGCGCGCGCTCCAGGCAATGGCGGCCATGACCTCGGTGACGGCGCTGGCGCCGATGCTCGCGCCCATCGCGGGCGGATTCCTCCACGATGCAGGCGGCTGGCGCCTCGTGTTCTGCGTGCTGGTGGGGATCGGTGTGGTCCTGGCCGCCGGGTACGCATGGGTGCTACCGGAGACCAACGAGCAGCGCGACCCGCGCGCGCTCCACTTCGGCGAGATGCTCGGCAACTACCGGACGCTCTGGACGACACCCGTGTTCACGGCGCATGCGCTGCTGATGGCGCTCGTCTTTTCGGCCCAACTCGTGTTCATTTCGACCTCCTCGTTCGTGCTCGTCGATAACCTCGGGCTTTCGCCGCGGCTCTACGGGTTCAGCTTCGGCGTGATGGCCGGCGGCATCATGATCGGCGCGAATGCGGCGCGGCGGCTGGTCAGCCGGTGGTCGGCGCGGCGCATCGTGCTCACGGCGTGCGTGATGGGTGGCGCCGCCAGCACGAGCATGGCGGCGATGACCGTGGCCGGCCTCGAAGGCGTGCTCTACATCCTCGTGCCGATGGTCTTCATGGGCGCTGCGATGGGGATGGCCGGACCTGCTGCCCGGGCCACGGCGCTCACGCCGTTCCCGCAGATGGCGGGACTGGCCGCGGCGGTCATGGGCTTCTCCCAGACGGGCATCGCTTCGGCCTACAGCATCGGCTACAGCGGCTTCCTCACGCCGACGCCAGTGACGATGACCTGCGCGATCGCGGCTGCGTCACTCAGCGGGTTGGCGGTGGCGGCGTTCGTCGGGGGGCGCGGCGCCGGGCGCGCCTGAGGGCACGATTGAAGGCATTCGCGACAAACACTGTCGAGTTTTGTTCGTTGCGACTAAACTACTTGACTTGCGTTTAATAAGAGGAATATGGTCCCGGCGCGTCCCCGATAATGTCATCGGTATGCATGGCATAACACGTAGAGGCGTGCTTCCGGGAGGGGAAGCGCAAGGGCTGGTGTGACTTTCGTTTGGCACGGCTGCAGCGGGGAGCAGCCTGTGAGCGACTGCGAAGGCTCGTGTACAACGCGACAGAGAAAGGACTGGTCATGACAAGAACGACAACGATGAACCGCTGGTGGCTGGCGATGATCGCTGCCCTGGCGGTCACAGCGTTCGCGCTGTGGGCTCCACGGCCCGCCAGCGCTGATACCGGGACGGTCACCACTGATGTACGCGTGGTGGACTCGCAGGGAAACGGAATCCAGGGTGTTCAAATCATCTGGGCAGTGGACGCGTATAGCGGATGGCACACGCTTGGCTTCACCGACTCCTCTGGCGTCGTCGCCGTGTCTCATGGTGCCGGTAACTACCTCCTCGAAGCGAACTACAATCAGGGGTTCGCTCGCACCAGCGCAGCCGTTGACATCAGTCAGACCTACACGTTCCAGACGGTGCGAGTGACCCTGCTCAACACGGGCTATCTCACCTACGCCACAAATGCCTACTCCGGGTGGCACGAGTACACCGGGCCCATGGAGATGTTCCCGGGCAACTACAAGCTCGACAACGGCCACGGCCACCCTGACCTCGTAGTCGGGCCAACCGGGTTCACCGGCGGCATTGTCCGGCTCGTGGACCATACTGGCGCCGGACTCGCTGGCGGGACGATCGGCTACTACACCGGCGGTTGGCACTCCCACGCCGGTGTTACCGACGCCGACGGGAACCTTGTCTTCTCGGTTCCAAGCACCTCTTACCTGTCCATCGCGATGTACTACAACGATACGAGAAATCAGCAGAGCCTTGCTCAGCTGAACGCCTCCAACTTCACGTTCCAGACGGCTCTCGCCGTCGTCAAGCTGAACGATGCCGACGGCAACCCCCTGGACACGGGTTCGGTGTCGTATTACGGCCAGACTGGCTGGCACAGCATCGGCAGCACATCCGGGGGAAAGGTCTCGCTCGAGATGCTGCCCGGCAGCTGGTCCTTCGCGATGAACTACAACCACACACGCCAGCAGAAGGACCACGTGGCGATTGCGTCGCCCTCGACCGATGTGGTTTTCCAGACCGGGCGCCTTACCGTCCACTACAGCGGGGCGATGTCCTGGAACAATAGCCAGTTCTACCCCTTCAGCCCGTCTACACTCGAGTTCCTCCCAGGGAGCATCCAACTCAACCCGGCCGGTTGCCAGACGGGCTGGATCCCGATCGCTGCTGGCGATCACCTCGTGAAGAGCGTCATCGTCGCCTCCCTGGCGAACAGTGCCAACCAGCCCCTGGCGGGCGGCGTGGCGACCGTCTATGCCAGTGGCTGGCAGTCGGTCGGTACCACCGGCGCCAATGGCAAGACCTGTGGTGTTGTCGACGGTACACTGGGCAATGCCACGGTCGCGATGACCTATAACGGGACGCGACAGCAGATCACCCAGCACCAGCCGACGAACTCCGTCTACGCCTTCAAGACCACCGGCGTCACCGTGGAGCTTCGGAACTCCGGCGGCACGCTCATCGACACCGGCGGCGCGTCCTACTACGCCAGCGGCTGGCACACCGTTGGCGACACCTCCAACGGGAAGATCGTCGTTCAGATGCTGCCCGGCAGCTACAGCTTCGCGATGACCTACAACGGCACCCGCCAGCAGCTTAACGGCCAGGTCATCAGCGGGCTGAACGACACCGTCACTTTCCAGACCACCGCGGTCACCGTGGAACTCAGGAACTCCAGCAACGCCCTCAGCGACACCGGCAACGCCTCGTACTATGCAGGCGGCTGGCGCACGATCGGCAACACCTCCGGCGGCACGACCACCGTCGAGATGCTGCCCGGAAGCTACAGCTTCGCGATGACCTTCAACGGCACCCGGCAGCAGCTCAACGGCCAGGTGGTGAGCGGGCCCAGCAGCACGGTTACCTTCCAGACGACCGCCGTAACGGTGGAGCTTCGGAACTCCGGCGGCGCACTTATCGACACGGGCAACGCCTCGTACTACGCGGCTGGCTGGCAGACCATTGGCAACACCTCCAACGGCGCGACCACCGTCGAGATGCTACCGGGCAGCTACAGCTTCGCCATGACCTACCTCGGCACGCGGCACCAGCTCAACGGTCAGGTCATCAGTGGGAACACCGATACCGTGACCTTCCAGACCGGTTCCGTGCACTCCCTCAGCGGGACGGCAACGAGCTACTACGCCGGTGGCTGGCGGCCATTCACCCAGGACATGGAGCTGTTGCCCGGTAGCTACACATTCGACTTCTCCGACGCTACGCCGAACACGGTCATCCCGCTTTCGGCCGGGGTCGTAAACAACATCCACTAGGCACTACGCCTTCGGCGGCTCTTCACCCAGTATGAGAGCCGCCGAAGCACCGGGAGGCCTGCCCCAGCACCGCATACGTGGCGCTCTGGGGCAGGCCTCTTTCCATGGCCGGGGCGCCTTCGCCGCATCCCCGCCCCCGGTAGAGATGAATCCCGTTCGCTTTGTCGTTAGAATTGCCGGTGCCCTCCCATGCGGGCTGATTCGCGGCTCCCGGCCGGGGGCCGAAAGGCAGGAAGAATGCAGGCTTTCGACTACGTTGCACCGGGATCGGTGCAAGAGGCGGTCGCTGTGCTGGCGAAACACGGCGCCGCGGCGCGTGTCCTCGCTGGAGGCACCGACCTGATCATCCAGGCTCGCGAAGGGCGCCGCGATGTGGCGGTGATGGTCGATGTCAAGGGCATCGCCGACCTGACGCAGCTCAACCTCGCCGGAGACGGTTCGCTGCGCATCGGCGCAGCCACCTCGTGCTCGGCGATCTACAACAACCCGGAGATCAAGAAACGCTTCCCCGCGCTCGTCGATTCGACGACGGTCATCGGCAGCGTCCAGATCCAGTCGCGCGCGAGCATCGGCGGGAACCTCTGCAACAGCGGCCCCGCGGGTGACTCGATCCCGACGCTGATCGCGCTCGGCGCGACCTGCCATATCGCCGGCCCCGGCGGCGAGCGCAGCGTCCCCGTCGAGGATTTCTGCACCGGGCCCGGCCGCAACGTCCTGCAGAACGGCGAGATGCTGGTGTCGCTCTCGTTCCCGGCGCCGGCCGCCCACAGCGGCGCTGCCTTCGAGCGGTTCATCCCGCGGAACGAAATGGCTATCGCCGTCGCCAATGCGGCTTCGAACGTGACACTTTCGGCCGACGGGCAGACGTTTACAGCGGCGCGCATTGCCATCGGCGCGGTCGCTCCGACGCCGCTGTTCGTGCCCGCCGCGGGCGCGGCGCTGGTTGGCCAGCCGGTCTCGGACGCGACCATCGCGAAGGCGTGCGAGGCCGCACAGGCAGCAGCCACGCCCATTACCGACATGCGCGGCTCTGTGGAGCAGCGCAAGCATCTCGTCGGCGTCCTTGTGCGCCGCACCATCAACAAAGCCGTCCAGCGGGCGAGGGGTTAAATGGCCAAGCGAATTGTGAGCGCCACGATCAATGGCGAACCGGTTGATTTCCTGGCGGAGCCGTACGAGACACTGCTCGAAGGGCTGCGCAACGAAGTCGGCCTCACTGGCTCGAAGGAAGGCTGTGGCAACGGCAACTGCGGCGCCTGCAACGTCATCCTCAACGGCCAGCTGGTCAACTCCTGCACCGTCCTCGCCGTTGAGGCGAACGGCTCGACCATCACCACCATCGAAGGCGTCGCCGAGGGCGAGAAGCTCCATCCGCTGCAGCAGAAGTTCCTCGAAGAGGCCGCGCTCCAGTGCGGCATCTGCACGCCGGGCTTCATCGTCGCCGCCAGGCAACTGCTCGAAACCGAGCCGGACGCC
This sequence comes from uncultured Anaerolineaceae bacterium, assembly GCA_964470735.1. Classification (GTDB taxonomy): domain Bacteria; phylum Chloroflexota; class Dehalococcoidia; order Tepidiformales; family Tepidiformaceae; genus Amarobacter. Next base: position 17,237 of record CAYYDX010000066.1, read on the forward strand.
GACGAAGCGCGTATCCGCCACTACCTCGCCGGCAACCTGTGCCGCTGCACCGGATATGACAAGATCATTCGTGCCGTGATGGACGCGCGCGACGAACTGCGCGCCACCGCCGGCGCCCGGTAGGAAAAGGAGAGCTGACTCATGGTTACGACGGAGAAGCCCGCGTACAAAGTCATCGGCACCCGGCCCATCCGCCCGGACGGCATCGATAAGGTCACCGGCCGCGCCGTCTATGGCGCCGATGTGAACCTTCCCGGCGCCCTCGTCGGCCGGATGAAGCGCAGCCCCCACGCGCACGCCAACATCAAGCGCATCAACACGGCAAAGGCCGAAGCGCTCCCCGGCGTCCGCGCCGTGGTCACCGCGCTCGACCTCGGCCCCAACCCGGCCGCGCTGCCGGACCTTTCGAAGAACATCCTTGCCGGCGATAAGGTGCTCTACCGCGGCCATGCGGTCGCCGCGGTGGCCGCCACCACCGACCTCATCGCCCGCCAGGCCGTCGACCTCATCGAGGTCGAATACGAAGTGCTGCCGCCGGTGCTCGATGTGCGCGAGAGCATGCTCCCGGGCGCACCGCTGCTCCACCCGAACCAGCGCACGCGCACGCCTGCAGGCCCCAGCGAAAACCCTTCGAACGTCGTCGCCCACGCGGCAGTGGCCTTCGGCGATGTGGACAAGGGTTTCGCCGAGTGCGACGTCATCGTCGAGAACGAGTTCTCCACGAAGATGGTGCACCAGGGGTACATCGAGCCCCACTCCGCGACGGCCGCCTGGACCCAGGATGGCCGCGTGACCATCTGGTCGTGCACGCAGGGTTCATTCCCGGCACGGCAGAACTGCTCGCAGATCCTCAACCACCCGGTTTCGAAGATTAAGGTGGTGCCGACGGAGATCGGCGGCGGCTTCGGCGGCAAGATCGCCGTCTACCTGGAGCCGATCGTCGCCCTCCTGTCGAAGAAATCGGGCAAGCCGGTGAAGATGACGATGGACCGCGTCGACGTGTTCGAAGGCACCGGCCCGACGCCCGGCACGAGCATCCGCGCGAAACTCGGCGCGACCAGGGACGGGAAGCTGCGCGCCTTCTACGCCGACATGGCGTACGAGAACGGGGCGTTCCCCGGTTCGGCCGCCAACTACGCGACGATGTGCATCACCGCCGCTTACGACATCGAGCATGTGAAGTTCGACGCCTACGACGTGGTGGTGAACAAGCCCCGCACGCAGGACTACCGCGCCCCCAGTTCGCCCGCCGCGGCCTTCGCCATGGAGCAGTTGATCGACGAGATGGCGATCAAGCTGAACATGGACGTCGAGCAGTTGCGCATGCTCAACACCTGCAAGCCCGGCACACGCGGGCCGATGGGCATGCCCCACCAGGCGCCGGGCCACGAAGAGTGCATCCGCCAGGCGCTGGCTTCAGAGCACTACAAGTCGCCGCTCGAAGGGCCGAACCGCGGCCGCGGCACTGCCTCCGGCTTCTGGTTCAACGTCGGCCTGCGCTCCAGCGTCTCGGTGACGGTGCAGCCTGACGGCAACGTCAGCCTCATCGAAGGCAGCACCGACATCGGCGGCACGCGCGCATCGCTCGCGATGCAGCTCGCGGAGACGCTCGGCATCGAATACGAAGCCGTCACCCCGACGGTCGTCGATACCGACTCGGTCGGATACAACGACGTGACCGCCGGTTCGCGCGTGACGTTCGGTTCGGGCATGGCGACGGTCGAGGCCGGCCGCAACGTCATCAAGGAACTGACCGCGCGCCTCGCCCCGACGTGGCAGATGAGCGTCGATGACATCGAGTTCGAAGGCGGCGTCTTCAAGTCGAAGGACGGCACGAAAACCGGCACGTTCAAGGAGATCGCCCAGGCGATCGTCGGGCGCGGGCCGGGGCTCACCGCCAGCGGATCGGTAAACGCCGGCTTCCTCCAGGGTGGTGGGTTCGCCCACGCCATCGTCGATGTCGAAGTCGACCCGGACACGGGCAAGGTGACGATCCTTCGCTACACCGCGATCCAGGACGCGGGCACCGCCATCCACCCGTCGTACGTCGAAGGGCAGATGCAGGGCGGCGCCGTCCAGGGCATCGGCTGGGCGCTCAACGAGGAGTACT
>CAYYDX010000067.1:0-18613 GCA_964470735.1 uncultured Anaerolineaceae bacterium
GGGATCAAAAACCATGGACTCCAGCTTGACCTCCAACACAGTCGCTCTCCCGACTCGTGCCTCACGGGAGAGGGGAGTTTTGGTGGGTGTTGCGGTCTTGGTGGGCGATGAGGGTGTGGGCTGGTTCCGCTTCTCCCCATGGACGGTTCTCTCCCGAGGCAGGCAGGTCAGGTCCTCCCGCTCCATCTGATCCGTCGCCCGGAACAGCGCCAGACCTCTGCCTTGTAGTCAGGAGTGAACTCCGGCCGGTTCCGCTGTCACTTCGACAGCTCCCGGGGCATCTTCGCCCGTGTCTGTGGTGTCTGCCGCGTTGGGGCAAGGCCACCGCCCCCTGGGCCGGGCCATTCCGGTCCGTCAGCCTCCTTGCCACCAGCGGCGGCCGGCTTCGAGGTGGATGGCGCCCCAGCCGGGTGTGGGGAAGTGGGCGGCGGCGACGCGCCAGCCTTCGCGGGTGATGCGGTCGATAAGCCGGATGCGGGTTTCGATGCCCTGTTGCTGGTCGGCGTCGGAGCCGAAGGGTCGGTGCGGTTCGGTGACGAACATCGGGCTGTTGAGGACGTCGCCGGCGATGACCATGCCTTCGCCACGGGACTCGATGAGGAGGCTCATGTGGCCGGCGGTATGGCCGGGGGTTTCGAGCGCGGTGATGCCCGGGGCGATGGCCGTCTCGCCGTCGAGGAGGTCGAGGACGGCGGACTTCGCGAGTGGTTCGACGAAGCGGGTGAAGTGTTTGGGGACAGTGTCGCGGTCGGCGAAGAAGTGCCAATCGGTGCGGTGGAGGCGGTAGCGTGCGTTGGGGAAGCGGGGAACACCGCGTTCTTCGTCGAACGCCCAGCCGACGTGGTCCGGGTGGGCGTGGGTGAGGAAGACCTGGGTGATGGCAGCGGGTTCGATGCAGGCTGAGTCCATGCGCTGCATGAGTTGGCCGCGAATGCCCTGGTACCACGGGTAGGGTCCGACGCCGACACCGAGGTCGACGAGGATGCGGTGTCCTTCGCCTTCGACGAGGAAGCAGGTGTTGTGGATGCGCCAGAGGTGGTGTTCGCTGTGGAAGCCTTCGGGGGAACGCTGGGCATAGGCCGCCCAATCCACGGGGTCGCTGCCGGCGAGGTCGGGGTGCAAGGCCCACGTGGGCAAATCGGCGGCGCCATCGGGTAGGGAGCGGATGGTGTAGACGCCGACGGTGGTGGTTTCGGTCATAGAGGGATGCTACCGGACGTGCCCGCGACGGCGCGCTAGTGAATAATCCGCCAATGGCACTTCTGACTTTTCCCGAAGGGTTTCTCTGGGGCGCGGCGACCGCCAGCTACCAGATCGAAGGGGCGCATCGCGAAGATGACCGCGGGCTTTCGATCTGGGACACGTTCTCCCACCAGCCGGGGACGATCCAGGATGATTCGACCGGCGATGTGGCGTGCGACCACTACCACCGGTACCGGGACGACGTCGACCTGATGGCGAGCATCGGGCTGCAGGCGTACCGGTTCTCGGTGTCGTGGTCGCGGGTGATGCCGTTTGGGAAAGGGGCCATCAATGAGAAGGGCCTGGCGTTCTATGACCGGCTGATCGACGCGCTGCTGGAAAAGAACATCGAGCCGATGGCGACGCTCTACCACTGGGATCTGCCGCAGTCGCTGCAGGACCTCGGCGGGTGGGCGAATCGCTCGATTGCGGATTGGTTCGCGGAGTACGCGAGCCTGATGTTCGAGCGGTTTGGCGACCGTGTGAAGAAGTGGGTGACGCTCAACGAGCCGTTTATCTTTACGGATATCGGTCACCGGCGGGGAGGGATGGCGCCGGGGATTCGCGACCTTGGCATCTATGCGCGGGCGGTGCACCACGCTCACCTGGCGCATGGCCGTGCGGTGCAGGCGTTCCGGGCAAGTGGGCGCAGCGGCGAGATCGGCATGACGAACGCGAACTCCAGTTACGAAGCGGCTGATGAGACGCCGGAGACGGCCGTGGCAGTGGAACTGGCGCGCGACTTCGATTCACGGCTGTTCCACGGGCCGATTTTCGGGAAGGGCTACCCGCAAAGCGTGCTCGACTACCACGACTCACGGAACGCGAGCTTCCCGATCGAGGCGGGTGATATGGAGGTCATCGCGACGCCGACCGACTTCCTGGGGACGAACCTGTATTCGCGCACGCTGATCCAGGCGGGGCTCGGGCGCGGAGTTGGCTTTGCTTTCGCCCAGCCGCGGCTACCGTTGCTGCCGATGGGGTACGAGGCGGCGCCGCATTCGCTGGGCGACTTCGTGCGCTGGGTTTCGAAGGAGTACGGCAACCCGAAGATCTACATCACCGAGAACGGTGTGTGCGATAACACCGAACCCGGGCCGGACGGCCGGGTGGACGATGCACAGCGGGTCGAACTGCTTCACGGGTTCCTGCGGGGGTTGCACGGGGCGATCGAGGATGGCTGCGATGTCCGCGGCTACTACCAGTGGTCGTTGTACGACAACTTCGAGTGGGCGTTCGGGTACACGAAGCGGTTCGGGATGGTCTACACCGACTTCGAGAGCCTGAAGCGGATTCCGAAGCGGAGCGCCGGTTGGTACAGCGAGGTGATTCGACGGCACGGGGTTGAGGCGTAGGGGCGGGGGTGGCCGATAAAGTCCCGGGGCGGTTGTGCCGAAAATCAGGGTGTGGCGAGACTCGACCTCTATGTGCCGCACCAGCAGCGCATTGTCATCCACGGGAAGGTGCAGGGTGTTGGCTTCCGGCTGTGGATTCGCAACGTGGCGAATACGCTGGCGCTCGTCGGCTCGTGCCGGCAGTTGCCGGATGGTTCGTGCGAGGCCATCGTGCAGGGCGAGAAGAACCTGGTGAAGCAGTTCACGGTGGCCTGCAAGCGGGGCCCGGCTGAGGCGGTGGTGGAGCGGGTGGAGGTCTCGCCGATGCCGGTGGACCAGTCGCTGGGGCGGTTCGACGTGGAGCGCTGATAAAGGCCAATTACTTCCCGGAAACAGATTTCACTAGTTCACGGGTGGCATATTGGGGTAATCTCAGTCACGCAATGGCTGAATGGAATTTCCTCACGAATCACGCCAACGTGCTGCTCTGTGTGACAGAGGAGCCCGACATCCGCCTGCGGGACCTTGCGGTTCGCGTCGGCATTAGCGAGCGCGCTGTGAAGCGCATCGTGGCCGACCTGGAACGTGACGGGTACATTTCGCGGGAGCGCATGGGCCGCCGCAACCACTATCTCGTGCATAGCGATGTGATGGTTGCCGGGCCGGTCATGCGGGGGCTGCAGGTGGGAGCGCTGCTCGCGGCGCTGCTGCCAGTGCTCACACAGTTCTAGCGCGCTCAGTACGGGGCGAAGCGAATGCGCGCGGGGTGCGCGGGGAGCGGTGTGCCCGGCGTGAGCGCGCAGATCCATCGTTCAGCTCGGCCGCCGCGAGAAGCTTCCTGAATTCGGCCGGAAGCTCGCCTTCCTCAGCGACCTCGAGGCAGAGGGCGGGCGCCGGGAGATCAGGCACTAGACGCGCCGCTCTTGTTCGCGCTCAGCCCGCGATGCGCTCCAGCAGCCTGGTTGCGGCGCGCTTGGCGGGGCTGTTTGGTTCGACCTGGGGGCCGACACAGCCGGGGCAGCCGTTCTCGCATTCGCAGGCTTTGGCGAGCGCAAGGCAGGCTTCGACGAGGCGTTCGCGGACATCGAAGAGCTTCCCGGCGAGGCCGACACCGCCCGGAACCATGTCGTAGAGGTAGACGGTGGGGAGTTCGGTGCTGGGGGCGCGCACCTGCACGTTGGCGCCGATGTCGCGGGCGTCGCAGAGGCAGAAGATGGGGGCGAGGTTGCGCGCGAGTTCGCCGATGCCGCTGAGCCCGGCCGCAATCTGCTCGCGGTCCAGCCCTGCGGTCGCCGCCTCGTCGAACATCAGCCAGTAGGCGGAGGTGTGGATGTTCGCCTCGGGGATGGCGATCTTCCCCCAGCCGACGTTCTCGTGGGTGTTCAGTTTCACCTTCTTGAAGATGGTGGCGAGGAAGGTGATGGCGACTTCGCCCATGGAGTGGCGGCCGCTGTCCTGCTCGAACTGCTCGAGCACCTTCAGTTCGACGGCGAGTTGGGCGTCGGTGTAGTAATCGACCGAAACCGGGGCGACGTAGGCCTTTTTCTCATCCCAGTCGAGATACTCGACTTCGTACTGCTGGCCGCGGTGGATGTAGATGGCGTCTTCGTGGATGAGGAGGGGCGCGCTTGGGCGGTCGCACTCGCCGATGACGCGGGGCTGCGGGCCCTGTTCGATGATCACGAAGTTGTCGGTGCTGGCGGTGCGAAGACTGACCTGCTCGGCGGGATAGGCCTCGCTCATCCAGTGGTAACGGTTGTTCGCCTTCTGGACGACGCCGTCCTCGGCGAGGATGTCGAGCAGTTCGCCGGTGTTCGCGCCGAAGACTTCGCCCACGGTAAACGGCAGTTCGAAGGCGGCGCATTTGAGGTGGCTGGCCATGACGAACAGGTTGTCGGGGTCGATCAGGCCGCGTTCCATCGCGCCGTCGAAGACGAAATCGGGGTGGGTTGCGACGTACTGATCGAGCGGATTCGACGAGGCGACGAGGAGGGAGAGGGCGGCCTCACGGCTGCGGCCAGCGCGCCCGAACTGCTGCCAGAGACTGGCGAGTGAACCCGGGTAGCCGGTCACCACGCTCGCGCCGAGGCCACCGATGTCGATGCCGAGTTCGAGCGCATTGGTCGCCACGACGCCGCGGACCGTGCCGTCGCGGAGGCCCTTCTCGACGGCGCGGCGTTCGTTCGGCAGGTAGCCACCGCGGTAGCCGGTGACTCGCTCGGGGTCGCCGGGTTTGTTGCGCAGGGCATCGCGGAGGTAGGTCAGGAGGATTTCGACGCGGGTGCGGCTCGGGGCAAAGACGATGGTCTGGACGCCGGAGCGGATGAGCTCGGCGCTGATATCGCGGGCGGCCTTGATGGACGACTGGCGAATGCCGAGTTCCTTGTTGACCACGGGCGGGTTGTGGATGACGACGACGCGTTCGCCGGCGGGCGCGCCGTTGTCGTCGACGAGTTCGACATCGTCGCCGACGAGCGCGGCCGCGAGTTCGCCGGGATTGGCGATGGTGGCCGAACAGAGGATGAAGGTGGGGTCGGTCCCGTAGAACTGGCAGATGCGGCGGAGGCGGCGGAGGACGTTCGCGAGGTGGCTGCCGAAGACGCCGCGATAGGTGTGCACCTCGTCGATCACGACGTACTGGAGCGATTCGAAGAGTTGCACCCACTTGGTGTGGTGGGGCAGCACGGCGGTGTGGAGCATGTCGGGGTTGGTAAGGACGATGTGGCCGGCCTGGCGAACCGCACGGCGAGCATCGGCTGGAGTGTCACCGTCGTAGGTGAAGGTTCGGATATCGGCCCGCAGGTCGGTGATCAGGCCGTGCAGTTCGTCGAGTTGGTCCTGCGCGAGGGCTTTGGTGGGGAAGAGGTAAAGGGCCCGGGTCGAGGGGTCCTTGAGGATCGCGTCGATGACGGGTGTGTTGTAGCAGAGGGTTTTGCCGCTGGCCGTGGGTGTCACGACGACTGTGTTCTTGCCCGCGATGGCGTTGTGAATGGCTGCTGCCTGGTGGGTGTAGGGGCGTTCGATGCCGCGCTTGCGGAAGGCGGCAACGAGTCGCGGGTCGAGCGATTCGGGCCACTCGCCGTAGCGGGCGGGGCGCTCCTCGATGCGGCGGACATGGGTCTCGGTGCGCTTGGCCTGCAGAGTCGCGACGACCTTATCGGCGATGACGGCCGGTGGGATTGGGCGGACAGCGGGGACGGGGTAGGAGGGAGGCGGCTTGGCCATGGGGAGTCCTTGTCGGGCCGAATCGCACAGATGTTCGCATAAGCAGGGAGAAAGAAAAAGACGTGGCACGGGCGGCGATTCCCGCCGGCAGAACCATCCTGTAGCGCGCTACTCCAGGGGGCGGCGGTCCGATTCGAGGAGGACGGATTCGTCGCCCAGTTCGGCGCCCATGAGGCGCATTTCGCGGCTGAGGCGGGTGGTCTTTTCGGCGATACCGGCCATGTAGGTTCGCGCCGGTGTGACTTTGACCCAGAGCCGCCGGCGGGGAACGTAGAAGGTGATGGCGAGGCCGACCATGGCCATGCCGACGGCGAGCCAGATGAAGGTGTCGCCAGGATCACGCTTCACGCTCAGGCCGGCGGCTTCGACCTGGCCGCGGAAGGTGTAGGTGTAGCCGCCAATGGAGACCGGCCGGTTGTTCGCAAGCAGCGTGGGCTCGCTGTCGATGCCGACGACGTAGAGGTAGGGTGTGCCATCGGCGGCGTTCGGCATCTGGACGGTTGCGCCCGCGCTGTTGGTCGCGCCGGGCATATCGAAGACCTGGATGGCCGGGATCGAACGGGCGCCGGCAAAGGCGATCCGGTAGGCGCCGGCGAGGGCTGTTTCGCCCGGTTTGAGCGTCACGGGTTCGAGGTCCGGGCCGGTGATGGTGAGTTGCATTGCGCCCCGGACGACGCGCCAGGCGACCTGGTAGAGCGGGCCGGTGGTGGCGTTCGGGTCGCTCGGGAAGCCGAACTCCGCGGTGGCGTAGTCGTCTTCGCGGGCGTTGGTCTCGCCGGGGTCGGTGCCCATCTGGGGGATTTCGCCGTCGAACAGCACGTCGCCCGCCGGGCCAGTCACCTTGAGCGTCGGGATGGCGGTGTTCTCGCTGTTGAAGTCGAGATTCTGGTCGACGACGACGCGGCCGTCGGCATTGGTGATGCGCAGATGGGCGAGGTCGTTGAACCAGGCGGCCTGGTGGACTTTGTAGCCGAAGGCGTGGCAGGGGTCGTTGACGGTGGTTTTGCAGGTGATGGATTCATCGCCGCGGCGCACTTCGATGATGCTGTGGTAGTCGATGATGCGGTCCTCGTTGTCGAGGCCGCGGTGGGCGTCGAGGACTTTGATGAACATCTGCTTCGGACCGGCCTGGTCGAAGATCGAAGCTTCGGGGGCCCCTTCGGCGAAGACGAACGTGCGGTCGAAGCCAGCCATGGTGGTGAGAAGCGCGCCAACGAGGAGCATGAGCAGCGCGAGGTGGCTGAGGAAGGTGCCGTACTGGCTCCAGGCGAAGCGATCGGCGAAGAGGTAGGTCGCGCCGTCGCGTTGGCCGGCGGACTTCACGCTGTAGCGGCGCTTGCGAAGGAGAGCCTCGACCGCTTCGGCGCCGCCGGCGTGGGTGAAGCTCGCGCGGTGGTGGGCACGTTCGAAATAGGCATCGGCGACGGTTACCGGGGGGCGCTGGACGGCGCGCCACGTGGGGCGGAAACGGCTGACCGTGCAGACCGTGACGGCGACGATGATGAGCACCCAGAGTCCGTTGAACCAGGCAGAATGGAAGACGTCGAAGAGGCCAAGGCTGTCCATCGCGCCGGTGAGGGGACCGTACGACTCCTCGCGGAGCGCCATCCAGGCCGAACGTGCGGCGGGGTTGCCACGCATCGGCGCGGGAACCTGCGGGATGACGACACCGATCAGCCCCGCGCCGAGCGCAAGGCCCACGAGGAGGAGCGCGAACTTCACGTTGGTCAGCAGGTCCCACACCGTCTTGAGCGGGTCGAAACCGGAGGGCTCGACGTGGGCGCGCTTGCTCGCGCGAGGGACGGCGCTCATTGGAGCCTCGCCGCGATGTCGTCGAGATGGGTTTCGCCCAGGCGGCCGAAGTAGACCTTCTCAACCACGCCGGAGGGAGAAATAAGGAAGCTCATAGGCAGGCCGCGACCCACGCCGTAGGCCTCGGAGACCTCGCCGTCGCTATCGAGGACGGCGGGGTAGGTCACGCCGAACTCGTCGAGGAAGGAGCGGGCGGCTTCGGGCTTTTCCTGCTGGTTCACGCCGAGTACGACCATGTCCTCGTTCCGGTTGTGTTCGTAGAAGGACTGGAGGTCGGGCGTTTCGTCGCGGCAGGGCGGGCACCAACTGGCCCAGAAGTTCAGCAGCACCCACTTGCCGCGAAAGTCGGTGAGCGCCTGGGCGCCGGTCGTAGTCGAGGCGAGGCGGAAGTTGGGCGCGGCGCGGCCTTCGCGAGCAGCGGGCGACTTACCGGTCGGGTTGAGGGTATCGGGCAGGCTTTCGACACCGTATGGACTGGATGACGAGCCGCCACCGGTGGTGTCGCGAAACTCGAAGTACCAGATGCCGGCGGCGACGACGAGGACAATGAGCGCGGCCAGCCCGAGCGTGGAGCCGGGCCCGGAGTATTCGCGCCGCCGTTGCGGCCGTTCGTCGGGCAGTGCGTCGGGCATGGGGGCGTACCACGACGAGGGTACCAGAGGTTCGCGCGAAGGTGACGGTGGCGGAAAGAGCGGGGAAGGACTCCGCAAAAGAGTGTCGCGCTATGATGCGGCCGGATGATCCACCTGCGTCTTGTTGCGCCGCCGGAGCGGTCGGCGGCCGTGCTCGAATTCCTGAACGGTACGCCATCGGTCATCAACCTTATCCACCTCCGGGGCGCGGCCCATAAACCCGACGGCGATGTGGTTCTCTGCGACGTGGCGCGCGAGGACGCGAGCCGCGTTCTGACCGAATTGCGGGCGCTTCGGCTCCACCACGAGGGTTCGATCGCGGTTGAGTACGTTGATACGGCGATTTCGGACGCGGCGCGGGCGGCGGAAGAGGCGGCCCACGGCGCGGTGGCCGATGCGGTCGTGTGGGAGTCGGTGCGGGCACGAACCTTCGAGGAGGCTGACCTCTCGGTCACCTTCCTCGCGTTCATGGCGCTGGCGACCATCATCGCGGCGATGGGCATCCTCACCGACTCCATCGTGCTCATCATCGGGGCGATGATCGTCGGGCCGGAGTACGGCCCGCTGGCGGGGATGTCGGTGGCGGCGGTCGAGCGGCGCTGGCGGCTTGTGGGGCGGTCGGCGTGGGCGCTGGCAGCGGGCTTCCCGGTGGGGATCTCTGCGGCGTTCCTGCTGACGCTGGCTCTCGACGCCACCGGCGTCGCGCCGGAAGAGATCCCGGCGGGGCGCGACGCAACGCTGTTCATCTCGCACCCCGATACGTACTCGGTGCTGGTCGCGCTGGCGGCTGGTGGCGCGGGGACGTTGAGCCTGACGACGGTGAAGTCGGGCGCGCTCATCGGTGTGCTCGTTTCGGTGACGACGATTCCCGCGGCGGCGAATGTCGCGGTTGCGGCGGCCTACGGCGACTGGGGCGAATGGCGTGGCGCGCAACTCCAGTTAGCGGTGAACCTGCTCGCGATCCTGTTCGCGGGAGTGGTGACGCTGGTGGTGCAGCGGAGGGCGTACCAGCGGTGGGCCATCCGGCGGGCGCGCCGGGCGGCGTGACTTACCCCCGGATCGCGGCCCAGGCCCGGTTGGCCACTTCGGCCGGCGGGAGCGCTGCGTCGATGACCACCCAGCGGGCGGGGTCGGCGGTGGCCTGGCGAAGGTACCCCTCGCGAACCTTGCGGTGGAAGGCGAGTCCCTCGAGACCGGTGCGGATGGCTTCGGTTTCGCCGTGTTTGCGGCGAAGCCCGGCTTCGGGGTCGATGTCGAGGTAGACGACGAGGTCTGGCTCGAGGCCACCGGTGGCGATGGCGTTGGCCGCGCGCACCTGTGCCTCATCGAGGCCGCGGGCGTGAACCTGGTAGGCGAACGTGCTCGGTGCGAAGCGGTCGCAGACGACGGTTTCGCCGCGTTCGAGCGCCGGGCGGATGACCTCGTCGACGAGTTGAGCGCGGGCGGCGAGGAAGGCGAACAGTTCGGCCCACGGTGTGAGCCGTTCGTGGAGGAGACCGCGGACGAGTTCGCCGGCGCGCGTGCCACCGGGCTCACGTGTGTGGACGACCGTGACGCCTGCCGCGCGCAGGCGTTCGGCGACGGCGGCCGAGGCGGTGGACTTCCCCGAGCCTTCGCCACCTTCGAAGACGATGAACCGGCCTGGCATGGCGAGAGCGTAAAGGTTTCAGACCATGCGGACACTTGACTGGCTAATTCAACGCATGTAGAGTTCAACGTATGTTGAATAAACAGACGACTCGAACCGGGCGAAGGCCGGGCTCGCCAGCGACGCGGGAGGCGATCCTCGCTGCTGCCCGGGAGGCGTTCACGGGGTCCGGGTACCGGAGCGCCACCATTCGCGCGATCGCGGCGAACGCGGGCGTCGATCCGGCGCTCGTGATGCACTTCTTCGGCAGCAAGGAGGCGCTCTTTGTCGAGGCGGTGCGGCCGCCGGTCGACATCTCCGAGGTAGTCGCACGGGCGCTGCGCGCGGACATCGAGAGTGCAGGCGCGACCATCGTGTCGTTCTTGCTCGAGGTGTGGGAGTCGGATGCGCACCACCGGGCGCTGCTCGCGCTTGTGCGGGCGGCGGTCAACGAAGAGGCGGCCGCCGCGATGTTCCGGAGCGCGATCCTGGGCGGCGTGAGGACTGCGTTTGAAGGGTACGGGCTCGACGAACCGGGCCGGCGCGCGGCGCTGGTCGTGTCGCAGTTGATCGGGCTCGCCATCAGCCGCTACGTCGTGGCGCTTGAGCCGGTGGCCGCCGCCCCGCGCCCGTGGGTGGCCGCGGCCATCGCACCGACCATCCAGCGCTACATCTCGGGGCCGCTTCCGGCCGAGGAGGAACTATGACCGCGCCTGCGATTTCCATCCAGGGACTCCGCGTCGTGCGAGGGGGCCGCGAGGTGCTCCACGACCTCAGCCTCGATATCACGCCCGGGCGCATCACCGGGCTCCTCGGCCCTAGTGGTTGCGGCAAGACCACGCTGATGCGCGCTATCGTCGGCGTCCAGGTTGTGGCTTCGGGGCAGGTGATGGTTCTGGGCGCGCCCGCGGGCTCATCGGCGCTGCGCTCGAAGGTCGGCTACGTCACGCAGGCGCCGTCGGTGTACGAGGACCTTTCAATCGACGCGAACCTTCGCTATTTCGCGCGGCTCTACGGCGTGCCACGCGAGCGGATTGCCAGGGTGGTGGAGATGGTGGGGTTGAGCGAGCACAGCACGAAGCTGGTGCGGAACCTCAGCGGAGGTCAGCGCACACGGGCGTCGCTTGCGAGCGCGCTGCTCGCCGAGCCGCGGGTGCTGATCTTAGATGAGCCGACGGTCGGGCTCGACCCGGTGTTGCGCGTAGAACTGTGGAGCGCGTTCCGGCGGCTCGCCGAATCGGGCACGACACTGGTGGTTTCGAGCCACGTGATGGACGAGGCGGAGCGGTGCGACGAACTGATCCTGATGCGCGAGGGCGACATCCTCGCTCACTGCCCACCCGCGGAGTTGCTCCGGACCACGGGCGCCGCGACGGTCGAAGACGCCTTCCTCACCCTCGTCAGCAAGAGTGGAGTAATGCCATGAATCCCCGCCTTTCCGCCGCGACAGCCAGCCGCGTGCTATCCCAGCTTCGGAACGACCCCCGAACGATCGCGCTGCTGCTGGCGACGCCCGTGCTGCTCGTCGCGCTGATGAAGTGGGTGTATCTCGACCAGGACCGGGTGTTCCAGCGAATCGGCGTGCCGCTGCTCGGCATCTTCCCGATGACCTCGATGTTCCTCGTGACCTCGATAACGATGCTCCGGGAGCGAACGACGGGCACGCTCGAGCGTCTGCTCACGACACCGCTGGCGAAGCTCGATTTGCTCGTCGGCTATGCGCTGGCCTTTGGCGCGGTGGCGGTGCTCCAGGGCGCGCTCACGGCGGCGATAGCCTTCGGGTTACTGGGGCTCGACGTCGAAGGTTCAGTCCTCCTCATCGTCGTCCTCGCGGTGCTGAACGCGCTGCTGGGGACAGCGATGGGCCTGCTCGTCAGTGCGTTCGCACATTCGGAGTTCCAGGCGGTGCAGTTCATGCCGGTCTTCCTGATGCCGCAGATCCTGCTGTGTGGGCTGATGGCGCCGCGGTCGGCGATGGCGCCGGCACTGGAATGGGCGTCGAACGCGCTGCCGATGACGTACGCCTACGATGCGCTGCGGCGGGTTGCGCTGGGCGAAGGCTTCAGCGGGCGTGTCGTCGGCGACACAGCGTTCCTCGCGCTGGCGAGCCTGCTGGCGCTCGCGCTGGGCGCGGCAACGCTCCGGCGGAGGACCGAGTAGGGCTCGCGGGCTACCGGCCGGGGAGGATCTTCACGCGGCGGAGCGGTTCCTTCCCCGAACTGGTGCTCTCGAGGTTGTAACGGGTGGCGAGCTGGTGTTGGACGCGGCGGACGTAGCTGTTGGCGGGCGGCAGCTCGACCGGGCGACCTTCGTCGATAACCTTCGCGATGGCGTCCTCGGTCTCCCGGAAGACGGCGACCATCGGGTCGCGGCGGGGTTCGCGGCTCCCGTCGCTGCCACCACGGCTGGCCCGGAACTGGGTCAGCACTTGTTCCAACTGGTACTGGCTGTTGCTCTTGACCACGTACATCGGGAGGTTGCGTTCTTCGGCCTCGCGAAGGGCCGCGGGCTTCGAGCGGTAGTGGCTGCGCATCGTGAGCACAATGTCGGCGGCGGCGGCATCCTCGACGAGTTCGGCGGGGACGCCGGTCGCGCGGATGGCGGCTTCGAGGCGCGACCTGGGGATGCCGTAGGGGTAGATGTGGAGCAGCCGCTCCGATTCGGTGCGGGCCGGCGCGGCGGGCAGTTCGGGCGCCGTTTCGAAGAGGTGCGCGTCGCGGTGGTCGCGGATGTGTCCGCCACCCCGCCGGCGTGGCTCGCTGAACTCCGGGCCTGCCGGGCGGATCCCGCCGGAGAGGATGCCGGAGGTTGTGCGGGCGCCTTCGCGGTCGGAGTCGTCGACGATTTCGAGGCGGCCGCTGGCGCCGAGTTGGCGGGTTTCCGGGTTGGCGAGGTAGCCGCGCAGCATCGCATCGACGGTGTCGGCGACGTTTTTGTGGACGGCGACGCGCTTCCAACTTTCGATTTCGATGACGATATCGAAGGTGGGGGGTGCTTTGCGTTCGAGGATGGACTTCTGAGTACCGCGGCGGCGGGCCTCTTCGTCGCCGAGGGTGACCGACTGGATGCCGCCGATGAGGTCGGCGAGGGTCGGGTTGAGCATGAGATTTTCGAGCGATGTGCCGTGGGCGGTGCCGACAAGTTGGACGCCGCGTTCGGCGATGGTGCGGGCGGCCTGGGCCTCGAGTTCGGTGCCGATTTCATCGATCACGATGACTTCGGGCATGTGGTTTTCGACGGCTTCGATCATGACGGCGTGCTGGGCGAGAGGCGTCGCCACCTGCATGCGGCGCGAACCGCCGATGGCGGGGTGGGGGACGTCGCCGTCGCCGCCGATTTCGTTCGAGGTGTCGACGATGATGACGCGCTTGTTGGCGTCGTCGCTGAGAACGCGGGCGACCTCGCGCAGCATGGTTGTCTTACCGACGCCGGGCTTGCCGAGGAAGAGGATGCTCTGGCCACTGAGGACGAGGTCTTCGATGACGCGGATGGTGCCGTAGACGGCGCGGCCGACGCGGCAGGTGAGGCCGACGATCTTGCCGCGCCGGTTGCGGATGCAGCTGATGCGGTGGAGCGTGCGCTCGATGCCGGCGCGGTTGTCGTCGCCGAAGTCGCCGATGTGGTCGATGACGAACTGGAGGTCGTCTTCGTTGACCTCGTCGTGCGAGAGGACGACTTCGCGGCCGGGGTAGCGGGCCTCCGGCAGGCGGCCGAGGTCCATCACCACTTCGAGCAGGTCGGAGCGGCGTTCGGGTCCCTGGAGCGAATCGACGATGCGCGGTGGGAGCGCTTCGAGCAGGAGGTCGAGATCATCGGTGACGATCTGCTGGTCGGGGAAGGGGGGTGAAGAGTGAGTCACGGTGTTAGTGCGGCAGCGCCACGGATTCGGCGACGGTTGCCGCGGCGACCTCCTTCATGGGGTTGAGGAGCGCGAGCCGTCTCGCGCACATCAGCCGCGTGCCCATGGCGGCGTAGCCACGTTCGCAGGCGGCGGTTTCGATATGGAACTGGTGCTCGGCCACGACCAGTGTGCCGTGCCGGGCGGTGTGCGCCTCTACGAGGTCGAGTGTGGCCTGGACGACGCCGCCGTCGAGGTCATCGACGAGGACGTGGCTTTCACGGTCACCGACGCCGACCCAGGCGGCGAGCCCGTTGGGCCCGTCGAGAACGAATTCGTGGCTGCACTCGAACGAATCGAGGACCGCGCGCCAATCCTGCTGGGTTGGCGCCTCATGGCGGCGAACCATCTCGGGCACCGCACGGCAGTAGAGGCGGAAGATGCCGTGGCGGTCGGCGCGGGTAGTCGCGCGGAAGGGCGTTTCGCCGCGGGCGTGGTCGCCGGGCCGCACGGCGTAGAGGCGTTCGAGACGGTAGGCGTAGAAGCCGCCCTTGCGGAGGGCGTCGGCGTGCGTGCTGCCTTCGGCATAGCGCAGGTAGACCGTGCGCCCGCCGCGCGAGGCGACTTCGCCGGAGAGGCCGGCACAGAGCGCGGTGACCGCGTCGTCGTCTTTCGGCCGTGCGAGACGGAGCGAAACGACCTCCCAGCCGGCGCCGCCCGCGAGTTCGCGGGCGACGGCGACGCCGCGGTAGGTGAGTCCGCGGCGAACACCGAGGACGGAGGTCCGGGGGACGCGGGGGAGGTGGGTGAGGCCGGTGGCGGCGAGGCCGCTGGTGACGAGCAGGTTTTCGGCCCCGCGCGTTGCGATGACCTCGGTGTTCAGGCGGCCGAGCTGCGGCCAGAGGGTGGCCGCGTCGATGGGGCTGAGGGGCTCGGCGCGCAGCTCACTCATGGCGAGGCTCCCGCCGGGACGCCGATGGAGAGGAAGAGTTCGTGGAGGCGGGTGTCGCCGGTGAGCTCCGGGTGGAACGAGGTGGCGAGGAGATTGCCCTGCCGGGCGGCCACAATCGTGCCGTCTTCGAGGGTGCAGATCGCCCGTGCGCTGCCGGAGACGGAGTCGATGAGGGGCGCCCGGATGAAGACGGCGTGGAACGGCTCGCCGTGGATGCCTTCGACACGCAGGGCGGCTTCGAAGCTATCGACCTGGCGGCCGAAGGCGTTGCGCTGGACCGAGATGTCCATCACTTCGATGCCGGGACGATCGAGGTTATCGACCTGCTTTGCGAGCAGGATGGCGCCGGCGCAGGTGCCCCAGACCGGCTTGCCGCTGGCGCAGAAGTCGCGCAGGGGCTGCTGGAAGCCGTTGCTGAGGATGAGCCTGGCGATGGTGGTGCTTTCGCCTCCGGGGATGATGAGGGCGTCGATCTCTGCGAGTTGGGCGGGCTTGCGGATCTCGGCGACGTGGTGGCCCATCCGCTCGAGCATTTCGTGGTGTTCGCGGAAGTCTCCCTGGAGCGCGAGGACGCCGACGGTGAGTGGGCGGCATCCGTTCGAAGAAACAGTCATCGTGGTACAGCTCCGGTGGGCAGGGCGCGTGGAGTTCCCGGGAACCGGAGAGGGTGAGCCAGACGGATTCGACCCAACTGCAACAGTGGCGAGCACCCTGACGAAGTAGTTTCAGTGTACAGTCCCGGCCCGGCCGATCCCAGTGCCAAACAAAGAATTGGTGTTGGCGTTCCGGGGGGCCAAATGGTGCTGGCACGGGACTGGCGGCGGGATCCCGAGTTGCTCGATGTTGGAAGACCGTAGGAAAGGTGAAGGCGTTCGCGCGTCTTCGGGCGATATGGGGCATACTGGACGGTGAGAGGATCGAGCACTATGAACGCCACGACCGAAGACCGCGACGAATCGGCCCAGCCGGAACTGCCGGCGCGCAACGCAGAGGACCTGGCGATGCAGCGTTGCAAGCGCTGCCAGTTGCTCTACACGGCCAACAAGTCGACGAGTGCGCTGAAGCTGACGTACTGCAGCTTCCTCTGCGAACTGGGTGACCTCGGTTTCAGCATGCAGGGCCTGGAGCACATGGAGCGTGCTCCGAAGGCGGTTGTCACCACGCCGGTCGAAGCGGAAGAGCCAGAACTCGCGGCCAGTAGCGCAATTATCTGAGTCGGGGTTCGAGCGGGATCTCGTTCGGCGGACGCCTCAGGGCGAGCATCCCGGGCGACGATGTGGCGCCAGTGAATGCGGCCTCGCTGACGCTCGGGGCTGTTCAGCGATCGACGAACTTCGAGGTTTGGATCAGGCGGCTGCGCGATGCTTCCGGCGCTCGCGCCAGAGGTGGAAGAGCGCCGGCGCCGTGGAGGCTGCGACCATCAGGGCGACCAGTCCGATGAAGAACACGTCGATGGCGTTGGCGGGGATCGCCTTGCCGAAGTAGTAGCCGATGAGGGTCATCGAGGGCACCCAGAGCATCGCGCCGACGACGTTGTAGCTCGCGAACTTGCTGTAGGGCATTTTCGCGGCCCCGGCGACGGTTGGCGCGAACGTACGGATGAAGGCAAGGAAGCGGGCAAGGATGATCGTCTTGCCGCCGTGTTTCTCGTAGAAGTGTTGGGCGCGCAGGAGATGGTCTTTGTGGAAGAGGCGGCTGTCTTCCTGCTTGAAGATGCGCGGGCCGGTGTGTTTGCCAACCTGGTAGCCAACCGCATCGCCGATGATCGCGGCGGCGATGAGGAGCGGGATGAGCACCCAGAGTTCGAGACCGACCTTGTCCTGCTGGATGAGGAGACCGGCGGAGAGCAGGAGGGTGTCGCCGGGGAGGAAGAACCCGATGAGGAGGCCCGTCTCGGCGAAGACGATGAGGAAGAGGCCAATGTAGCCGGCCGTCTTGATGATGCCCTCGATGTCGAATCCCATGTGGGAGTAGCGTACGGGAGCGCGGGCTTGAGCGCCGTCAGCGGGGGTTTACCGTGGTCACTCGGGCGATCCCCTGGGCACTACAGCTAGTCCGCGTAGTTGGTGAGGTAAACAAGCTGTCCTTTGATCGACTGCGCATCAAAGGACGAAGCGACGCGACGTAACGCGCGGAGGATGGCGCCGGGCGCTACGAGATCGTGGGCGACAACAATTATTCCCCCGTGAATGCGGCCATCAAGCTGCCATTGGGTATCGAGTGCCGCGAAATCGCGGACGTTCCTTGTGAACAACACCCTTTCCATCGCGAGGGCATATTCAAGCTGGTCGGGGTCACTCAGGCCGGTTCGACCCGCTTCGGCAACTGTGAGGCAGTCGAATCCGGCGCGACGAAGAGCCGCAATGGTAGCCCGGTGTTGCGAGTCTTCGTCCACGAACAGCGCGATGGTCACGCGCTGTTCGAAGGCTTCCAGCGATGTGGCGACTTCGCCGCCAGTTCCTTCTCTAACTCAATTTCGGCGTCCATCTCGGCGTCGAGTTGGGCGCGGTTGGCCAAGTAGTAGGCGACGGCGGCGTGGAAGAGCGCGGGGTCGAGGTCGGGGTTGTTCGCGGCCATTTCTTCGGCTGTGTGACCATCACGGTAGTAGCCCGCGACGTTGTGCACCGGGATACCCGTGCCGCGCAGGCAGAGCCGCCCGCCCTTCACGCCGGGCTTCGAAACAAGCAGGGAATCGAGCGCGATCATGCCAGTAAGGGTAGCAGATAGCGAAAGCGGGCCGGTGCGACCCACCACCGGGATGCTTTGCTGTCCCTAGATGTCGAGGTTCTTCACGTTGGCGGCGTTGCTCTGGATGAAGCGCCGGCGGTGGCTCACTTCGTCGCCCATCAGTTCGTAGAAGAGCGAGTCGGCGTCGGCCGCATCGTGGACGCTGACCTGGAGGAGGACGCGGTTGTCCGGCTTCATGGTGGTGTCCCAGAGTTGCTCGGCGTTCATCTCGCCGAGACCCTTGAACCGCTGGACGTTCAGATTCGCCCGCTTGTTGCCCTTCTTGTACTCGTCCAGTTGGGCGTCGTTGTAGAAGTAGCGGATATCCTTGCCCTGCTGCATGCGATAGAGCGGCGGCTGGGCGATGTACAGGTACCCGCCGTCGATCAGTTCCGGCATGTTGCGGAAGAAGAAGGTGAGCAGGAGCGTCCGGATGTGCGCCCCGTCGACGTCGGCGTCGGTCATGATGATGACCTTGTGGTAGCGGAGCTTCGTGACGTCGAACGTCTCACGGATGCCGGTGCCGAGCGCCGAAATGACAAGGCGGATGGCCTCGTGGCCGAGCATCTTGTCCGGGCGGGCTTTCTCGACGTTCAGGATCTTGCCGAAGAGCGGGAGGATGGCCTGGTACTTGCGGTCGCGGCCCTGCTTGGCCGAGCCACCGGCGGAGTCGCCCTCGACGATGAAGATCTCAGACTCTTCGGGGTCGCGGCTTGAGCAGTCGGCGAGCTTGCCGGGCAGCGTGCCCGATTCGAGTGCGCTCTTGCGCTGCACGAGATCGCGGGCTTTGCGCGCGGCTTCGCGGGCGCGGCTGGCGACAAGGCACTTTTCGATAATGCGGCGGCCGTCGTTCGGGTTCTCTTCGAGGTACTGGCTGAGCGTCTCGCCGACGACCGTCTGAACCTGACCGGCGACTTCGGCGTTGCCGAGGCGGGTCTTCGTCTGGCCTTCGAACTGCGGTTCGGGGAGTTTGACGGAGATAACGGCGACGAGGCCTTCGCGGACGTCGTCGCCTGTGAGGTTGGGGTCCTGGTCCTTGAGAATCTTGTTCTTGCGGGCGTAGTCGTTGAGGACGCGCGTGAGGGCAGTGCGGAAGCCGGTCATGTGGCTGCCGCCATCGATGGTGTTGATCGAGTTGGCGAACGTGTAGACGGTCTCGTTGTAGCCGTCGTTGTACTGGATGGCGAACTCGATGGAGTTGCCGTCGACTTCGCGCTCGGCGTA
>CAYYDX010000068.1:0-18324 GCA_964470735.1 uncultured Anaerolineaceae bacterium
GCCTCGGCCACCACGACCGGCATTCCGCCGAGGCCACCCGAGTTCACAATCGCCATGTTCGAAAAGTGGATCGCCGGGCCGAGCAGGAGCGCTCGCTTCCACGGCAACTGGTACCCGAACACCGCGAGTGACGACCGCAGCAGCCCCGAGTACGCCGTGAGGTAGGCAATGCTGCTGAGAGCGGCGAGTCCGAGGTAGGTCGGGCTCGCGTTCGTCGCCGCCCGCGCCGCGGGTTCGATTTCGGAACGATTGAAATAGACAAACGCCGCGCCGAGCGCAAGCGCCAGCACGCCGAACCAGAACGGCAATCCATTCGAACTTTCGGGCGCCGGCGTGTCTCCCGCCGAAGAAACGGCCATGACTGCGGACAATCATAGGAGGTGGTGTCTGAACACCAGCCCAAGACGCGAAGAAGGCCCGTTTTCCGCCGGGCCTTCTTCTAAGAAGCGGGTCAGAGCGCTCCGGACGCTCGATTAGTCTGTGGTTGGCGCGGCAACGTCTTCGAATCGGTCGAACAGGTATGGGTCGAACCGTGCGCCCGAGAGCCCGCGCATCACTTCGATTGCCTCGGCCTGCGGCATGGCGCGCCGGTACGGGCGCTCGCTGGTGAGCGCGTCGAAGGCCTCGCACATGCCGATGATTTGCGCCTCGGGTGGCACTTCCGCCCCTTCGAGCATTCCCGGATAGCCCTTGCCATCCACCCGTTCGTGGTGGCACCCCACCCACCATGCCGCCGCGCCCAGGCCGGGGATTTCGCTGAGAATGTCACGCGCGTACACGGGGTGAAGTTGGACTGTCGCCATTTCGTCGACGCTGAGAATGTCTGGCTTGCTCAGGTAGTGCACCGGGATGCCGAGCGTGCCGATGTCCTGGAGCAACGCCGCCACGCGAACGAGGTCGGCGCGCCGTTCGGTCATGTCGCATTGCAGCGCGACCCGGCGGGCCAGTTCGGCTACGCGCCGCCCCCGGCCGTTCTCGCGCCCCGAACGCGCATCCACGACATCGCTGATGACCCCGAGGAAGTCGAACAGTTCATCACGCCCAAGGATGCCGCCGTAGTTCAGCGCCATCAGCGCCGAAGCCAGGTCGTTGTCGTACAGTCCGAGCCAGAAGTCGTCGCGGGTGGCGATCTCCGCCATCCGGCGGGCGAGTTCCGGGTCGATTTCATTGCCCGCCATGTCCCGGATCATCGCGGGGCCCTTGCGCCGGATGATGAGGGGCGAGCTCTCGGCGTCGATGATCGACTCGACACGATCGGCGAGCGAAACGACTCGCGAGACAAGTGGCACGCGTTCGCCGGGCTCGGCGCCCGGTGTCCCTGAGCCGTCCCAGCAGTCGTGATGCGTCGCCACTGCGCGCGCCACGGATTCGCTCAGGCCGAGCCGCCGCACGATCCGCGAACCTTCTTCGCAGTGATGCGCGATGGCTTCCACCATCTCGCTCCACCCGCCGGTTGGAACCTGGTCGAGCACTTCCGTCGTACGCGCGCTGCCTGCGATGAGCCGTGCGCCGCGCGTCGTATCAATTCGCGGCATCAGGCTGCTCGAAGCCATCCCGACATCGTGCAGGAGGCACCCGAAGAACACTTCCTCGATCCGCTGCGGTTCGAGTGCGAGTTCGCTCGCGAGGAAGACGCCAATATAGGCGACGCGCTGTGCATGGCCGGGCCGGCGGCCCTCCGCAAGGTCGAGCGCGCGGCTCAGAGCAGCGAGCAGCGTCCCGCGGCTCAGCCGTGGAACACCGGAAAGGCCAGCATCGTCGTAGAGCGACGGATCGAGGAACTCAGCCTTGACCGCCTGGATCTGCGCTTTGGAAGCCATGAGCCACCATTCTCCGCGGCCGGGCGCCGCTATCGGATCTATCGGCGGCGAGGGGGAGCGGCCATAGGGAGAAGTTGGTTAGTGGTCATCGAAATAGGGAAGAGTCGTAGTGGGCATTCACGGAATCACGCCAAACGGCCAGAAAGCAGGGTGATCCCCGCCTGCACGACGTTCACAAACCGGGTACACTGGACACCAGCGCGCCCCACCAGCCGTGCGGCCGCGTGAATCTACCAGGGCAACGAAATCGACAGAGATGGATCGCTCCCGGCTGAGCCGGTTTGTCAATCAGCCTCTCAGTGAGCTGCCGCTCGATGAGCCAGCCGTCGTTTCCCCATTCACAACAGTCCGTTCCGCGGTTGCCACCATGCACGAAGGTTCGCGCTCGTGCGTGGTCGCCGTCGATCAGGACAAAGTCGTCGGCATTTTCACCGAACGGGATGTTCTCACGCGGTGCATGACCGATGGCTTTGATTGGGACCAGCCGCTGGGAGAAGCGGTCCTTACCCGCAACCCGCGCACCATCGCCTCCAGCCGGTCAATCGCCGAAGCCATCTTCCTCATGCAGCAGCACCACTACCGGACGCTGCCCGTGATGGCAGGTGGCTCGGTGGTGGGACTCGTCCGGCTTGGCGAACTTATCCGGCACCTCGTTGAGGAATACCCGGAAGATGTACTCAACCTGCCTCCACGCCCTCACCAGGTGATGGAGAGACCAGAGGGTGGATAGCAGAGCTCCATGACCACTGAAACCCCTACACGCCAGGAGCACGTCGTCGAAGAACTCGACCGTGTGACGATTCGCTTCGCCGGTGACTCCGGCGACGGCATGCAGCTGACGGGAACGCAGTTCACGAAGACGGCCGCCGTTTTCGGGAACGACCTCGCCACGCTGCCGGACTATCCGGCCGAAATCCGGGCCCCTACCGGCTCGCTTCCCGGCGTCTCCGGATTCCAGCTGTCCTTCTCCGGAAGCGACATCCACACGCCAGGCGACCGCCCCGACGTACTGGTTGCGATGAACCCCGCCGCACTGAAAACAAACCTCGGCGACCTTCGCCTTGGTGGCCTCCTGATCGTCGATGAGAACGAGTTCGAGCCGACGAACCTGAAGAAGGCCGCGTACATGACCAACCCGCTCGAGGACGGCACGCTCTCGAACTACCAGGTCGTACCGGTGGAGATCACGCGGCTCAACGAACTGGCGCTCGAAGGCATGGCACTCCACGCGAAGGATAAGTTCCGCAGCCGGAACTTCTACGCGCTCGGGCTCGTGCTCTGGCTCTACGGCCGCTCGATGGACACCACGATTAAGTGGGCCACCGAACAGTTCGGCCGCCGGCCTGAGATCCTCGACGCCAACCTGCGCGCGCTCCGCGCGGGCTACAACTTCGGCGAAACCACCGAACTCTTCCGGGTGCAGTACCGCGTGCCGCCCGCCGTTGTGCCCCCCGGCACCTACCGCCACATCAGCGGCAACGAAGCCACCGCCCTCGGCTTCGTCGCCGCATCCGTGCTGAGCGACCTCCCGCTGTTCTACGGCAGCTATCCGATTACGCCCGCGTCCGACATCCTCCACGAGCTTTCGAAGATGAAGGCGTTCGGCGTCAAGACGTTCCAGGCCGAGGATGAGATCGCGGCCATCGGCGCCACCATCGGCGCAGCCTACGGCGGTCACCTCGCCCTCACCGGTACAAGCGGCCCGGGCCTCGCCCTCAAGAGCGAAGCCCTCAACCTCGCCGTCATGACCGAGCTTCCGCTCGTCGTCGTCGATGTGCAGCGTGCGGGGCCGAGCACCGGTATGCCGACCAAGACCGAACAGTCCGACCTGCTCCAGGCCATGTTCGGCCGCAACGGCGACAGCTACGTCGCCATTGTTGCCCCGGCTACCCCGTCGGATTGCTTCGCGATGGCGATCGAAGCCTTCCGCATCGCGCTGAAGTACATGGTTCCGGTCATCTTCCTCAGCGACGGCTACATCGGGAACGGCTCCGAGCCGTGGCGTATCCCCGACATCGACTCGCTTCCGAAGATCCAGTGGGCCTACGCGCACGAAGGCGACGAGTTCAGTCCCTACAAGCGCGACCCGAAGACACTCGCGCGGCAGTGGGCTGTCCCTGGTCAGAAGGGCCTCGAACACCGCATCGGCGGCATCGAGAAGTCCGGCGAGACGGGAAACATCAGCTATGAGCCGCGCAACCACCATGAAATGACGCTCGTCCGCAAGGCGCGCGTCGATGGCATCGTCAACGACATCCCGGACCTCGAAGTGAAGGGCCCGTCCGAAGGCGACTTGCTCCTGCTCAGCTGGGGCGGCACCTATGGCGCCGTCGTCAGTGCCGGCGAGAACGCGCGGAAGAAAGGCCTGAGCGTGGCCACGGCCCACCTTCGCTACCTGAACCCGTTTCCGGGCAACCTCGAAAAGGTGCTCCGGAGCTACAAGAAGGTGATCATCCCCGAGTTGAACACCGGCCAGCTTTCGTTGCTCGTTCGCGCGAAGTTCGTCATCGATGCGATCCCCTTCAACAAGATCTCCGGGCAGCCGTTCAAGATTGCCGAGATCGAAGGCAAGATCGACGAAGTCCTGGGGCGAAGCGGCCCGTACGTCATCGAGTTCGGCCACTCCTCGGCCGTTTCAGGAGGCTAACCATGACTGCTCCTGCCCCCGCGAGCGACAACGACACCGCGGTCATCCCCGCGGATCTGCCCATCCTCACCAGGAAGGACTTCGTCTCCGACCAGGAAGTTCGCTGGTGCCCCGGCTGCGGCGACTACTCCATCCTCGCCCAGATGCAGAAGATGCTGCCCGAACTCCGCATCCCGCGAGAGAACATCGTCTTCATCAGCGGTATCGGCTGCTCCAGCCGCTTCCCCTACTACGTCGAAAGCTACGGCTTCCACAGCATTCACGGCCGCGCGCTGACCATCGCCAGCGGGCTGAAGACGGCTCGCCCCGAATTGTCCGTGTTCGTCATCACCGGTGACGGCGACGGGCTCTCCATCGGCGGCAACCACCTGCTCCACGCCATGCGCCGGAACGTCGACCTCAACGTCGTCCTCTTCAACAACCGTATCTACGGTCTGACCAAGGGCCAGTTCTCGCCGACCTCTGAGTTCGGCAAGGTCACGAAGTCGTCGCCCTACGGCACCACCGAGCGCCCGCTGAATCCCATTCGCGTCGCGCTCGCCGCCGGCGCCACCTTCGTGGCGCGCTCCATTGACCGCGATACGAAGCACCTCGAAGAGATGCTCTACCGCGCCGCCAAGCACAAGGGCATCTCGTTCGTCGAGGTCTACCAGAACTGCAACATCTTCAACGATGGCGCATTTGCCGCCTTCACCGACAAGGAAGTCCGCCAGGACCGCATGATCTACATTGAAGACGGCAAGCCGCTCCGCTTCGGTAAGCAGATGGAGCACGGGATTCGCCTCAACGGCTTCCATCCGGAGGTCGTGCTCAACGCCGAATCCGATGAGGGCCTCATCGTCCACGACATCAACTCGCCGACGGTTTCGCTGGCGAACATCCTCGTCGGCATGGACTATCCCGAGTATCCGGTGCCGATTGGTGTGTTCCGCGACATTGAAAGCCCCACCTATGACGGGCTTGTCGCCGAACAGATCGTGAATGCCCGCGCCAAGGGGCCCGGCGACCTCAAGGCCGCCCTGCACTCTGGCGAAACCTGGGATGTCGACTGAGCGAAGCTCCGTCGCATCCGTAGTCCGCTAACCTCGGGGCTCCACTTCGTGGGGCCCTGCCTGTTCCGGAGGAGCCCAACGATGGTCGCCAGGCACGAAAACGTCGTGGTTTGCCCGAGCTGTGGAGCGGAGAACATCGAAGGCGCCGACAGCTGTGACCGCTGCCTCAGCGACCTCACCAGCGTCGACGTCCCGGAGACTACCCAGGTCGTCAGTGATAGCGACCTTGTGGTTCCCATCTCCTCCGTACGGATGACCCGGCCGCGCACCGTGGCGCCGGACGATGCGGTTCGTCACGCCATTGCTGTCATGCGAGACGACCCGACCGGCGCCGTCGTCGTGGTCGCCGGGGGCAAGACCGTCGGGATTTTCACCGACCGCGACGTACTCAAGAAGGTCGCCATCGTCGATGGCGCACTCGATGAGCCGGTCGAACGATACATGACGGCTGATCCCGTCGTACTCCGCGAAGACGACATGATGGCGTTCGCCCTCAACAAGATGGGTGTCGGTGGGTTTCGCCATATCCCGGTCACCCGTGACGGTGAGCTGGTCGGCATGATCACCGCTCGTGACGTGATGAACTGGGTGCTCGGCCGCTACTTCGACTGAGCAACCGCCTGCTCACCCGGTAGGCGCATCAAGTTGATACTTCTCCAGCCCTAGTCTATGGCTCCCATCTCCCGTATCGTTGCAGGCATAGCGAGCCCTTATCGCTCGCGGGTAAGCCATACATGGAACTCGCCCAGCTCGATGCATTCATCGCCGCCGCCGATTGCGGCAGCTTTTCACGCGCAGCCGAACTTCTCAACGTCGCCCAGCCGTCCCTCAGCAACCGCATCCAGTCGCTTGAGCGCGAAGTCGGCCAATCGCTCTTCGAGCGCATGGGCCGCGGCGTCAAGCTGACCGACGCCGGCCGGTCGTTTCTGCCCTATGCCCAGCGCGTCATGCGCACGCTCAGCGACGGCATCATGGTGCTCGAAGGCACGCGCGAGGGTACGGCTGGCCGCCTCACCATCGGCACGGCGCCTGCCGTCGGCACCTACGTGCTGCCGCGGCTGCTGAAGGTTTTCTGCGATAACCACCAGGGCGTCGATGTGCTCGTCCGCACCGGCCACAGCGACGAAGTCCTGCAGATGGTCCTCGACGACGATGTCCAGGTCGGCTTCGGCCGCCCGATCAACCATCCAGACGTCCGCACCGTGACGCTCTACCACGATGAACTCGTGCTCGTCGTGTCCTCCCAGCACCGCTATGCGAAGCGCGGCTCGGTGAAGGTGGAGCAACTCGCCGACGACTCCCTGATCCTCTTCGACCGCGACTCCGGGTACTACGGCATGATCCTCGGCCTCTTCCGCGACCTCGGCGTGGTTCCCCAGCAGCAGATGCAACTCGACTCGATTGAAGCCACCAAGAAGATGGTCGAATCGAACCTCGGTATCGCCCTCCTGCCGGAAGTGAGCGTCGAGCGCGAAATCCGGCTGGGCACGCTGCACAAGGTGCACATCGAGTCCGCCGAGCCCGTCGAGCGCGATATTGCCGTCATGTACCGCCGGAACAAACCGCAGTCCGGGCCAATGTCATCGCTTCTCGACCTGCTCGGCGAGATCTACGGCATGAAGCTGCCCAGGTAGCCTCCGGCCGTGCTCATCGACCTGCATTGCCACACCCGGCCGCTCTCCGCCTGCAGTGCGCTGACCATCGACGTGCTCATTGAGGCGGCGCTCGCCATGGGCCTGGATGGGGTCTGCCTCACCGAGCACGACCGGGTGTGGGATGCCCGCGAACTGGAGCAGGTTCGCACCACCAGCCCACTGAGCGTCTTCTCCGCCGTCGAACTCACCACCGACCTCGGGCACGTTCTCGCGTTTGGTCTGCCCGGACCGGAATGCTTTTCGCCGGTCGCCCGCGACGTGTTCGAAGCAGCGAGTTCCAGCGGCGCCCTGCTCTACCTGGCCCACCCGGCACGCGACGGACTGCTGAAGGTCACCCGCGAAACCGTCGAATATTTCGGCTCGGTCGAGTCGCAAAACGGCTCCGATTCGAAGCTCCAGAACCTCGCCGCGTCGGGCCTTGCGCGCGGCTTCCGGTTGCCGGGGATCGGCGGCTCGGATGCGCACACACTCGACGAAGTTGGCCGCGCCGGGACACGGTTCAACGCACCGATTCGCTCGGACCGAGAGTTGTTGGATGCACTGCGCTCAGGCGCGTACGAAGCCGTCGCTCTGCGCTGATCGCGTCCGCTTCAGCCAGCAGCCGACCAGTCCTCGATGGACAGTCCGTCGAAAGCCTGGAAATCGCGCGGGTTCGCCGTCACCACCGTGAGCCCGTTGACCACCGCCGTCGCCGCAATCTGGCCGTCACGGAATGGCGGGGTGCGTCCGAGCTTCTGTAATCGCGCCCGCTCGCGCGCATGCCACTCAGCGGCCGCGCCGTCGTAGGGCAGGATGACGTAGGCGGCCGTCACCGCCGTCTCGATGAAGCGCTCAAGATTCTGTCTGCGGCGCCCGACCGGGAGGATTGCGACTCCGTACAGCAGCTCGTGAAACGCCACCGATGCCACCGCGGCATCTCCGGCCACCGCCGCGAGGCGTTCAGCAATCTGTGTGTCGGGGCGGGGTCCCTGGACGCGGGAGATCGTGCTCGTGTCGAGCAGAAAACGAAGGCTCACAGGTTCACATCGGGGCCGGGTGAGCGGTCCCGCAGCGAGTCCCAGAACTCAGGCGTAAGTTGGTCGTCGTCACCTTGCGTAACGCCTTCGGGATATTCCGCCCGGTAGGCAGCGTAGGCCTCGGCGAACGTTTTCTTTCCCGAGCGAAGACGGTCGTACTCCGCAGCCGAGACCACAACAGCAACGTCACGGCCTCTCCGGGTGATGCGTGCTGGCTCACCCTCGATCGCGTCATTAACGATCTCCGCAAGGCGCTTACGTGCTTCGGCGATGGAGTACTGAGTCACAGCCCCCATTGTACAACACCATGTACATCACCATCGGCCTGTGCGTCACCGCTGTTCGACCCTACGCAAGCCAGCGCGGCGCCTGCCGCTTTTCGAACTCCCCATGAAGGTCGAGCAACACCGCGAAGTGGTCGAGCGCGTGCCACAGCACTTTCTCAGCGAGCCAGGCGAGGTCGACTTCGCTGCCGTCCGGCCAAATGCCAGTACGCTGCCAGTGGTGCGGAGCGAGCGGCTTGAACAACTCCACTGTCGCCGCACGCTCCGCCATGAACCGCTCCGCCAGTTCGTCGATGTCGCCGCTGGGCGTGTAGCGTGCGTTGAAGGCATCGGTGTCCCACGCGGCCAGCACGGGGCGGTCCTCCGTGAGAATGCTCCTGATGCGCGGCTGGAAGTTCTCCGTCTCCACTGCGATCAGGTGCGCAAGCTGGTGGTGTGGCGACCACACGTCTTCGACAGTCTCGTGCTGCCACGGCTTCACCAGTGAGGCAGCCCAGTCGATGCCTTTCACGGAGAGTTGCAACCTCGCCATGAGGGTCGGGTCGGGGACTCGAGCGTCAGCCATCTTCGCCTGCTCCAAGATCGGGGATTCGCCGGAGAACGATGGGGTGAACGCCCCATTCGGTCCGGCGTGCAACCGTACTAGTCTGAGCCGGAGATGGCTATCGATCCGTCCGCGCGTGGCGCCCTGTCGTCCGCGCATGTCTCACTCACCGAAGCTGGCGCAATCGCCCGCAACCGTGGCGTGTCGCCATTCGTCTCCGCGGGAACCGCGAGATTCCAACCTCCGTCGGCGGTGTCGGCCCCACGTTCGAACACTCGAACTAACGCGTCCGCGGCAAACCACCCCGCAACGGCCGCTGAACGGCGCGCCGTCAGTCCGCACACACCGGTGGTTTCACACGGCGACGCCGACCCCGACCAGTGGGATGGCATGCTCAACCGCCTGGGCAAGACGCACAACGTTCCGCCCCTCTTCCTCAAGGCGGTCATGTTGATCGAGAGTGGTGGACGCCCGGACGCAGTAGGCGACAGCGGCCACTCTGTCGGCCTCTTCCAGTTGCACGACCAGGGGTATGGCGCCGGGATGGGAGATGCTCGCTTCGACCCCGAGCAGAACGCCGAACGGGCGGCGCGCGGCCTCGCCGAAGCCTGGCACGCCGGGGAGCGCGCAGGCTTCACCGGCGAACATGCCATCCGCGCTGCCTACAACTACTCCTTCAATCCCGGTGGCGGTTGGGCCTACCAGGGCGATGCGCTCGTCGCCACCTACAACCAGCTTCGGTCTGAACAGGGGCTTTCCCCGGTTTCCTGAGCCACCGTTTCAGGTTCGTTTCTGAACGGCCGATGGCCCGGCAGGGGTGTTATCATCGTGGTTCGCGGCTCCCCGGCGGGAGCGAAAACACGATGGAGTCGAGCCCATGGTGACAGCCGGATACCTGGAACGAAGCGTTTCCGTTGCCAACCTCAACCTGAGCTACCAGGAATGGGGCGTGCCCGAAGCGCCACCCATCATCATGCTCCACGGATTTGGTGTATCCGGGCACATGTTCGATGAGTTCGCCGACCGCATGCAGGACCGCTACCGCCTGCTCGCACTCGACCAGCGCGGCCACGGCGACAGCGACTGGTCCGAAGAGGGCGACTACTCTCGCGCTGCCTTCGTGGAGGACCTCGAAGGCTTTCGCAAGGCGCTCGGCATCGAGAAGTTCGTCCTCATCGGCCACAGCATGGGTGGTCTCAATTCGGTGGCCTACACGAACAAGTACCCTCAGCACGTCCGCGCGCTTGTCCTCGTCGATGTCGGTCCCGAATCGGCCAAAGAAGGCGTCGACAACATCATGCGGTTCACCCGTGGGCCGGATGAACTCGAGTTCGAGGAGTTCGTCGAGATCGCCCACCGCTTCAACCAGCGCCGCACGCTCGAAAACATTCGCGAGCGCATGCGCCACCGCCTGAAGCCTACCGACACCGGCAAATGGACGTGGAAATTCGACAGGCGCTTCCGCCAGCCCGATAGCGGTCTCCGCATCGGGAACGACGGAAACAGCGACTCCTGGGCGCTGTTCCGTGGAGTACGGGTTCCGACGCTGCTGATTCGAGGCGCCGAGAGCGACGTCCTGCCCCAGGGTGTCGCCGAGCGCGCCGCCACGGAGATGCCAAAGGCGCGTCTCGTGATTGTCCCCGGCGCCGGCCACAGCGTCCCCGGCGATAACCCCGACTCCTTCACCGAGAGCGTGCGCGAGTTCCTCGGAGAACTCGAACGCGGCGAGTTCACGGCCGCATCCGCTTCCGCTCCCCCACCCCTCGAGCAACTCGTCGAAGAACACTCCGCGGCCACTCGCCGCGGCCCGGGACTGGTCGTTCTCGTCGCTACCGGCGCGGCGGCTGTGATCGCTATCGCCACCGCTGCAATGGCCGTGAACCGCGTCTCATCGCGCAGGAAATCGAAGCAAGGACTTCGCGGCCGGGCCAGCGCAGCAGCCCAACACGTCCCATCGCTGAGTGCGGCCGACGTCGAACACGCACGGGAACGCGCCGCCGAAGTCGTGTCCCGGCTCGGTGTCGTGGGAGTTTCCGGCGCGCGCCGCGCGCGCAAGACCATCTCCGAGGTTGACCTCCTCGCAGCCCGCAACGCCGCTCGCGACGCGCTGACTATCCTCAATGAGGGTTCCCATGAAGCCGCCCAGCGCACGCGCGACGCCTACGACCGGGTCGACCGGAAGCGCCTGAAGCAGCGCGGGTCACGCGTCCGTGGCGCTGCTGTCTCCGTTGGTGCGCTGGCGCTTCGCACCGCGCTGCGCAGACCGAAACCACAGCCAAAGAGGCGGCGAATCGCCCGATGGCGGAACTGACGCTCGAAGGCGCGACCCTCGCGTACGACGATGTTGGCTCGGGTGGCCCCGCCTTCGTCTTCATCCACGGCTGGGCCTGCGACCGCCAGTGCTGGTCGCCGCAACTCACCGAGTTTTCGAAGGCCCACCGTTGCATCGCTGTCGACCTGCGAGGGCGCGGTGAGTCTTCGGCCGTTCCGCCCTTCGGGGTTGGCCGTGCGCTCGAAGATGTCGCGGCACTCATTCGCGAACTCGGCACGGGTCCCGCCGTCCTCGTCGGCCACAGCCTCGGTGGAATCATTGCCCTCGCCCTGAACGGGCGTTACCCGGAACTCGTGCGCGGCGTCGTCACCATCGATTCGCCGATCACGAGCGAGACCGGCGCCGGTTCCCCGCGCTCGGTCTCGGCCATCCGCGAAGCCGGTTCCATGAGCGCCGTCGCCCGGTTCATCGCCACCTTCGACTACGACCCGCCGAACCCGGTCGCCCACGACTACGTGCAGCGAACCATGCTTACCTGCGCCGCCGATGTTGGCGCTGGCATGCTCGAAGACCTCCACCTGGTCGGCGCGGACATGCAGCGCCTCCTTCGCGAAGCCGACCGCAAGCCATTCATGATGATCTGGGCGGAGAAGCCCCTCGGTGACCCGGGTTGGATTCGTGACCACACCAACTTCGTCCGCCAGGAGCCCGTGGCCGGCACGGGCCACTTCGTCCACATGGAACAGCCGGCCGTCACCAACGCACTCCTCCACGCCTTCCTCGACGATGTCGCCACCGACCCGCGGGTGACGCCGTCTGAACCTCGGTAGGATGAAAGCGGCGTGGGCGGTAAGGTTGTCGCAATGAGCAATTCGCGCCGGGCAACCACGAGCGAGCGGTCCGGAGTCGTAGGAAACAAGGAGCAGGGCGGCATACTGCCAGTGGTCTTCATTGGGGCTGTCGTGGCCGTGGTGCTCGCATTCATCGTGCTCATCACGGTCGCTTCCGATGCCTTCACCGGCGGCGACGGCGGTAGCCAACCCATCGCGCCGGCCGCCACCGAGACAGCGACAGCCACGGAGGCGCCGGCCACGACAGCGCCGGCCACAACCGTTTCGGGTACGAAGCCAACCCCCACCGCGGCCGTCACTTCTGCGGATGATGGCAGCATCATCCTTCCCTGTGGCAACATCCTCGTCCCCCTTGATAAGCAACATAAGTTGCCATCCGACTGCGCGCCGACTGACCTCGTCACCGTTGCCGGCGGAACGCAACTCCGCACGGAAGCCGCCTCGGCGTTCAACGAGATGTTGGCCGCCGCCTCCAAAGCCGGCTTCACCCTCTATGCGAACAGCGCCTACCGCAGCTACGCCGAACAGGTTGCAACCTTCCAGTACTGGGTGAACACCAGCGGCCTCGCCTATGCCGAACGCACCAGCGCGCGCGCAGGCCACAGCGAACACCAGCTCGGCACCACCGCCGACGTCGGCGCCCGCGGCCTCGAGTTGGAAGCCTTCATCGGCACGCCGGAGGCAGCCTGGCTCGCCGCCAATTCCTACAAGTTCGGCTTCATCGTGAGCTACCCCGATGGCAAG
Organism: uncultured Anaerolineaceae bacterium; assembly: GCA_964470735.1. Taxonomy (GTDB): domain Bacteria; phylum Chloroflexota; class Dehalococcoidia; order Tepidiformales; family Tepidiformaceae; genus Amarobacter. Next base: position 12,886 of record CAYYDX010000068.1, read on the forward strand.
GAAGGCATCACCGGCTACGCGCCCGAACCCTGGCACGTTCGCTACGTCGGGAAGGACGTTGCTCAGAAGGTGCGAGACAGCGGCCTGACCCTCCACGAGTACCTGTTGAAGTAGCCTGCGGCAGGAGCGGTTGCGCAGCCCTCGCTGGTTGCCCCGGCTTCGAACGGGTGCAACACTCGCCCCGCAATACGCGTACCGATTGGAGTCCCAGCTTGGCTATCACCTCACCCACCCCCGACCTCCTGGCCGAACAGGACGGCGGCGTCCTCACCCTCACGCTCAACCGGCCCGACCGCCTCAACGCCATCAGCGTCCCCATGCTCAACGCCCTGTCGTCCTGCCTGCAGGCCGCTAACCTCGACCGCAGCGTGCGCTCGGTCATCATCACCGGCGCAGGCCGTGGCTTCTGCTCGGGCCTCGACCTCAAAGCCCAGGGCAGCGGCGATGGCGGCGACGCCGTCCAGCTCGGCCGCTCTGGCTACCAGATGTTCGACCTCCACAATTCGCCGCCGATCGTCATCAACCGCATGGATAAGCCGATCATCTGCGCCATCAACGGCGCCGCCGCCGGCTACGGCATGGACCTCGCGCTCGGCTGCGACATCCGCCTTGCCAGCGAGAACGCGAAGATGGGCGCGGTGTTCGCTAAGCGCGGAATCGTCCCCGAGAGTGGCGGCTGCTGGTACCTTCCGCGCTTGCTCGGCTGGGCCAAGGCCGCCGAAGTCGCTTTCCTCGGCGAAGTCCTCGATGCACAGCAGTCGCTCGATGCCGGCCTCGTGAACAAGGTCGTCCCGCACGATGAACTGATGAACGAAGCTCGCACCTGGGCGCACAAGATCGCGAACAACGCGCCGCTCGCCGTCCAGGCTACCAAGCGGATGATGCGCCTCGGCCAGGACGAAACCTTCGAAGCCGCCGTCGATCACATCCTCCTCCAGCTCCTCCCGCTCACCCAGACCGAGGACTTCAAGGAGTCGCTGAGCGCCTTCGCCGAGCGCCGCGAACCGGAGTTCAAGGGCCGGTAGCTCCGTCGCTTTCACATTCGAAGCCCCCACGCCGCGCTGGCCTGGGGGCTTCTGGTTTGTCTCGAAGGCAGCCGCTACAGCCGCTCGCGCAGCGACTCCGGCAGTTCCTCCGGAAGCTCGCTCACCGGCTTCGTCGCAAGCGACGTCGTGATCGTGAAGATGTCGCCCCATGCAGCGTCGTAGTAGTCCGCCGGCCCTTCGTCCTCGGCTTCCCAGATAACCACGACCTGCGGGTCTCCCTCGGGGGCGTTCACCCAGTACTCGCCGAGCACTGTCGCTTGCGGAGGATGCTGGAAGGTCTTCCGGCGTTCGAACGCGGCGAGCCCCTGGAGTGCATTTGTGCCCGGCCGGAAGCGGAAATATGCCACGTACAGAGACATTGCCGGAGTATACGGCGCGATCCCGTGACAGAAAGTATCGTGTCACGATAGAATTTGCTCATGACATCTGCTCCTGCCCTTACCGTGGACTACGAGGGGCTCCACGAATTCCGATTTGCCATCCGCCGGTTCCTCTCATTCAGCGACCATGCAGCCCGCGAGGCCGGCGTCGACCCCCAGCAGCACCAGCTTCTGCTCGCCATCAAGGCACGTGGTGGCGCTGCGGGCCTGACCATCGGCGAAGCTGCCGACCGCCTCATGCTGCGCCACCATTCGATGGTCGAACTCGTCGACCGCGCCATCCGCAACGGCCTCGTCACCCGCCATCGTGACGAACTCGACCGGCGCATCGTCCGCCTGCAGTTGAGTCCCCACGGCGAGGACACCCTTCACGAGCTTTCGCGCCATCACGTCCGCGAACTGCGCGGCGCCGGCCCTGCCCTCGTGAGGGCACTCGAATCAGTGCTTGCTACAGGACATATGCCCGAATGAGCCACTTCGTCGCGTCGCTCCGTCAGCGTTTCCGCGAACCAGTCCGTGGCGGCGAGCCCGGCGACTTCACCACCTCATTGCGCCTGCTCCCCATCTCCGGCCTCGCCATCATCATCGGGATCATCGGCGCCGCCCTCGCCTGGAGCTTGCTGAAGCTCATCGCGGTCTTCACGAACGCGTTCTTCTATCAGCGCCTGTCCACGTCGAGCGCGGGCCCGGCTGACGCCCATGTCGGACTCTGGGTGCTCATTATCCCCGTGGTCGGTGGCCTTGTCGTCGGGGTCATGGCGCGCTACGGCTCGGACCGCATTCGCGGCCACGGTATCCCCGAAGCTATCGAAGCTATCCTGATGAACGGCAGCAAAGTCGAGCCGCGAGTCGCCATCCTGAAGCCGCTCTCATCCGCTATCTCGATCGGCTCCGGCGGCCCGTTCGGCGCCGAAGGTCCAATCATCATGACCGGCGGCGCGTTCGGTTCGCTCACGTCGCAGGTACTCCACCTCTCGGCTTCAGAGCGCAAGACGCTCCTGGTCGCCGGCGCCGCCGCCGGTATGTCCGCGACCTTCGCCGCGCCGGTTGCCGCTGTGCTCCTCGCGGTCGAACTGCTCCTTTTCGAATGGAAACCGAGAAGCCTTATTCCGGTGGCGGTCGCCAGTGTGACCGCGTCGGCCGCCCGCCACTGGCTGCTGGCCCCGGCGCCCCTCTTCCCCGTGCCACCGCACGGGGATTTCGTTGGCGGTTGGGGTCTCATGTCCAGCCTTGTCGTTGGCCTCTCCGCCGGAATGATGAGCGCCGCTGTCACCGCCGCGGTCTATGCCGCCGAGGACGGCTTCCACCGCCTGCCAATCCACTGGATGTGGTGGCCAGCCATTGGTGGCCTCGTCATCGGCATCGGCGGCCTGATCTTCCCCGAAGCCCTTGGCGTCGGTTACGGCACAATCGACGTCCTGCTCCAGGGCGATGCGCCGACTCGCCTCATCATCGGCGTGCTCCTTGTGAAATCCACAATCTGGGCGGTCTCGCTCGGTTCGGGAACGTCCGGCGGTGTGCTCGCGCCACTACTCATGATGGGCGCCGCGATGGGTGCTCTCGAAGCGGGCTTCCTCCCTGGTGGCGACGCCAGCCTCTGGCCACTCATCGGTATGGGCGCAATCCTCGGTGGAACCATGCGCGCGCCATTGACCGGCGTCGTCTTCGGGCTCGAGCTAACGCACGACTCCAACATCCTCCTCCCGCTGCTCGCTGCCGTCATGGTTTCGCATGGCTTCACGGTGCTCACCCTGCGTCGCAGCATCCTCACCGAGAAGCTCAGCCGCCGCGGCCACCACCTGTCGTCGGAGTTCATGGTTGATGTGCTCGAAGGCACGCTCGTACGCCAGGGCATGCGAACGGACCTGCTGGCCATCCCGGCCGAGGCCACGCTCGCTCAACTCGCGCGGGTCGACATGCCCGACCTTCTTGAAGGCCAGGTCGCCTATCCCGTGGTTAACGACGGTGGCTGCCTCGAAGGCATGATCGCCGCCGGTGACCTCGCCCGTCTCCTGATGAACAGTAGCGGCGACAGTGATGGCGCAAACGTTCGCTTTGGCGACGTTGCCAGCGAATCGGCGTTCCACATCTCCCCCGAAGCGACCATGCGTGAAGCCGCCGATGCCATGGCGCACCGCGGCCGCACCGCCGTCCCCGTTACGGCCGAAGATGGCCGTCTGCTTGGGCTCGTAACCATCCGCGAGGTGCTAGCGACCCGTGACCGCGCGTTCGAACTGGACCGCCACCAGGAACGCGTGCTCACGCTTCGCATCCCCTTTTTCCGGGGAGCTGATGTCCCTGGCGGAGCGGCCGGGGCTGTTCGCTGACCGTCTGCTACACTTGCGCCCGCCGGGTCCGTGAACCCGCACTTCCAGGGAGTTGCCCATGTTCCGTCGTATCCTGTCCGGAATCATCGCCCAGGGGATGACGCGCGACTTCCTGGAGGCGATGCGCGAAGCCAGCGCCTACCAGCTGGACCGCGGCATTCGCGCCCGGACAGCCGTCTGGGGTTCGATGACCGGACAGAATAACGGCGTCGTCATCGCCGCCGATTTCAACACGCTCGAAGACCTCGAGCGCTGGAGCGACCTCGCGACGGTCGATGCACGGTTCGCCGTCGTTCGTCGCGCCGTTCGCACGAACATGGTCTACCACGACTCCAAGGTGAACATTCACCGCCTCGCGTATCACTCCGAGGGCCTGATGACCTCGGAAGACGCGACGTCGCCGCGGAAGTACATGCGCGTCCTCTCGGGCGAAGTCCAGCCCGGCCACCATCGCGAGTTCGTGCTCTCGATTTCGCAGGCCCTGGACTACCAGAAGCAGCGCGGCATCGACGCCCACACCAGCGTCTGGTCCTCGATCACGGGCCACACCAGCGGCGTCTCCATCGTCGCGGAGTTCGACTCACTCGCCGAACTGGAGAAGTTCGACGAAATGGCGGTCACCGACGCCGAGTTCGGCCGCCTCCGCGCTGCGACCCGCGCTTCGATGGTCTTCCTCACGAGCGAAACCCAGCTCATGCGGAACCTCCTGTAACCACTCGCAGGTTCCGAAGCAGGAAACACTAAACAGGCCGGCATCACTGCCGGCCTGTTCGATTCTGTACGTGGGCTGCAGTTAGCTCAGCTGCCGCAGGCGCGGGGCTGGCCGCTGCCGTCTTCGGTCTGGAAGCTCGACCCACAGGAGCACGACTTGGTCGCGTTCGGGTTAAAGATCGAGAAGCCACTCTTCATGATGTCGTCGACGTAGTCGATTTCGGCGCCGCTGAGGTACTGAGCGCTCTCCGGGTCGATCACGATCTTGACGCCGGACTGTTCGAGGATGATGTCGTCATCCTCGGCGGAGCGGGCGAGGGCCATGCCGTACTGGTAGCCGCTGCAGCCGCCACCGGCGACGAAAACGCGCAGTGCGCCATCGGTCAATTCGCGCGCTTCGAGCAGTGCGCGAGCCTTCTCGGCGGCCTTATCGGTGATGTTGACGAGCACGGTCGGGGCTTCGGACTCGATGGTCATGGACGGAACGCCTCCAGCATGGGTTTCACAGGATGCGGCATGTGCTGCGATGCTATAGAAATCATAGCCACAGTCTGAACGCCCGTCTACCCGGGTCGACGTGACTAATGTCAAGCGCGAGCAGCCCCGTGCCACCTTGACCATCGATTTGTCAGCGAACCCATTGTTACCTACGCTCCCCACCATGAACCTCCCCTCGCGCGTCATCTACCTTCCGCCGGGGGTTGTCCCGCCGGCTGCCGTCGCCCCCACCCAGGCGGCCCCCGTGAACACTGGCATCCCCTTCGATCGCGTCTTCTTCCAGCAGATCCTCCCGGCAGCCATCGCCGAGTTCTGCAAGCAGGCAGGCTGCGACATCCCGGTGGTCGAAGTGAACACGGTTGATGGCATGACGCTTTACGTGAACGGCATCAGCGGCGTTTCCGACCAGTGGGTGGCGCTCAGCACCGCTCGCCCGGACCACCCTCACCCCGTCCAGATGTTCGTCCCCTACCAGAC
>CAYYDX010000069.1:0-17401 GCA_964470735.1 uncultured Anaerolineaceae bacterium
GTTCGATGCGGTTCCCGCCGGGTGTGGGCGATGGGCCGAAGGGCGACCCGAACAGTGCCGAGAAGGTTCGCGCCCGGCGAATGCGCGCCGAGCGCAAGTTCAAGGAGCTCACTGAAGCGGGCGAAGCGATTCCCGATGACATCACGCAGACGTTGTACGACCTGGGCAGCGACCTGGCCCCGAACGGAACGATCTGGGCGACGCTTGGCGGTGGTTCTGGTGGCGGCGCGAGTGCGGCCCCGGCTGCCGGGGGTGTCGCTCCGGACGCCGACGGGTGGGTTCCACCGCCCGGCTATGGCACAGGCCCGAAGGGCGACCCGAACTCCTACGAGAAGGTGCGTGCACGGCGGATGCGCGCTGAGCGAAAGGCGGCGGAGGCGGTGGCCGCCGGCCAGTCCATCCCCGATGACGTGCTCGCAACGATCAAGGAACTGAATGGCAAACTCCCGGCAGGTGCTGGCTGATGGCAACTGAAGTCCTCTGGTGGATCTTCGCGGCGGCTATCGTCGCGTTCTCGGCCGGCGTGGTCTTCTCGCGCTCGGTGCTGCATGCGGCGATCTTCCTCATCGGGAGCCTGGCCGGCGTGGGGGCGATGTACATCTTCCTCACGGTCGAGTTCCTCGCGCTGGTGCAGTTCCTGATTTACGGCGGCGCGGTGACCGTGCTCATCCTGCTGGCGCTGATGCTCACGCGGAGTGACGCGCAGGGCCGCCCGGACAAGGTGGACGGGCCACAGGTTCCGTTCGCGCTGCTGGTCGGTGGCGGGCTGATGGCGGCGCTGATCGCGGTCGCGGTGGGCACCGACTGGCGGCCCGGCGGAGTGCCCGACAGCCCGACAAACATCCCGATCGAGATCATCTCCGAGCGGTTGTTCGCCGACTACGGGGCGCCATTCGTCATCGCTTCGGCGCTGTTGCTGGTAGCCCTGGTGGGGGCGATCATCCTCGCGCGGCAGGAGGAGGGCGAGTAATGGTCCCGCTCGAGAACTATCTCGTCCTCAGTGCCATCGTTTTCGCACTCGGCGTCTATGGGGTGCTCGCGCGGCGGAACGCGGTGCTCGTGCTGATGGCGATCGAACTGATGTTGAACGCGGTGAGCCTGAACTTCATCGCCTTCGCGGCCTACCTGGACCCGGACAAGATCACCGGCGCGATATTCGCCGTGTTCGTCATCACCGTCGCCGCGGCTGAAGTTGGCCTCGCACTGGCCATCGTCATCCGCCTCTTCCGTAATCGCGCCACTTCGAATGTGGACGAGGCGGCAACTCTCAAGTGGTAGAAGGGGCCAGAACGACCAATGGGTGCTGAAGATGCCTGGCTGCTCGCCGCTATTCCCGCGGGATTCTTCGTCCTGCTCTCGTGGTTCGGCCGGCCGATGCCGCGCGGTGGGGACTACTTCGGGGTGATTTCGATCCTGAGCAGCTTCGTGCTGTTCTTCTTCGTGCTCGCCGACTTCCTCGATACGCCGGGCAAGCTCGGGCCGGTGACGAACAGCATCGACTGGTCGAACATCGGCGATTTCCACCTGCGGATGGGCATCTACATCGACCCGATCACGATAACGATGTTCGGGGTGGTGACGACGGTGGCTCTGATGGTGAACATCTTCTCCATCGGCTACATGAAGGGTGAGCCGCGCTACTACTGGTTCTTCGCGCTCCTCCAGCTGTTCGTGGCATCGATGCTCATGCTGGTGATGGCGGACAACCTGATCCTCGTCTACATGTCGTGGGAGTTGGTCGGCGTCTGTTCGTTCCTGCTCATCGGGTTCTACTGGGAGAAGCGGTCCGCGACGGAGGCTGCGAAGAAGGCGTTCATCACCACGCGTGTGGGCGATGTCGGTCTGCTCATCGGCATCATCCTGCTGTACAAGGCGACGGGGACGTTCAACATCCAGGAGATCATCCACGCGGCGGAATCCGGCGAAATCGGGAACACCTACCTGTTCATCTCGGTGATGTTCGTGTTCCTCGGGTGCATGGGTAAGAGCGCCCAGGTGCCGTTCCACGTGTGGCTCCCGGACGCGATGGAGGGCCCGACACCGGTCTCCGCGCTCATCCACGCGGCGACGATGGTCGTTGCCGGCGTGTACCTGACGGCGCGGTTGCTGCCGCTGTTCGAAGTCGCCGATGGCGCGCTGCTGGTGGTCACGATTGTTGGTCTCGTGACGGCGCTGCTGACCGGCTTCATCGCGCTGGCGCAGACCGACATCAAGAAGGTGCTGGCGTATTCGACGGTCGGCCAGCTGGGGTTCATGTTCGTGGCACTCGGCGCGGGGAACCCGTCGGTGGCGATGTTCCACCTGACCACGCACGCGTTCTTCAAGGCGCTCCTCTTCCTCGGCAGCGGCTCGGTCATCCATGCGACCCACCACAACCAGGAGATGGACAAGCTGGGTGGGCTGTGGAAGAAGATGCCGATTACGGGCACGACCTTCTTCGCCGGGTCGCTCGCGCTGGCGGGCGTCATCCCGTTCGCGGGGTTCTGGTCGAAGGACGAGATCTTCGTCGCGCTCAATGAGAAGTGGGGCGCGTGGGCGACGCTCCTGCTGGCCCTGGCCGCGGTGTTGACCGCGTTCTACACGACGCGCCTGTTCATCCGGACGTTCATGGGCAAGCCGCAGGACGAGCACGTGTATGAGCACACGAAGGAGTCGGGCTTCGTGATGACGGGCCCGCTGATCTTCCTCGGCATCCTGGCGGCGGTCTCCGGGTTCGTGGTGTTCCACGACGTGGGCAAGGCGATTGGCTTCCCGGGCGGCATCACCGAGTTCATCTTCCTTCCGCTCCACGGGCCGCACCACTACGAGATGGACTGGGGCTTCGCGCTCGGTTCGATTGCGATGGCGACAATCGGCATCTGGTCGGCGGCGTGGATGTACTGGGGGAACCGGACGGAACGTTCGACCGAGCTGGCGGAGTGGATGCCGGGCCTCTACGACATGATCAAGAAGAAGTTCTACTTCGACGACCTGTACCAGGCCGCGATTGACAGGGGAATGCTCGGCTTCAGCTACGTGGTCGCGTGGTTCGACCGGTACGTGGTGAACGACACCGGCGTCGATGGTTCGGCGCAGCTGACGGGGTTCACGGGCGGGGTCTTGAAATATTTGCAGACTGGCCGGGTGCCGAACTACGCGATGGCGATTGCCGTCGGTGTGGTGGGGCTCGCCGTGGCCGGCCTGGTGATGAGGGGCTAATCGATGACCTTCGATGAGGTCCAGGGCTACGTCGTCCTCGCCACGATGGCGGTTCCGCTAGTGGCGGCGTTCCTGCTCGTGTTTGTGCCGGGCACGCAGAAGATGTGGATTCGCTACATCTCGGCAGTCACCGGGGCGATCGTCTGCGGGCTGAGCATCTATATTTTCGCGGCCTACCAGGTGGATGGCACGGACGTGCAGATGAGGCTGCGCTGGGTGTGGGTGGAGAACACCGCTTTCCTCGGGAAGGACGGGATCACGCTCTACCTCGCGGTCGACGGTATTTCGGCGGTGATGGCGCTGTTGACCGGTGTGGTGGCGTTCGCCGGCGCGCTGGCGAGCTGGAAGATCGAGTACCGGAACAAGGACTTCTACATCCTCTACTGGACACTGCTCGCGGGCGTGTTCGGGACGTTCTTCTCGTACGACCTCTTCTTTTTCTTCTTCTTCTACGAACTCGCGGTTATGCCGCTCTACCTGCTCATCGGCGTGTGGGGTTCGACGCGGAAGGAGTACGGCGCGGCGAAGCTGACACTGATGCTCGTGGGCGGGTCGGTGCTGATCTGGATCGGGATCTTCGCGACCTTCCACGAGGCGAACCTGGGGACGTTCGACCTGCAGCAGCTCTGGGCGGCCGGGCAGAATGGCACGCTGAGCCCGACGTTCCAGAAGACATTCTTCCCGATGATGGTGATCGGATGTGGTGTACTGGCGGCGTTGTGGCCGTTCCACACGTGGTCGCCTGACGGCCACATGTCTGCGCCGACGGCGGTGTCGATGGTGCACGCGGGCGTGCTGATGAAGCTCGGCGCGTTCGGTGTCATCCGGCTGGGCATCCAGCTTATGCCCGAGGGCGCCGCGTTCTGGATGCCTGGACTGATGGTGCTCGGTGTGATCGGGGCGGTCTACGGCGCGACGGCGGCACTCACGCAGCGCGACTTCAAACTCATTTCGGGCTACTCGTCGGTTTCGCACATGGGCTACGTGCTTATGGGCCTGGCGACGATGAACCAGATCGGCGTCACCGGCGCCGTGCTCCAGATGTTCTCCCACGGAGTGATGACAGCTCTCGTCTTCCTTATGATTGGAGCGCTCTACGACCAGGCGCACACGCGCGACATGAAGGATTTCGGCGGTATCACGCGGGTGATGCCGCTGTGGGCGATCTTCTACACGATCGCCGGCCTGGCGAACGTTGGCCTGCCGGGCTTCTCCGGGTTCACGGCGGAGTTCCACATCTTCGTGGGCACGTTCAAGACGTACCCGGTATTCGGCGCGATGGCGATTTTCGCGGCGATGCTGGCGGCGGCCTACATGCTGCGGTTGTTCGCGACGGCGTTCTTCGGGCCGTTCAACCCGCGCTGGTCGGACCTCAAGGACCTGACACCGCTGGAACGGCTTTCGGGCGGGATGCTCATCGCTTCGATCGTGTTCATGGGCGTGTGGTGGGCGCCATTTACTGACCGCATCAGCGCGGCAGTCACACTGCTTCCGGGAGTGACCAGCTAATGCGCGACTACACGATATTCATCCCCGAGTACATCGCCGCCGGGTCGGCGGTGGGGATCATCGCGGTCGAACTGTTCTGGCCGAACTTCCGCAAGGACCGGCTCGCGTACCTGACGGCGTTGGCGGCGGTCGCGTGGTTCGCGGCCGGGCTGTTCTACATCGGTAAGACGCCGAACAGCTTCCAGGGTGTGATCGCGAGCGACGACTTCACAACGTACTTCCGCCTGATGGCGGCGGCGATTGTGTTCTCGGTTTCGCTGATGTCGGCGAGTTACATGAAGACGAAGACGAAGACGGCTTCGGAGTACTACGGTCTGCTGCTCGTGGGCGGCTGCGGCATGGTCTACATGGCGGCCGCGACGGAACTGATCACGGCCTACATTTCGCTCGAACTGCTGAGCTTCTCGCTCTACATCCTGGTTGGCTATCTGAAGCGGGATAACCTGAGCAGCGAAGCGAGCCTGAAGTACATCCTGCTTGGCGCGTTTTCGAGCGCGATGTTCCTGTACGGCATGAGCCTCGTGTACGGGGTGACCGGTTCGACGACGTACGCGGGCATTGCGGAGGCGCTTTCCGGCCGCGAATCGGGTACGGACCCGGCGGTGGTGGTGGGCTTCATGCTCATCCTCGCGGGGGTGGGCTTCAAGGTTTCGGCGGCGCCGTTCCACATGTGGGCGCCGGACGCCTACGAAGGCGCGCCGATGCCGATCACCGCTTTCCTTTCGACGCTTTCCAAGGCGGCGGGGTTTGCGGTGATTCTGCGGCTGTTCAGCACGGCAATCGTTGTCGACGCGGCAGAGTGGCGCTGGGCGGTGCTCATCCTGGCGGCGCTGACGATGACGACGGGCAACCTCATCGCCATCCAGCAGAAGAACCTGAAGCGGCTCGTGGCGTACAGCTCGATCGGGCAGGTGGGGTACATGCTCATCTCGATCGCGGCCATCGGCTACGGCGACCCGCAGGGCGGGATCAATGCGACCTCCGGGCTGTTGATCCACATCATCGGGTACGTGGCGAGCACGCTGCTGCTGTTCACGGCGCTGACCGCTGCCTACAACCGCACCGGTAGGGACGATATCCCGGGGCTTCGCGGGTTGGCCGAGACGCAACCGTTCCTCGCGCTGGTGATCACCTGTGCGCTGTTCTCATATGCGGGGTTGCCGTTCTTCGCGGGCTTCGCGACGAAGATGTTCATGTTCCAGGGCGCCACGACGAACGACACGCTCTGGGTCATCGGGTTGGCGGTGTTGAACAGCTTCATCAGCCTCTACTACTACCTGATGATCGTGCGCCAGATGTACCTGTTCGACCCCGAAGGCGATACGACGCGCTGGAAGGTGGGTCCGCTGCTCGGCGGGATGGCGGCGGCGCTGGTGGTGGTGGTGCTGTTTATCGGGATGTACCCGGGCCCGGCGTTTAGTGTGAGCGAAGAGGCTGCGAAGCCGCTGTTCGAACCGGGTGTCGCGACGGGGATGGCGCGGGTTCCGTAGGAGCCGGCCACCTGCCTACCACCTTGCGCGGTCGGGATGTGGCGATTGTTGGGACATTCGGAGGTGCAAGACGCGGCGCTCAGTCTCGTTCGCCGCGCCATTGCGAGAGGAACTCGACGCGGTTCCGCATGTCTGTGGCATGGATGGCGGCCATCAGGCGGACTATTCTCCGGGTGAGTTCGCCAGTCGAGAGTTGCGCCGGAGCGAGAATAATGCCCGCATGGGATTCGCTGCGCTCGATGAACTCGCTGTGGAGCCGGCGGAAATCGCGGATGTTGCGTGTGTAAAGCGCACGGTCGAGTCTCGCGGCGAACCGGAGTTGCGCCTCATCGGATTGGCCGTCCATGGATTCTGCGGTGGAGTTGGTGACATTCACTCCTGATGACTGGAGCGCTTTGATCAACTGGTGAGACTGGGAGTCCTCGTCGAGATAGAGCGGGAACACGTGTCAGCGAGAGGCTGCGCCGCGGCGGGCCTTCAGTGAGGCGAGCCATATCTCTTCGGCGTCAATGTCTTCGCGGAAGTAGGCGTCGATTTCCTCCGGGTTCGCAGCGCAGTAGGCGAGCGCCGCGTAGATGCGCGCGAGGTCGAGGTGGGGAAAGTGGTCGGCGAGGATCGTCTCGGCTGACAGTCCCTGTCGCTGGAGGTCGGCGATTGGGAGCACGGTCATGCCTGTGCCGGCGAGACACGGGCGTCCCCCGTGCATGTCGGGGTGTTTGGTGATGAGCGAGCCGATATCGACCGTGGTGGGCATGGGTTCAGTGTAGTGCTTCGCGGGGGAGTTTGGTGGTTGTTGTGGGGCGCCGGGGGTGCGTCAGCATCGCACCGCTCCGTACCCGTCGCGGCTCGGATGGGGGGTGGTGGGGGTGCGCAGCGTCCATGTGTGCCGGAGACCGTAGCCGCTTCCTTGCGGGCGCGGCTCGGATGTTCGGGGAATGAGCGAGGGTGGCGCGTGAGCATCGCACCGCTCCGTGCCCGTCGCGGCTCGGATGGGGGTGGTGGTGGGGGCGCTTTCGGGGTGGGTGGCGAGTGTGGTGAAATAGCGCGCGACGTTTTCGCTGGAGTACTCACATGGTCATGGCCGCGGACCCTGTTGTCAGCCCGTTCCTCGAGGGAAACTTTGCGCCTGTGCGCGAGGAGGTGCAGGCGGAAGACCTGCGCGTGATCGGTGAGTTGCCGAAGGGACTCGAGGGGATGTTCGTGCGCACCGGGCCGAACCCCCAGTTCGACGTTATCAAGGGCTACCACTGGTTCGGTGGCGACGGGATGCTCCACGGCGTCCGGGTGAAGGACGGGAAGGTGAGCTACCGCAACCGGTTCGTCGATACGTGGGGATACCGGAAGGAGAAGGAGGCCGGGCACGCGCTCTGGGGTAGTGGATTGGGGCGGCCGGAGTTCGACAACCCGAACGGGCCGGGCCGGGGGAACACGGGGAACACGGCGCTGGTCTGGCACGATGGGCGGCTGTTCACGCTCTGGGAAGCGGGAGATCCGCACCACGTCAGGCTTCCCGGCCTCGAAACGGCGGGGACGTACAACTACGGTGGGAAGCTGGTACACGCTTTCACGGCCCATCCGAAGGTGGATGAGAAGACCGGCGAGATGCTGTTCTTCGGGTACAACATGATGGGCCTGGACATGGCGAAGGGCGGCGCGCAGGTCCCCTACCTGCAGTACTCGGTGGTCAACCCGCAGGGGGAGATCACGCTGACGACGCCGATCGACCTGCCGCGCGGCGTGATGATGCACGACTTCGCGGTAAGCGAACGGTACTCGATCTTCATGGACCTGCCGCTTGTCTTCGATATGCGGCGGGCGATGAAGGGCGATAACCCGATCTACTTCGACCGTGACCTGCCGGCGCGCTTCGGGTTGTTGCCGCGCCATGCCGACGGCGCGCAGGTGCGCTGGTTCGAAGCGCCGTCGTGCTACGTCTTCCACACGCTGAATGCGTTCGAAGAGGGCGACGAAGTGGTGCTCGACGCCTGCCGGATGCCGACGGTGGACCTCGGTTCGCTGGATTCGACGGTGGCGCCCACGCCGGAGACGCGGCAGTTCGTGCCCGAGGATTCGGACCAGTCGCTCTACCGCTGGCGGTTCAACCTGAAGACGGGCGGTGTGAAGGAGGAGGCGCTCGACGACCAGGTAAGCGATTTCCCACGTGTGAACGATGCACTCGCGGGCTACCAGGCGCGGTTCGGATATACGGCGCGGTTCGACAACCGGCGGGGGATGCCGGAAGCGGATGCGATCATCAAGTACGACCTGGCTACCGGGACGAACCGGGTGCACTTCCACGGCGAAGGGCGGTACGGCGGCGAAGGGGTGTTCGTGCCACGCCCGGGCGCCACGGCCGAGGATGACGGCTGGGTGGTGACCTACGTGTACGACACGACGAGCGGTGGCAGCGAGTTCGTGGTGATCGATGGGCAGAACATGGAGGCGGCGCCGCTGGCGCGTGTTCCGCTGCCGCAGCGGGTACCGTACGGCTTCCACGGGGCGTGGATCAGCGAGGAGCGCATCGCCAACCAGCGGTAGCGGCGATGCCGGTTACCAGCGGTATTCGTAGACGCGGACGGGGTCTTCGAATCCGGGGAGCAGCGTCGGCCCGAAGTCGTTGAACGAGCGTCCTGGCGCGGCGCTGGCGTCGTGCGCGGCCCCGGTGAGGAGGATTTCGCCGCCGTGGGCGTGGGCGCAGACGCGGTTGGCGAGGTAGACCGCGACGCCAAAGACACTGCCATCGGCTTCGATGAGGTCGCCGTAGTGGATGCCGCAGCGAATCTTGAGGGGGACATCGGTCGGGTTCGAACGGCCGATCTCAGCCTGCGCGGTGACGGCGTGGGCGATGGCCTCGTCGACGGTATCGAAGGTGAGCAGGAAGCCATCGCCGAGGTCGCGGACGATGTGGCCGGTGTTGGTTTCGGCGTGGCTGACGGTGTCGGCGAGGAACTTGAGGAGCTGGTAAGCGCGGGCGTCGCCGAGTTGACGGCAAACGCGAAGTGAACCCTGGACATCGATGCAGAGGAGGGCGCGGGCGACGGGCGCCGGGGTCGAAACGGTATCCGTGAGGACGGTCTGGGTGGTCAAGGCAGCAAACTCCGAAGGTCCGCCGGTGTTGTGCAATCCTCCCTGGCGGCCATTGGTTCCAATCTACCGGTGGTTGGGGGTTGTCTCTGTGAGAGCTTTCACAGTGGAGGTGCGGGAATGGGGGCCCTCACCCCCTGCCCCTCTCCCGACTTCGCGGGAGAGGGGGGTTTTGCGTGCCTGCCGGTGGGTGTTTGGGCTGAAGTTCCGTGTGCATGCCGGGCGCCCTGCTTTGTGCGGGAACGAGGGCCCTCACCCCCTGCCCCTCTCCCGACTTCGCGGGCGAGGGGAGTTTTGCGTGCCTGCCGGTGGGTGTTTGGGCCGACGTTCCGTGTGCATGCCGGGCGCCCGCTGACTGGGATGAACGTTCGTGCTGGTGGTGGGGATGGTTGTTGGCCTGCGTCGCCCAGCCACCGGTCCGCCCGAGCGCGGTCTGCCGCCCGCGCCTCTGATGAGTGATTGGTTGGAGGCGTATTGCAATACGCCCGGCTGGCGGGCGCGGTTCGGGATGGGGGTGGAGGGACTTTCACCTTTCGCCTTTTGCCTTTTGCCTCAGTCACCAGCGCACCGCTCCAAACCTGTCGCGGCTCTGGCGATGGTGGCCGTTTGCTGTGCGGCGTTCAGGGTTGGTAGGTGATGCCGACTTTCGCGAGGAAGGTGACCAGGGCGTCTTCGTGGACTTCGCCGGTCTTGATGACCTGGAGGACGCCGTCCTTGTCGATGAAGAAGGTGGTGGGCATGAAGCTGACGCGGTAGTGCTGGGCGACTGTGCCGGCGCCATCGAGGACGGCGGGGTAGGTTGCGCCGAATTTGTCGAGGATGCCGGCGGCGTCGGCGGGCTTTTCGAGGTAGTCGACGCCGAGGACGACGAGTTGGTCGCCGAGCTTTTCGTGGGCGGCCTGGAACTCGGGGATTTCGTTCTTGCAGGGGTCGCACCAGCTGGCGAACCAGTTGAGGATGACGGCCTTGCCGCGGTAGTCGGAGAGTTTCACGACCTTCGAGGGGTCGCGCGCATCGACGAGCGCGAAGTCGGGGGCCTTTTCGCCCTCGGTGGGACGGTTCGGGTCGATGGGGCCGGTGTTGGGGTAGGGGTTCGGCAGGCCGGAAGGGACCTGGACATCCTTGCCGCTGTCATCTCCACCGGAGAGGAAGAGGTAGGCGCCGGCGATGACGGCGAGGAAGAGCGCGGCGACAAGCACGGCGTAGCCCATGAGCTTGCGCTCGGGCGAGGCAGGCTGCGGCGCTGGTTCGGGCGGGGGTGCGTCGTCCACTGGATCCGATGGTAGCAGGGAACGGCGTTTATTCCCCGTTAACGCCATTCGGTACCATGGATGACAGATGACAACAGCGACCCCCGCGGCACAGCGCGTACTGGTGGTGGAGGACGAGGAGTCGCTGCGGTTTACGCTTGCCCACAGCCTGAAGAAAGAGGGCTACCAGGTGCTCACGGCGAGCCGGGGCGACGATGGTCTGAAGCTCGCGCGGGAGGCACAGCCGGACCTCATCCTGCTTGATGTGATGCTGCCGGGGATCGACGGCATCCAGGTCTGCCGGGCGCTGCGGCGCAATTCGGATGTGCCGATCATCATGCTCACGGCGCTCGGCGGCGAACTCGACCGGGTGGCCGGGCTGGATACCGGCGCCGACGACTACATGCCGAAGCCGTTCGGGATGCGGGAACTGCTGGCGCGGGTGCGGGCGCTGCTCCGGCGCTCCGGGTCGCGGGCGCCAGTGGAGGCGGCCGCGGGCGAGGGCGCGCTGGTTTCGGGCGACCTGACGTTCGACCGGGAGCGCCACCAGGTGAGTCGCGGTGGCAAGCCGTTGCGGATGAAGCCGAAGGAGTACGAACTCCTGCTATTCTTCGCGCAGCGTCCGGGACGTGTGTTCTCGCGGGAGCAGATACTCGATGAGGTCTGGGGATTGGACTTTTACGGTGGGCCGAGGACGGTGGACGTCCACGTGCGCTGGCTGCGCCAGAAGATCGAATCGGACGCAGCGAACCCCGCGCGGCTCAAGACGGTGCGCGGCAGCGGCTACCTGTTCGAAGGCTGACTTCGCGGCGGCGAAGCGGGTGGTTTCGCAGTGAGGCGCGACCTTGCGCTGCGCGGGGCGGTGGTGGGTTTGCTGGCGGCCGGTGGGGGGATCGCGACGGGGTTCATCGAGCGCGAGGCGGGCGCTTCGACCACGGTCTGGTTCTACGGGCTGATCGCGGCCTGCGTGGTCGGGCTGCTGGCCGGGTATCTCGCGTTCCGAAAGCCGGCGGCGGCACTGCGCACGGTCTCCGAAGCGGCGGGGCGGATCGGCGAGGGCGAACTGGCCGAACGTGTGCCCGAAGCGAGCGGGCCGGCGGGCGAACTGCTCTACTCGTTCAACGTGATGGCCGGGCGGATCGAGCAGTTGTTCGATTCGGTGGCGGCCGAACATGCGCGGCTCGAGGCGGTGTTCGATGCATCGAGCGATGTGATGGTGGCGCTTTCGGCGGATACGACGGTGCGGTTCGTGAACCCGGCCGCCGTGGCGATGTTCGAAAAATCGATGTCCGACTCGATCGGGCGGTCGTTCATCGAGACGGCGCGCGACTACGAATTGGACGCGCTGGTGCGGCGGGTCATCGCGGACCGGACGCATGGCGAAATCTCGGTCGTGACCTTCGGGCCGCAGCGCACGCCCCTGCGTGCGGCGGCGCTGCCAATCACCGACGGCGGCGACTGGGCGGTGCTGCTGATGCTGACCGACCTGACCGAGGTGCAAAGAGTCGACCAGGTGCGGCGGGACTTCCTGAGCAATGTTTCCCATGAACTGCGGACGCCGCTGGCGGCGATCCGGGCACTCGTCGAAACACTCAGCGACGGGGTCGAGCCGGAAGAGACGCCGGAGTTCCTGGGGCGAATCCACCAGCAGGTGGAGCGGCTGACGTCGCTCGTGAACGAACTGCTCGACCTTTCGCGGATCGAGTCGGGGGCGATCAACCTGCGCCCCGAGCCGGTGGAGATCACGCCGCTCGTGAGCGAGGCGGCTTCGCTGCTGCGGACGCGGCTCGAGCCGTTCGGTGTTTCGGTGGCGTTCGAAGGGCAAGCGCTGACGGTGGAGGCCGACCGGCCATCGCTGCTCCGCATCGTGAGCAACCTGCTCGACAACGCGGCGAAGTGGAGCCCGGAGGGCGGCGTGATCCACGTCGACTGCCGGGATGAGGGCGCGCTGGTGGCGCTGGAAGTGCGCGACGAAGGGCCGGGCATCCCCGAGCAGGACCTGGTGCGGGTATTCGAACGGTTCTACAAGGGCGAAGCGTCGCGGGCGACGTCGGGGGTTGGGCTCGGGCTGGCCATCGTGAAGCACCTGACGCGGGCGCACGGCGGCACGGCGACGGTGGAAAGCAGGCCGGGCGAGGGGGCGCGGTTCACGGTCCGGCTGCCGCGGGTGTTCGTGGGGCGGCGGTAGGGGCGTCCGCGGGGCGCCGCCGTTCGAATCAGGCTGGCTTAGAGGCTCGAGCGGCGGTCCGCCTGGGCGCCGGGGCGAGCGAAGGGACGTCCGTGTTGCTTCCAACCTCGCCATTTTGTGCGGGCCTCCCCGCGGCGCCGGCAGCATCCCAGGCGTCGGAGATTTCCCTGGCTGTTCGCCCGGAGAGATGAACTGCCGTGCACACCGTGCAGACGAGCACATCAACGTCCATCCGAAGCGTGCGCCCATCCCCGGCGACATGCTCGAAGGTGCGCCGCCCGGGGATTAATTTACCTGAGCCACAGGTTGGGCAGTTCATCACTGCAACCGCCTTCGAAGGTCCTCCGACCACTGCCCTGGATCCGGCTCATAGACCGTGATCCACGCCACGACGGGTGGACCGGAACTGACCACATGGTACCACTTTCCCGTTCGGCCCCTGCAGAGGATGAGGCAGCACGGACTGATGTGGTGGTCCGGGTAGTCCTCAATGACTTCGGACTGTTCACTAAGCGCCCATTCCAGGTCCGCGAGGTCTATCCCTCGCTCGAGCAGGCGTTTGAGGAGGTGCTCAGTAACGAGATACGAGCCGGAACGCGCGGCTTCGCGAATATCGTCAAGCATCGGTTGCGCCTTCAAGTTGCCAAGGATGCCGGGCTTCCATGGCTGCGCCGTAAGCGTTGCCACGGCGGGAAGAAGGATAGTGGAGCTTCGCGTCACCGAGAACGTAGGCGGGGCGGGGACTCAAGGACGTTCGTGGGGCGGCGGTAGGGGGCGTCTGCGCGGCGCATGGGCTATCATCGAAGGAATGTTGTCCGCCGATTTCCGGGTACAGGTGAGCAGACTCCGGCCGGTGTAAGACCGGCCTGGCGGCGTCTTCGAGTTCCCCACGTGCACGCGGGGGCTATGCGCCGCGCGCCGCGAAGTGACCTTCGCACTGCCCCGGCCCGTCCGCGGGCGTTCTCCCGGATTGTTGAACCGCCATGCTCTTTGCTGAAAACGCTACCAAGTCCTTCGGGCCGAACGATGTCATTCGCGACCTCACGTTCATCGTGGGCGATGGCGAGCACGTCGGCCTGGTCGGCCCCAACGGGGGCGGAAAATCCACCATCCTGCGGTTGCTCGCGGGCGACCACAGGGTCGACACCGGCGCGGCCGGGTTTCGCGGGACGTCACTGGGATACCTCCGCCAGGAAGCCGGCCTCGAAGACTCGCACACGCTCGTGCAGGAACTCTGGGAAGCGTTCCCCGAGGCGCGCGCGGTCGAACTGGAACTGGAAGGGGTTGCACGGCAGATCGAGCGTGGCGAAGGCGACCTCGATGCGCTGATCGAACAGCAGGCCGCGCTCTTCGAGCAGTTCGAGGCGATGGACGGCTACCGCATCGAAGCGCGCATTGGCCGCGTGCTCAACGGTCTCGCGTTCAAGGAGACCGACCGGACGAAGCTGTGCGGCGATTTTTCGGGCGGCTGGCAGATGCGCATCGCGCTGGCCAAGGTGCTGGTGCGGCGGCCGGACAACGCGCTGCTCGACGAGCCAACCAACCACCTGGATGCGAAGACCCGCGAGTGGCTCGCCGACGAACTACAGGACTGGGACGCGGCACTGCTCATCGTGACGCACGATGGGCCGTTCCTCGACCGCGTGGCCAGCCGCATCCTCGACCTTCGCGACGGGAAGGTGGAGAGCTACACCGGCGGCTACACGGATTACCAGAAGCAGAAGGCAGCGAAGCTACAGGCGCAGGACCAGGCGGCCGCGCGGCAGGAGCGCGAAATCGGCAAGCAGGAGCGGTTCATCGAGCGGTTCCGGGCGAAGGCGACGAAGACCACGCAGGTGCAATCACGCGAGAAGCTGATCGCGAAGATCGAGCGCATCGAACGGACGAAGAAGGAGGACGAGGTCAACTTCGTGCTGACCTCGCACGGGCGCACGGAACTCGATGTGCTGATGTTGAAGCACGTTGGCCATGCCTACGGCGACCACCTGGTCATCGTCGATGTGAATCTGCACGTGGAGCGCGGCCAGAAGGTGGTGTTCATCGGGCCGAACGGCAGCGGCAAGAGCACGCTGTTGCGGATCGCGGCCGGGCTGATCGCGCCGACCGAAGGGACGGTGGAGTGGGCCGAACGCGCCCGCCCCGGCTACTACGACCAGCACCAGGATGAGGCGCTCGACTACGAGCGGACGGTGATCGAAGAAGTGCGCTCGGTCGCGGGCGGCGCGCCGGATGTGAAGCTGCGGACGGTGCTCGGGCAGTTCCTGTTCAAGGGCGACGACGTGTTCAAGCCGGTGCGGGTGCTCTCCGGGGGCGAACGGAGCCGGGTGGCGCTGGCGAAGTTCCTGATTCAGCCGACGAACGTGCTGCTGCTCGATGAGCCGACGAACCACCTCGACCGGACGACGCGCCGGAAGCTGATCGAAGCGCTCCAGGGGTACGACGGCACCGTTGTCTGTGCGAGCCACGACCCTGGCATCGTCGAAGGCATCGCAACGCACGTGTACGAGGTGAAGGATCTGGCGGTGCGGGAGTTGCTGCACATGCGGCGGGAGTAGGGATGGGCGGCGGACACGTAACCCGTGGGCTAACGTCGGGGTGCGCGCTGGCATCCGGGTTCGACCCTTCGACCTGCCGGGTAGAATCCGGTGGCAAGGGGGCGCTGCCATGGCCGTTGAGTCGCTGACAATCACTTCGATTTCGGACTACGAGGATGGGCGCGCCTGGGGCGACGCGGGGCCGTTCGAAGTCGTGCGCGGCGTGGTCACCTTCGCGGTGGACCCGCAGGCGGCGGCGAACGGGCGGATTACCGATATCCGCCTCGCTGAGCGTGGCGGCGATGGGCTGGTGCGGGGGGAATCAGACTTCTGCATTCTGCGTCCGAAGAACACTGCGCAAGCGAACGGCGGACTGTTCTTCAGCGTGGCGAACCGCGGAAACGTGACGCTGCCGTTCGGGCTGGGGCCGGCGCCGGACCTGCTTTCATTGCCGGCCGGGACGATTCCTTCGAGCGAGAGTCTGCTGCTCTACGGCGGCTGGACGGTGGCCTGGTGCGGCTGGCAGTTCGACCTCACGCGGGGGCCGCGCCAGCTGGCCATGACGGTTCCGCAGGCGCTCGAAGACGGGTCTCCGAACGAGGGCGACTTCCGCATCGAGCTCCGGCCCGGCGCCGATTCGCGCACGCTGCGGCTGCTTGATGGCACGGCGATCATGGCCGGGCGGACGCAGCCGGTGTACCCGCCAGCGGGTCTCGACCAGGCCGGGGCGAGCCTTTCGGTGCGGGAGTCGCCGGATGGTCCGCGGACGATGCTCCCGCGCGAAGAGTGGCGGTTCGCACACGAAGCCGACGGCGTGGTGACGCCCGACGGGACGCGCATCTGGCGTGCCGGCGGCTTCAAGGCGGGCGAAATCTACGAACTGGTGTACCGCACGGCATACTGCCCGGTGGCCGGGATGGGGCTTGCGGCGACGCGCGATTTCGTGAGCCACCTGCGTCACGCGCCGGCGCCGGAACTCGGGGTAGCCCCGCTCACGCGGGCGCTCGGCATGGGGGTTTCGCAGACGGGCCGGTTGTTGCGCCAGTTCCTGTATGACGGGCTGAACGTGGACGAAGCGGGCCGGCAGGTTTTCGACGGGTTGTTCATCCACATTGCGGGCGGACGCACAGGCGAGTTCAACCACCGCTTCGCCCAGCCGAACGAGGCACTGGCGGCGGGATTTGGCGACATCCCGCCACGGGCCTGGCGCGCTCCCGGCGGTGGCCTGTTCGACCGCCAGGACGGACTCGGCGGCACGCCGAAGGTGTTCTGGGTGAACAGCGCGTGGGAGTACTGGCGCAGCGACGCCTCGCTCACACATACGACGCGCGACGGTTCGGTCGATGTTGCGAACCCGGAGAACGTCCGCTCATACCTGATGGCGAGCCTCGACCACCTGGGCGCGAACACGGCGATGGCGCGGCAGATGGGCATCGCGAACGTACCGACCGGTGTCGACCCGTCGCCGCTGTTGCGCGCGCTGTTCGCGGCGTTCGACGGCTGGGTTTCGCGCGGTGAAGAGCCACCGGCGAGCCGCATCCCACGGGTCGCCGACGGGACCGCCGTCCCGCCGGAGCCGGTGCTCGAAGCGGCGAAGTCCATCCCCGGGATGGAGCGGCCGGACGCCGAGGCGCTTCCGAAGGTGCGCGACATTGACCTCGGACCTGGCGCAGTAGAGGGAGTTGGCGCGTGGCCGCCCCGCTACGGCGACCTGTACCAGACGCTCGTCTCGGCGGTGGACGCGGACGGCAACGAGGTGGCGGGCGTGCGGATGCCGGAGGTAGCGGTTCCCGTGGCGACGCTCACCGGCTGGAACACGCAGCGCAAATACTCGCGCTGGCGGCCGCTTTCGGCGATGCCGGGTTCGCGCGTTCCGTTCGCGCGGAGGCCCGAAGAGCGCGCCGCGACGGGAGACCCGCGGCCGTCGCTGGCCGAGCGGTACCAGGACCGCGATGACTACCGGCGGCGGATCGCCGATGCGACGGACCGGCTCATCGCCGAGCGGTTCATTCTCGCTGCCGACCGGGAGTTCGCGATCGAGTCAGCGATGGGCGGGTGGGATGCGGTGGTGGGAGGCGGGTAGGGCCCTCACACCCGGCCCCTTGTAAGTTGGAAGGCGCCGGATCCGCTAGGATCCGGCCTGCGGTG
>CAYYDX010000070.1:0-5624 GCA_964470735.1 uncultured Anaerolineaceae bacterium
CGGAGCACCACGGCGCCGGCGAGCGTGGCCGTAACCACGCTTGCCAGGGCAAGTGGCCGCCGGAGGCGAATCGCCATCGCTGTGTCCGCGCTGCTCCTCTGTGTAGCAACGCGCGAGGGCGCGCAAAAGTTCCCCGCTCACGGCCAATCGCCGCAGAGTTTACAAACGCCCTAGCCGAGAACGTCGAACAGTTTGTGGCTCTTGAGGAACGGGTTGTCCTTGTAGCTCGCGTAGCTTTCGCCGCGATGCCCCTGGGTGAAGTTGTCCGACGTAATCCATGCCTCGAACGACTTCTCGTCCTCGAACCGCGTCAGCACCACGTACTCGCCCCGGTCGGGCAGCGCGAGCAGTTCGGTGCTGATGAAACCCGGGAAGGTATCGACCGCGCCCACGCGGGTCTTCCAGTTCTTTTCGAAGCCTTCGCGGGCTGGTTCGGGGAGTGAGATCGGGAAGTAGGAGATGACGGCCATGGCGGAGCCCCTGTTTGTGAAAGTGGTCACATCAGCATAGCGAACGCGTGGTAACGGCTCACGCAGGAGACAAAGCGAATGCGGCCCGGGTATTGGGCCGCATCCACCAGGTGGTCGAACCGGTGGTTAGCCGACGCTGACCACTTCCCCTTCCACCACATCCCCGCCGCTTGCCGAACCGGCTGGCGCCGCGCCGGGAGTCCCGGTGAACGTGTAGTCGCCGCCCTTGAAGTCGACCGTCACCTTCGCGCCTTCTTCGAACTCCCCGGCGAGCACGCGTTTCGCCAGTTCGTTCTCGATCCGGCGCTGAACCGTCCGGCGCAGCGGCCGGGCCCCGAATGCCGGGTCGTACCCCTCGCGGACGAGTTCGGCCTTCGCCTCGTCGGTCAGGTCGAAGTCGAGCTTCCGTTCGCTCAGCCGTTCGCGAACCTCGGCCACGAGGATGTCGATAATCTTCAGCAACTCGGTCTTCGTCAGCGGTTCGAAGATGACGATCTCGTCGATCCGGTTGAGGAACTCGGGCCGGAAGAACTCTCGCAGCGCCTTTTCGATGGACGCCTGCACATCGTGGACGATCGTGCCGTCGGCGCGCTGGGTGAACCCGAAGGTCGCGCGCTCCTGCGCGCCCGTGCCGAGGTTGCTGGTCATGATGATGACCGTGTTGCGGAAGTCCACCGTCCGCCCCTGGCCGTCCGTCAGGCGGCCGTCATCGAGCACCTGGAGGAGCGTATTGAAGACGTCCGGGTGCGCTTTTTCGATCTCGTCGAACAGGATCACCCGGTACGGCCGCCGCCGGACTGCCTCGGTGAGGCTGCCACCTTCGTCGTACCCCACGTAGCCGGGAGGCGCGCCAATCAGGCGGCTCACCGTGTGCCGCTCCTGGTACTCCGACATGTCGATGCGTACCATCGCGTCTTCGTCGTCGAACAGGTACTCGGCGAGCGTCTTCGCCAACTCCGTCTTCCCGACGCCGGTGGGCCCAAGGAAGATGAACGACCCGATCGGCCGCGTCGGATCCTTGAGACCGGCGCGCGCCCGGCGAATCGCATCGGAGACGGCGACGATCGCGCGGTCCTGGCCGATGACCCGCTCGTGCAGGTAGTCCTCCATGCGCAGGAGCTTGTCTTGCTCGGTTTCTTCGAGCCGGGAGACCGGGATGCCGGTCATCTGCCCCACGAGCCGGGCGATGTCCTCGGCGGTGATGACGTTGTCGACCTCCGGGTGCTCACGGACCCACTCGGCCTTGCGCTCGTTGTACTCATCCTGCAGGCGGATGACCTCCTGCTTGATGCGCGCGGCCCGCTCGTAGTCTTCCTTCTGGATCGCCGCCTCGGTCTCGTCGGCCAGTGCCTCGAGCCGCACCTGCAGGTCGCGCACGTTGTCGGGCAGCGATTGCGCATCGATGACGTGCTTGCTCGCCGCCTCGTCGA
Organism: uncultured Anaerolineaceae bacterium; assembly: GCA_964470735.1. Classification (GTDB taxonomy): domain Bacteria; phylum Chloroflexota; class Dehalococcoidia; order Tepidiformales; family Tepidiformaceae; genus Amarobacter. The sequence continues at coordinate 1,901 of CAYYDX010000070.1, forward strand.
TGAGGTCGATCGCCTTGTCCGGCAGACGGCGTTCGGTGACGTAGCGGCTCGCGAGCCGGGCCGCCGCATCGATGGCGCCGTCGGTGATCTCCACCTTGTGGTGCGCTTCGTAGCGCGGCTTCAGCCCCTTGAGGATCGCGATCGTGTCCTCGACGCTCGGCTCTTCGACGTACACCGGGGCGAAGCGCCGCTCGAGTGCCGGGTCCTTCTCGACGTGCTTGCGATACTCGTCGAGCGTGGTGGCGCCGATCGCATGGAGTTCGCCACGTGCGAGCGCCGGCTTCATCAGGTTCGAGGCGTCGATGGCGCCCTCGGCCCCGCCCGCTCCCATCACCGTGTGCAACTCGTCGATGAACAGGATGATCTCGCCTTCCGACTGCTTCACCTCGTCCATCACGGCTTTCAGCCGCTCTTCGAACTCGCCACGGAACTTCGAACCTGCAACAAGCGCGCCCATATCGAGGGCGAGCAGCTTTTTATCCTGCAGGTTCTCCGGCACATCGCCTGCGACGATCTTCTGGGCCAGTCCCTCGACGATCGCCGTTTTGCCAACGCCCGCCTCGCCAATGATGACCGGGTTGTTCTTCGTGCGCCGGTTGAGGATTTGCATCACCCGCCGAACTTCCACATCCCGCCCGATGACCGGGTCGAGCTTGCCGTTCCTGGCGAGCTCCGTGAGGTCCGTCGAGTACTTCTCGAGCGACTGGTAGCGGCTCTCCTGGCTCTGGCTGGTCACCCGCTGCTTGCCGCGAATGTCCTGCAGAGCACGGTAGATGCTCTCCTTGTTCACGCCGAACTCGGCCAGCAGCCGGGTCGAACCGCTCTCCTCGTTGTCAGCGATGGCGATCAGCAGGTGTTCGACGCCGACATACTCATCCTTCAGCCGCTCGGCCTCGGAGTTGGCCACTTCGAGCATGCGCACGACTTCCGGCGTGGTGTAGATCTGGACCACGTCGTACGCCAGCGTCGGCAGGTCATCGACCTGCTTGCCGACACGCTGGCGCAGCCGCGCCATATCGACGTTGAGCTTCTGGAGCACCTGTTCGGCCAGGCCGCCATTGAGCGTAACGAGCGCCGCCAACACGTGCGCCACGCCCCACTGGGAGTTGCGCTTCTGCCGCACAATCTCCTGGGAGTTCGCCAGCACCTGTTGTGCCTGCTCGGTGAAACGGTCTTGTCGCATCATGAATAGTTCCCCTTTCCATCGCCCCCCACCGGGGCAAAAGGCAAAAGCCCAAAGGCAAAAGCGCTAACTCGCACGGTCTGCATCTCTCTGTTTCACAACCACCGCCCTGAGTCCTCCGACAATGCGGGAAACCTCGTCGGTCTGTGCATAGATCCGGTCGAACACTGCCCGGTCGATGAGTTCGTCATCCAGCGCCGCGTAGAGAAGAGACCGAACCTCCCCACACGAGGCCTTCGCAGTCGCCAGGAATCTCGCAAACTCGGCTCGACTGGCTCGTTCGTAACCCTCGGCGATATTCGACATCACAGAGAGAGCGGCTCGCCTGACCTGGTCCGAAACCTCGTACTCCTGCTTGAATCGCGGTGCGCGGGTCATGTCCCGCACCGCCCACCGCAACTCTCGCGCCTTCTGCCAGGCCACCAGGTCCTCGAAACGTTCAATCTTCGCCATTGCTCACCACCAGCTTTCGCCTTTTGCCTTTTCCCTTTTGCCTCTCAACTCAGTCCTTTCCACTTTCAGCTCCCCCGGTACGGCGCGGGGAGGCGCGTCGAGCGGAGCTTGTCGAGTTCGGCACGGGTGTTGGCGAGTTCCTCCTGCAGGGCACGGATCTGCTGGTTCATCCGCATCATGATTTCGGCGCCGGCGAGATTGACCCCGAAGTCATCGATCCATCGCTGGATCTGGCGGATCCGCTCGATGTCGCTGTTCGAATACATCCGGATGTTGCCACCCGTCCTGCTTGGTTCGACGAGGCCCGCGCGTTCGTAGTAGCGCAGCGTCTGCTGGTGCATTCCCACGAGCCGGGCCGCGATCGAGATGACGTAAATCGGCTGGTCGTCGTCATCGACGGCGTCACCGGCGTTGCCACGATTCCTTGCCATGCGTCACCTCCTTCAGTGCGTTGTTGATGCCGCCCGGGCCGCCCGCATCGCTTCGAATGCAGACTTTTCCTCTGGCGACAGCCTGTCGGGGAGTTGGACACGCGCTTTGACGTAGAGGTCGCCGCGTTGCCCGCTTGCACCGAGCACCGGCATCCCCTTGCCGGCGAGGCGGAACTGGCGGCCGTTCTGGGTAAGCTCCGGGATGCGGAGCGCCACCCGCCCATCGACCGTCGCAACGGTGACCTCGCCGCCGAGCACTGCATCGAGCAGTGGCACATCCACTTCGGCGTGGAGGTCATCGCCTTTCCGTTCGAAACGGTGGTGCGGCAGCACCGTCACCACCAGGTAGAGATCGCCGGCGGCGCCTTTGCCCGAACCGGGCCGTCCTTCGCCGGCGACACGCACGCGCGAGCCGGTCTTCACGCCCGCCGGGATCCGCACCTCAATGCGTCGCGGCCGCGTGACCGTGCCCATCCCCTCACAGGTGTGGCAGATCGCTCCCGCCACTTCGCCCGCGCCGCCACAGGTTGGGCAGGCTTCCGGCGATTGCAGGTTCACCTGCCTGCTTGTGCCGTGATACGCCTCCTCGAGCGTGACCTCGATCGGCGTCTCGATGTCCTGCCCGCGGCGATTCGCGGCGGCGCCACGCGGGCCACCGCGCTCCCGCCGGAAGAACGTATCGAAGATGTTCCCGAAGTCGCCGAACCCCTCTGCGCCCTGGGCCGCCCGGAACCCACCACCGCCGCGCCGCTGCGACTCCTCGATCTGGTCGGCCATCTCCCAGCGGTCGCCGTACTTGTCGTACTTCTTCCGCTTATCAGCGTCCGAAAGGACTTCGAAGGCGGCGTTCACCTCTTTGAAGCGCGCTTCGGCCGCCTTGTCATTGGGGTTGACGTCGGGGTGGTGCTTGCGGGCGAGCTTACGGTACGCCGAGCGGATTTCCTTTTCCGTCGCCGTGCGCGGCACCCCGAGCGCTTCGTAGAAATCCTTGGCCATGGAGCCCCATCGTACGTGATTACCAGGGCTTTTACAAACACTTCGGTGAGCTAACTTGATAAAGATTTAGTCAGAGTACTTGCAAAACACATCTGTATGGGCGACGATGGGCGAGCACACCAAACCAACAACACTTGGAGGCAACCAACTTATGGCAACCGCTCTCACCCGCTGGGATCCCTCGGCTGACTTCGCAGCGATGCGAAACCTGATGGATCGCTTCTTCGACCAGCCGCTTGGCCGCCTGCCATTCCGTGGCAGTGAGGATCTCGCGACCGCCAACCTCTCCCTCGACGTCGTCGAAACTGGCGACACCTTCCTCATCAAGGCCGCGGTTCCGGGCGTCGACCCCAAGGATGTCGATATCTCGGTCGATGAAGACGTTCTGACCATCCGCGGCGAGTTCAACAAGCAGGAAGAGACCAAGGACGAGAACTACATCCGGCGCGAGATCCGCACCGGCAGCTTCCAGCGCCAGCTGCGTCTCCCCCCGACCGTTGAGCCGGAGAAGGCCCAGGCGACCTTCGAGCACGGACTGCTCACGCTCTCCATCCCGAAGAAGGCCGAAGCCCGCGCCCGCTCCATCAAAATCACCCCGCAGGGCGTGATCGAAGGCGCCGTCGCGGAAGCGCCGTCGCAGAACTAACCGGTCTCCGGGCGC
>CAYYDX010000070.1:5634-17312 GCA_964470735.1 uncultured Anaerolineaceae bacterium
CACCCGGCCAAATGTGCGAAGCCCCCGCAATTGCGGGGGTTTCCGTTTGTGCGTGGACGCGTCCCGCCGTCCCTACACGAACGGGTGGTCGTCGAACTTTTCCCCGCCTGTGAGGTGGATCGCCGCGGCCCAGCCCGCCAGCAGGCTGGCCACCCCGAGCACAGCCCCAACTGGCGCCAGGAACACGCTCGCCTTCACAGCGCTGATAGCCCCCCAGCCAGCAGCAACTGCAAGGCCGCCGAGCGCGGCCCCTCGCACCACCATCTCCGGCGATGGCGGCCGGAATCGCGGCTCGGGCGGCGCCGGTTCGTGGAGCGCGCCATGATGGCCGCCCTCGTGGTCATGGCCGTGTTCGTGGGCTTCGTCCTCGTGCTCGTCGGGTATCGACATCGTTAGCCCCGCTGGTCGGGCGGCAGCATGTTCGGGATGCCGTCTTCAATGGGGTAACGTTCGCGGCAGGCCGTGCAGATGATGGTCCCCGTGACGATCTCGCCGTCCTGCTCCTTCTCCACTTTCAACTCGAGTTCGCCTTTGCACATCGGGCAAACGAGGATGTCCATCAACTGGTGTTGCATACACGCGATGGTACCCCCGCGGGCGCCGAACGGTCGATGCCGGTTGAGTCTTGCTTCCCGCTTTGTGAACCTTTCGCGACAGTGAACTGGCTCGACGTCGTACTCGTCGCCGCGATCGGCTTCTCTACCTGGAACGGCTTCCGGAACGGCTTCATCCGGGAGTTGGTCTCGATCGCCGCCGTCATCCTCGCCATCCCGGTCGCCGGTGTCTTCTACGACGACATGTTCCCGAAGGTCCTGCCGATCGTCGACAACCGGAACCTCGCAGCGCTCATCTCCTTCATCGCCATCTTCCTTGGTGTCATCATCGGCGGGCAGGTGGCGGCACACCTGCTTAAGCGCACGGCCGAACTGCTGAACCTCGGCGTCCTCGACCGCCTCGCCGGCGGGACGTTCGGCTTCCTCAAGGCGGTCTTCATCACCCAGGCGCTGCTCATCGCTCTGGTGACCTTCCCAAGTCCCGACCTCCGCAAGTCGATCGACCACTCCGCCGTCGCCCGCAACCTGATCGACACCGCGCCGGCGATTCGCGCGTTCCTCCCGCACGCCTTCGGGGAGAGCATCGATCTCTTCCGCGACCAAGCCGGCGCCCTCGACGACCTCGTCCCGGGAGAAACCCCGACCCCCGCCCGGTGAACGGCGAGCGGCTCAGTGCCGTTGTGGCCGAACCGCACAAATGCGATGAGCTACGCTGGAGCACCGTCGTCGGCCTCCCGCCAAACACGATCCCTTACGTCCGGCACGCCATCGAACAGTGGGCCGCAGGCGAAAATCTCGCGGAGTTTGGGTGGGAGTGAGCAAACCCCGCACGCCGAAGTGAAGCGGCGAGTCGCCTACCAGCCTGTGCTATCCTGAACCGCATGGACGCCATTCAGCGGGACGACCCCATCCCCGTTCGCCGGGTCTGTGCCACACCGGAAGCGATGTTCGAAGCGCTCGGTAGCCTGACCGACTGGGGCGACGCTGTCATCCTTGAGCGCGACGGCGCACCGGCAGGCGCCCTGATCTCGATCAAGGACCTGGAACTGTTCCAGCACCTCCTGTTCGATGCTGAACTCCAGAGCGACATTGCCGACGCGGCATCCATCGCCGACCCGGAATCCGCGATTCCACTGCAGAGCGTCCTCGACCAGTACGGCGTCACGCTCACTCATTGAAGTACGAAGTCGTCATCGAACCTCGCGCCAGCCGAGCCATCGACCAGATGGCCTCCGACGTGCGAGTACGCGTCCTCCGGGCCATCGGGTCGCTTGGCGACGATCCCAGGCCCCGCGGCTACCTGAAACTCACCGGGTTCGACCAATATCGAATCCGTGTCGGTCACTTCCGCGTGATCTACGCAATCGATGACGCCCGGGTCACGGTGACGGTTATTCGAGCCGGCCACCGTTCTTCTATTTACTAGCGGCGACACTGACCAGCCGGGCGCTCATGTGCCCTCCGTGCTGCGGGACCCCCAACCCGCTGTGGTACGCTGCCCGTATGGAGTACATCGACACCGACTCCCCGCTTCGCCTCGGCCGCGTGACCGACAGCAGGACGCTCTCCGACCTCCTCCCGGCACTCGAGCCAGGTGAGGGCTTCCAGCTGGAATGCGACGGACAAGTGGTCGGCGCGCTCATCTCACCGCGAGATCTCGAGTTGTACCTCGAACTGTTGCGTGAGTACGAGGACCGCGTCGACGGCGAGGCCGCCGACCGGGTTAGGACGGACAGTGACCTGATTCCACTCGAACAGCTACTGGAAGAACACGGAATCGTCGCTCGGTCGTGAAGTACGCGGTACTTGTCGAGCGAGCAGCCGACCGAAGTATCAGGCGGCTGCCCGGCCACGTTCGAGCGCGGATACTCGCAACCATCCAGGAACTCGCCGTCGAACCCCGTCCGCCCGGCTGCAAGAAGCTGAGAGGCTTCGATCAACGCTATCGGGTTCGGGTCGGTGAGTACCGCGTGATCTACGAGATCATCGACCGGGAACTGGTGGTGATTATCGTGGATGCTGGCCCTCGCGGGTCGGTTTACTAACCGCTCGCCTCAACTCAGCCCGAGCCGCACCAGCTGGTCATCCGGCGCCTCGATCTCCACCAGGGCCTGGCGAAGTTTGTCGGCCAACTCGCGTTCCAATGGCCGGCCGGCGAAATTCTCCTCTTCGTTCGGGTCCTCCCCGGGCCGGTAGAGGTGGTTGCCGCTGAACCGGGTCGATGCCCAGAACGGGAGCATGTCGCCCGGTTGGAACGGCTGGCGAATCACCGGCACGCGCGTGCCCGGCATCCGGTCGAGGAACGCTCGCTCATCGGGCCTGGGCAACCGCGGAGCGTTCGGAATGTGCACCGGCATCGTCGACCAGCGGTTGCTCCACATCGAAATCGGGAAGTTCCCGTCCTCAGGCGCCCGCGCGTACTTCGCTTCGTTATCGACGAGGTGCACTTCGCGCCCCCAGACCCCGAGCAGCGCCCACTCGCGCACGGCTTTCGCCTCCCCTGTGATGAGTGGCACGAGCGACTTGCCATGCACGCGGTGCTCAGGCTGCACGCCGAACACGTCGCAGAGCGTGGCGAAAATGTCCACGCTCGTCGTCAGCGCATTCGAAGCGCCCGCTTCGACTCCCGGCCAGCGCACCATGAAAGGGATGTGCCCAAGCGGCTCGTACACCGGCACCGCCGGCTTCCCCCAGATATCGCGCTCGCCGAGATAGTGTCCGTGGTCGGTGCAGAGAAACACCGCGGTTTCGTCGAGCACGTTGTTCCGTTCGAGCGACTCCATCACCCTGCCGAACCACTTGTCGATCATCGTCAGTTTGCCGCCGTACTGGGCGCGAACCTGGTGTGCCTGCCGCTCCGTGAGGATGCCCTTGCTCTGGGCGGCGGCGTGGTACGGCGGCCAGATGAGATGGGCGCCCTCCCAGGTGTCGTCGTACATGCTCGCGTACGGCTCGGGCGTGTCGAACGGTTCATGCGGGTCGAACTCATCGACGAACAGGAAGAAGCGGTCGTGCGCGCCGGCATTGTCATCGACCCACTTCGCTGCGGCAGCCATCGTCTTCGGCCCGGGGAAGTCCTCTTCGCCGCGAAAGTAGCCGCGCGAACTGTCATACGGCATCCAGCCGCGACCGAAGCCCGGCGCGCCCAACCAACTTGGATCCGGCCGCGTTTTCCAGAGGTCGCCTTCGTGCCCGCGCTGGTAGTCCCAGGCGCTGAAGTCGGTGTGGTAGTTCTCGCCGCCAACTTCGAACAGGTGCGGGTGGTCGGAGATCAGCTGTGACGTCACGCCCGCGCGGTGCAGGTGGTAGGTGATGGCGTCTTCCCAGATTTCGATGGAGCCCCACGGCCGCCAGAGGAAATCGAGCGCGCCACAGAGGATGTCGTGCCGCGCCGGCATGCACGGGAGCGACCCCGCGTAGTGCTTCTCGAAGCGCACCGCCTTCGCCGCGAACGCGTCGAGGTTTGGTGTCGCGAACTCTTTGCCGCCGTAACTGCCGAGCATGTGGCGGTTCAGGCTGTCGAGCAGGATGACGACGACGTTTTTCGGGGTTGATGGCTTGGCCGGGGCGTTCTCCATGGCGCGAAAGTCTACGCCCGCCGGGCGGAAAACGTTCGCCCGTCCAGGTCCAGCGCTCCCGGCTTCCCGCTTCCGTTACCAGGCTTCGCATTTGTCATTTCGCGCGGACCCACGGCCTTGCCCGGGGGTGTACGCTCGTAAAGGAGGTACAGCTATGACCACCACAACGGAAGCTCCCGAACGCACCGAGGAGCGCCTCAACGCCCTGCTCGACCGGCTTGGCAACGAAGAGGGCACCGTACGCCACAAGGCCCGCGTCGACCTTGTGATCGCCGGGCGAGTCGCCGTTCCGGGGCTCTGTGATCGGCTCGAACACGGCAACGCGCACGCCCGCTGGGAGGCGGCCAAAGCCCTCACCGTCGTCCGCGACCAGCGCGCTGTCGCGCCGCTTGTCCATGCCCTGCTCGATGAGGTGCCCGGGGTTCGCTGGCTCGCTGCCGAGGCGCTCGCCACCATGGGCCGCGAGGTCCTCGAACCCCTGCTCCAGGGGATGCTCGACCACTCCCACTCCGCCTGGTTCCGCGAAGGCGCCCATCACGTCCTCGTCATCGTCGGCAAGGATGACCTGCGCGAACTGGTCGGCCCCCTCCTTCGCGCGCTCGAGGGCATCGAACCGGAAATCGCCGCACTGGCGCCCACGCACCATCTGCTGAAGGCCCTGCGAGGAGCGCTCAGCTAAGCGCTGTTACGGGTTCGCCCACATGCCGCGGCCCGCTTCGCGCGCAACGTGTTGTGCCGCGATAAACCGCTCGACGTACTTCACGTCGGGCGGGAACGTGTCGACGGTGGCCAGCCCGGCGAGCACGAGCGCCTCATTCACCATCGTTCCGTCGCTCAGCCACACATAGCGCAGGAGCCGGTCATAGCGGTCGCGCTCCGAGACGTCCCGCTCCAGGCAGAGCCGCTTGCCGTCGACCAGCCGCGCGTTTTCGCGCGAGGCTTCTGGCCCGAAAGGTTGTACCGGCGTGTCGGGCTTCACCGTCTCCGGCGTATCCATTCCGATGTAGCGCACCGGTTGATTCGCGGGGCCTGCCTCGAAGTCCACGCGGATCGTGTCGCCGTCGGTCACGCTTCGAACCCGTGCCCACTGGCAGACCACGCCCGCGGGGAGATTCGGCGTCGGCGAAGGTGTTGGCGCGGCCGCCGTAGTGCCGGGCAGGGACGTGCCGGCGAGCGGCGACGCGGCGCCATCGCACGCGCTCAGACCCACCGAAACCAGCAACACGAGGACAAGCCGCTTCACACAGCGACGATAGCACTGCCACCGACATCTGCCGCCGCCATATGGGTTCGGGTCTGCTGGCTGCGTGTCACACCGATGTACCGGAGTGGCGCAATTCCAATGGTAGGTAATCCTGGGGTTGAGGGAGTTCGCACCCGGGATAAGAACATCCGCAGAGACCACTTTGAACTCGATCTTGTTGGCCGGATGGTCGTAGACCGTGCGCCAGCGGTGGAGGATGTCCCGTCCAAGCAGGGTCGGAACCTGGAGCATGTCGGTGCGGTACTCCAGGATGGCAATCCTTACCGAGTACCTGTACAGATTTGAGCCATCGCTGAACGCCACCCACGCCTGTTCGGCGAACGACGTAATCGGCCCGCCCGCACCCAATGAGGGGCCAGCCGGCGTCGCGAGCTGACTGTAGTCCAGCCCCATCGTTCGCCCGTCGCCAGGCATGAGGAAGGTATTATCGGCGCCGGTGTCCACCACGAAGGAGAACTCAGCCCGCGTATTGAGCCGGGGAATGACAAGACGCCCCTCAATGTAGGGGCGTCCCGAAGTATTGCCGAACCGCCCTGTCAGCAAGGTCAGAGAATCATGGTCTGCTGGTGACGGTCGATGAACCGTACGAGAATGCGCCCTCGGTTCGCCGGATCGATTTCGTCAACGCGCTGAAGCAATTGATCCAGTGAGTCCGAATCAGCGATGACGACTCCGTCGTGAAGCGCGACCCATCGTTGCGGATACTCGTCGATGAGCCGGGGGTGGTCGGACGAAAGCACCTCCGCGGACCTCTTGATCTGATCGAGTTCCTCGACCGCCTCGCCAGGATCACCGATGGCGCGGAGAAACTCCTCCGTCCGTTTAGGACTGGTAACATGCGACGCCACCCCCGGCCTGAAGTCGATGCTCCACTCTACCATGCAGCAGGCCGATTCTTCCGCCCCATGCTCGCTCGCTAGCCTCCCTGGTTCAGCAGCACCGGGTCGAATCCCTGCATCCCCCGCAGCAGGTTCACTTCCCCGCGATGGCCGTTCAGGTGGATGACAAGGTGGAGGTTGATCGACTCCCCGATCGTCTCCGTCTTCTCGCCCAGCTTCACTTCGCGCTTCAGCCCCTCATCGTCGAGTGAATCGAGGAACTGGTGCGAGAGTTCCGCGACCTTTGACTGGTACTGCTTGAAGGCGTCGAGCGAAGTGAACCGGATCTGGGCCGCATCCTCGGTCGATTGACCCGTGCCGAAACCCTTCTCCGGGAGCCCAGTCTTCGCCGCCCACTCTCCCGTGTCCCATTCGGCGCGCTTCCCCTGGAAAATCTGCTGGAAGAACAGGTCCTCGATGCGAGCGGCGTGCCACATGCACCACGCAATGGAGTGGGACTGTCCCTCCGGCACGAAGTGCAGTTGCTCATCGGTCAGACCATCGGGGGCGCCCCGGAATCCACGGTGCACGAAGTCGAGGGTCTGCTTCATGAAATCGGTTGCGGCCATGGCGGTTACTCCTGTGATTGCTTCGGTGACCCTGGACTATACCGCCCGCCAACCCGCATGGCATTCGCTTCCCGATCGACGCACACCGCCCGGCCATACAATGGCGCGCATGGAACTGTACGACGTCATGCGAACCGCCTTCGCCGCCCGCGAATTCACCAACGACCCCGTCACCGACGAGACACTCGGCCGAATCTTCGAGAACGCCCGCTTCGCGCCCAGCGGCGGGAACCGCCAGGGTGGCCACGTCATCGTCGTCCGCGAACAGGCGACGAAGGACGCCATCTCCGAGTGCACCAAGCTCGCAGCGCGCCGCTACAGCGCACAGCAACTGGCTGGCGAAACCCCCTGGAACACGTGGACGCCGACAAAGCTGACGCCCGAAGCCATCGCTGCAACACCCGTACCGCCGGGCCTCAGCGAACCCGTTCGCCGGGCGCCCGTCGTCATCGTCGTCTGCGTCGACCTGCGTGTCGTCGCCTCAGTCGACCACCTGCTCCCGCGGGTAGGCATCGCCAGCGGCGCCTCGATCTATCCGCTGGCCTGGAACATCCTGCTGGCCGCCCGCAACGAAGGACTCGGCGGCACGCTGACCACCATGCCCATCGCCGAAGAGCCACGCATGCGCGAAATCCTCGGTCTCCCCGATTGCATGGCGGTCTGCGCCGTCATGCCGGTCGGCAAGCCCGTTCGCCAGCTGACTAAGCTCAAGCGCCGGGCCGTGAGCGAATTCGTCCACCGCGAGCGCTTCGACGGCTCTCCCTGGTAATCCCGGGCACGTCCACACCAGGTCCTGAATTCCACCGGAGATCAAGCGAAAATAGCGCGGTAGCTCCACACGCCGATTTCTGCGCTATACTGAGCTTGCCGCGCTGCCGGGAGCTGTGTCCGCTCCACACTCCCGCCGCGGCTTTTTCGTGCCCAAACGGTCTCGCGAACTTCCCGGCCTTACCGGGATTCCGTACCGATGCGGCCGGGAGCAGCGCGCCTCCATGCTCCTCCTGATGGCGCCATAAACCACCCCGACACAATTTTGTCGTGATTTCTTTGACCTGAACCCTCCAGTTATGGAGAGCGGCTGCCGATACTGACACTGGGATATCAGCAGACCATGATGCCGAAACGCGCCGCCATCGCCGAACGCAGGCGTACCCTTCGCGTCCTCATCATCGACCCCGACGTCGAGGATGTGCGGCGCGTGCGCGATTGCCTCCAGGCTGGCGGCGAATTCGTCACACACGCCGCGCGCACGGTCGACGAAGGCCTCGCGATGCTCGGGGACGGTGTCTTCGATGTGGCGCTGGTCGATTCGGCGACGTGGAGCGCGGGCGGCAGCGAACTCGCCCGCCACCTCCGCGAACACCGCAACGACGTCGCGGTCGTCCTCCTCACCAGCGGCGACAGCGAACGCGAGGCGCTCCCCGCACTCAAGCTCGGCGCACACGACTTCATCAGTAAGGCTCACCTCGAAGACGGCCGCCAGTTGATGCTGCGCATCGAAGGCGCCTTCGAAGAGAACCGCACGCTCCGCCGCCGCGACACGATGGTCCGCTGGCTCGAACGCGAAGCCCGCACCGACCACCTCACCGGCCTCTACAACCGTCACGCCTTCGACGAGCGGCTCCGCGAAGTCTGCGATGACGCCCGCGCCGATCGCCGCCCGGTCACCCTCGTCCTCGTGGACATCCGCGGAACGCGCATCGTGAACGAGACGCACGGGCACGACGTCGGCGACGACATGATCCGCCGCACGGCGCTTGGCATCGCACACTCGGTTCGCGGTGTCGATACGGCGGCCCGCATCGGCGGCGACGACTTCGGAATCATCGTCCCCGATGCCGACCTCGCCGTCGGCCGGCTCATTGCCCGGCGCATCGCCCACGAAATCGAACGCCTGAACGACAGCGACTGGTCCGAGCAGGTGCCCGTCACCGTCACCTTCGGTGTGGCCACCGGCATCGCCTGCGAACCGGGCGAACTGTTCGCCGCAGCGGACCAGCAACTCAACGACTACAAGACCCACCGGCCGTCCATCTCGCTGCTGCGGCTGCGCGAAGAGCCGAACGGCCCGTTCGTCGCCTGAGGCCCACACATGTTCGGGAAGCGCAAACAAGCCACCTCCACCGCGGACTCCACGCCCTACACGGCCGCTGGCGAATTCGACAGCGAAACCGGTCTGCTGGGCGCCGCTGGATTCGAACAGGCCCTCGCGCGCCAGATTGCACGCGACCTTCGCTACGGCTCGACCAGCGCACTCGCGCTCTTCGAAGTTGCCGTCGCCGAGAAGCCGGCAAATTACCCCGTTCCGTCACCTGCCCCGTTCGTGGCCGAGACGCTGAGCAAGGCCGTTCGCGGCGCCGACCTCGTCGCACGGGTCTCGCCCACGATGTTCGCCGCCCTCCTGATCGAAGCGAGCAAGGATGGCGCGGCCCAGTTCACCGAGCGCGTTCGCACTCGCATCGGCTCCTCGCCCTATGCGCGCCAGGCCGATGGAAGCGCACTCTACGTGCGGGCCTGGGCCGCAGTCGCGCCGTGGAATCCCGCATACGACTCGGTCGAACGGTACGCGCTCGCCGCCGAAACTGCGCTCAAGGCCACCTTCCGCGGGTACGAAGCTGCCCAGGAGTGGTTCCGGGGCGAGGGCCTGAACAAGCCGTTCATCGCCTGACTCTGCCGCCGATCAGACGATTCTTTTCCTCACACTCCGGCCGTCACCTTTCGTGGTACTTGCGCCATTCGTAGAGTGAAACCGCTGTGCGCGATACCGAGGTCGAGACCGATGGCCCGCCGGCTCAAGGCTCCCAGCATGCTGAAGCGCTTGCGCGCCGCGCTGTCGCCCGCGATGCGGCAGCCTGGGAGGAGATCTTCGAACTCCACTACCGCGGCGTCTTCGCCTTCGTCCGCTACCGCCTGCGCTCTGCCCCCGAGGCCGAGGACATCGCCTCCCAGGTCTTCGAAGTGGCTTACGCCAACGTCTCGCGCTTCAACTACCAGGGAGTCCCGATCGAGGGCTGGCTTATCGGCATCGCCCGCAACCTCTGCCGCGACCACATCAAGAAACTCGGCCGCCGCGGCATCGATGACGAATTCGATGACTCGCTCGAACTCTCCGAACCCGACAGTGCCGACGCGATCGGCCTGCGGCGCGACCTCCTCGAAGCCATGCAGGCGCTCACCGGTGACCAGAAAGAGGTCATCCAACTGCGCTTCCTGCTCGACAAGTCGGTGGCGGAAACTGCCATGCTGATGCAACGCTCCGAAGACGCCGTGAAGAACCTCCAGCGCCGGGCGCTGGCAGCGATGCAGCGCGCCCTCGGCGGCGATAGCTACGTCGCGGGAGGTGGAGCATGACCACCGACCGCATCGACGAACTGCTCCAGCGCTCGCTCGAAACGGGCGCCATACCGGCCGACGCTACGGCGGCCGAGCGCGCCGAACTCGCCCCGCTCCTCGCCTCGGCAGCCGCACTGAAGCTCAACGCCGCCCGCATCGCTTCCGAGGCAGACGCCGCGATGCCCGTGGCCCGCGCACGCTTCCAGCGCCACCTGGCCGGGGAGCGCGCAGCAACTGTGACCCCCACGCCCACGCGAACTGCGTCAAACCCTATGCCCCGGCCGGGGCTGCTCGGGCGGCTGTTCGGAGGGCGCACGCTCGCCCTCGGCGGCGCTGTCGCGGCGATGGCGGTCGTCGCCATCATCGGCATCGTCGTCCTCCAGCCGTTCAGTTCAGTCGAAACCGCCTCTGCCCTCACGGTGGACGACTACGTACAGGTCGAAGGGGTCGTCTCGGCGAACGACGGCTCGACCATGACCGTGCAGTCGCCGATCGTCGGCGACATCGAGATATCACTCAGCGACCAGACCGCCGTGAGCGGCGACGAAGGCGAACTCGCCGCCGCCAGTCTCCGCGCCGGAGACCCGGTGCTTGTCTCCGGCATCGTCACCGCGCGCCGTGCCATCGCGGCCTCGAACGTCGCTGTCGCTCGCAAGCAGTCGACACCCGTCACCGGCGTCGAAGGAACCGTCAGGCAGCTCAAGCAGTTCCGCGAAGGGCTCACCGGCGCAATCCGCGTGCTCTCCCTCTCGCCCGATGGAACGCGCGCACGTGTCCTCCTCGCGACACCGAATGAGCCGCTGCTCGTCGACATCGACGGCCGCTCCATGGACCAGTTCCTCGCAGCGAACCCCCGTCCGCTCGGCGCAGTCGTCCGCATCGTCGAAGCGCCCGGCGCCCCGCGCGGCGTGTTCCACATCGAGTCCGCCCCGGCGACCAGTGCGACCCCCGGTCCGTCGCCTTCGGGCCCGCAGTTCGAATCCGTCCGCGGCGTGGTCTTGAGCCGCACCGCCAACCTGCTCATGGTTCGCACCGACCGCGGTGTTGTGCCGGTCGCGCTGCGCAAGTCCACCACGGTCCGCTTCAGCGATAGCGGCCTCACGGTCGAAGAGATCCTCACCGGCCAGGCCGTCGTCGGCCACGAAGTCTCGGTCTCCGGTAACCAGGAAGCGCCCGGCAGCCGGCGAGTGGTGGCCACCCTCATCGTCGTCCTCGGCAAGCCCGAGTAAGCTCGGGTGCGCTCGCCCGCTTGAGTCCACCGGGAGCAGGGCCGAACCTGTAAAGGCATCCTCCTCTTCTGAAGGCCCGCTCCCTATGGCAGAAACGCAGGCCCGCTGGCTAGTCACCGGCGGCACCGGATTCCTTGGCTCGCACCTCGCCCGCCGCCTCATCGCCGACGGCATCCACCCGGTCCTGTTCGATATCGCGCCGCTCCCGCCGGACGACGACGACATCAAGGACCAGGTCACGGTCATCGACGGCGACGTCCAGGACCGCGAGGC
>CAYYDX010000071.1:0-17279 GCA_964470735.1 uncultured Anaerolineaceae bacterium
GCCGGATCGTGGCGGAAGACCCTTTTAACAACTTCCTCCCATCCGTCGGAAAGGTGGTGCTCGCGCGCGAACCCGCGGGCCCGGGAATCCGCGTCGAGAGCGCGCTCTACGACGGTATCGAGGTGACTCCGTACTACGACTCGCTTCTTGCCAAGGTGACAGCCTGGGGACGCAATCGTGAAGGCGCGCGTTCACGCATGAAGCGCGCCCTCGCGGAGTTCCGCGTGGTTGGCGTGGCGACGAACATCCCCTACCTCCAGCAGATCCTCGACCACCCCGACTTCGTGGATGGCGCGGTCGACACGGGCTTCCTCGACCGGCACGAGGTGCTCGCCGCCGAACCGCTGGCCGAGCAACGCGAAATGGCGGAGATCGCCGCACTGCTCCTTGTCACCGGCGGTGAAGGCGACCACACGGGCAATGGTAACGGCGCCGTGCATACGAACGGTCGGCGGACCCCGGCCGGATGGCGTTCGCGAATGTCCGGACTCGAACCGGTGAAAGCGATGGGACGATGGCCGAGAAGTATCTGATTCGGGATGGCGATAGTGAGAGTGAATACGAGCTGGAGCGTCTCGATGGCGTAACCCGTGTTCGGCGCGCTGGAGAAGAAGCCTGGAAGTCGGTGGGACTCCAACCCATCGGCGACTCGCCACTCTTCCTCCTGATGATCGACAGCAAGCCGGCCGAGTTGTTCCTGCAGCGCCGCCGCGGTGGGGCCAAGGCGACAATCGGGCGGCATGGGTTCGACTACGACGTGGAGCGCTGGCGGCCGAGGTCGGCGACCTCGGCAAAGAGCAAGGAAGCGGCTGGCCCACGCCGGATCACCGCGCCGATGACTGGCTCCATCGTCGAGGTGCGCTGTCAGCCCGGACAACAGGTTCAACCGGGCGACGTCCTGCTCGTCATCGAATCGATGAAGATGAACAACGAACTACGGTCTCCGTCGGCCGGGGTTGTTCTTCAGACTCCCGTGACCGCTGGCCAGCGTGTGAACGCCGGGCAACTGCTGGTTGCAATCGATGTGGCGCCGGTGGCCGAGGTCTAGCAGGCTGCTTGCCCTGATTCGCTCGCATCGGTACGGTTAAGCGTGGCTGTGCTAGACGGGGAACTAGCGGTGCCCTGTACCCGCAATCCGCTCCAGCGGGGTTGAATTCCTGCTCGAGGGCCGAGGCGCTGGGGACTGTCCCTGCCAAATGACGTTGACGACCTGGTCCTGCGCGGCGAGGCACTTCGAACCTGGTCAGGTCCGGAAGGAAGCAGCCATAAGGAGACCGCTTCGGGCGCCGCAGGCGCACCGGGTCCGAGTCTGCTGGTAACGGACAAGCCTGGTTCCAGGTTCGACAGCAGGTGCACAGCCTGAACACTGCTCCTCCGGCGCTCCGGAGAGCCTTCGCCGGTGGCCCATGCCTTCAGCCCGCGCCCCGGGCCCGCGCCCTCGCAAGGCGCTCGGCCAGCACTTCTTGCGCGACACCGGCGTCCTCCTCGATATTGCCAATGCCGTTTGCTGCCCCGAAGGCGGCGCCATCCTCGAAATCGGCGCCGGCACGGGGCAACTCACCGAATACCTCCTTCACCTCGGACGCCCGGTGGTAGCGCTCGAAATCGAAGACCGGTTGGTCGGCCACCTTCAGCGCAGGTTCCGTGACGCAGAAAATCTGCGCATCGTTCCTGGAGACGCGCGGACGGTCGCCTTCGAAAATGTGATGACCGGAGACGTGCCGTATGTCGCTGTCGGCAACCTGCCGTACTTCGCCGCGAACCCGATCATCCGGCACGTCCTCGAATCTCCGCGAAAACCAGTCGAGTTCATCGCGATGGTTCAGCGCGAAGTTGGACGCGAGTTGGCGGCGCCCGCGGGCGACTGGTCTCTGTTGACCATCTCGGTGCAGATGTATGCCGTACCGGAATTGCTGTTCGATGTGGCGCCGGAGGCGTTCGACCCGCCGCCGGCCGTCGTGAGCAGTGTCGTTCGGATGGCGCTGCGCCCGGAGCCACTCGTCCCTATCGAACAGATTGAACCGTTCTTCGCATTCGTCTCGAAGGTGTTTCGCAACCCCCGGAAGCAAATTCACAACTCCCTCAGCCGTGGCATATGGCTCCCGCCCGACGGCGCCAGGGAGGCGCTGGCGATCGCCGGTGTGGAACCTTCCCGGCGCGCAGAGACGCTCGATATCAAGGACTGGGTTCGGTTGATAGCGGCCTGCGACGAGGTTCGGGCCCGTGGCTGAGCCGCTGCAGACGCTGGCGTACGCAAAGATCAACCTGGTTCTCGAGGTGGTGGGGCGCCGGGATGACGGCTATCACGAGATCGACACGATCCTACAAGAGGTCGAACTTGCCGACGAGGTGAGCGTGGCGCCTGCCGTCGGGTGGGCGATCACAGTCAGTGGCCCTCGTGCAAATGGAGTGCCATTGGATGACACCAACCTTGCCCTGCGCGCGGCGAAGCTGCTGGCCGGGCGGGTTGGTGGTGCACCCGTCGCGATCCACCTGGAGAAACACATTCCGGCAGCGGGAGGGCTCGGCGGCGGTGCATCGGACGCAGCGGCGGTCCTGAAGCTACTGAGCCACCTTTGGCGCGGGGCCACACAGGATGACCTGGCTGCGGTCGCCGCTGAAGTAGGCAGTGACGAGGCGTTCTTCCTCGTGGGGGGCACGGCTCGTGCGCGGGGTCGCGGCGAACGGGTCACGCCGCTCCCTGCCATCGCACGACACGATGTGGTGCTCTTCGTTCCGCGAGCCTCGATTGAGCGGAAGACGGCGCGGATGTTCTCGGCGCTTGGTTCGCTGCCTTTCGATGACGGCGCGGTCGCGGAAGCGTTCGCCACCGCGCCGCCTCGCCCCGTCACAATGGAAGCCACGTTTAACGCTTTCGAACGGGTGGCGTTCGACCTGTTCCCGTGGCTGGCGGCGCTCTGGGAGAAGCTGGAGGAGTCCACCGGCGAGCATGTCCGGCTGTGTGGCGCCGGGCCGTGCCTGTTCTGGATCGGTCCGGCAGGCCATGGAGAGATGGTTGCCCGGAAGGCAGCGGGAGTGGATTGCCAGGTCATCCTCACGCAGACGGTGAACCGGCCATGAACGCCATCCTCGGCGGTTGGATGGCTGGCTACGCGATGGCAACACTCGCGACGATTGCCCTGACCTACCTTGCCATCCAGCCGGGCCCGCAGAAGGCGATCCAGAAGTACCTCGACGTGCCGGGTGTGCTGCTCGCGGTGCCGTTCTCGATTGGGGCCGGTGTAGTGTGGACGCTGATAGGGATGCTGCTTGGCTCGTTCTACAAACTCGGCGGGTTCGACGAAAAGCCGGGCGCGGTCGGGGCGCCGAGCTGGGTGTTCTTGCTGTTCATCGTCGCGCTGGCCTGGTTGCCGCTGCCAATCCTGTTCCTGTTCTCGCGGCGATTTTGGTGGCTTTGGGCCGGGATGTCGCTGAGCTTCGTCGGGCTGTTTGGCTGGCTGATGCCTCTGCTGGCCGAGCGATGATATACTCAACCGGTTCGTGAAAATCGGAACAAGAGATCGGGAGGCGCGGCGTGCCGGGCACTATCATTGACATGCACCTGCACACCACCAGGGGCGCTTCGGATTCTATGCTCGACCCGGATGACCTGATCGCGGAAGCGCGACGGGTTGGCCTGACGGGGGTCAACATCACCGAGCATGACCGTATGTGGGAAACGTGGGACCTGAGCCCCTTTCGAAAAAAGCACGAGGGCATCTGGGTCTCGAATGGCATGGAAGTATCGACCGATATGGGCCATATCCTCGCGGTTGGTCTGAAAGGTTATGCCCCGGGCATCCGCCGCCTCGAAAAGCTGCGCGAGATCGCCGATGAGCAGGGTGCATTCCTCATCGTCGCCCACCCGTTTCGCCACTTCTTCGACCCGGTCCACTTTAAGCGTGAGGGCAAGGAGCCATTCAACCTCCAACCCGAAGACGCGGCCAAGCTGCCGGTCTTCCAGCTGGTCGACGGTATCGAAGTGCTGAACGGATGCAATACGCCCCGCGAAAACTACTTCGCACTGCAAGTGGCGAAGAAGCTGGGTAAGCCCGGAACGGGTGGCTCGGATGCGCACTCCACGCAGGGCATCGGCTACTTCGCGGCTGTCTTCGAAGAAGAGATCGAAAACACGGAGCACATGCTGAAGCTGATGCACGCGGGACGATTCTTCCCCGGCCGGGGCCTCGCCGAGGGCAACCTGAACAACTTTGCTGAGACCGCCGAACCTATCGCGTTCTACGAGTAGTTATCGCGGAGCGTTCCACGTTCTGCCAGGTTTTGACCACGGTTTTTTTTCAAGTATCGTGTTCAAATGGCGGTGTTGCAGAAGGTGCGGGCGTTCCACCTGGCCCTCTTAATTGTTGGTACGTTGGCGGTCGCTGGAGGCGTGGCGGCCCTTAAGTTGTTCGGTGACGACCGCATGGGCGCGCGGTCTGTTCAGTTGAGGGATGGAGATGTGGTCTCCGCCTCCGTTAGTGTGGAAGATGCGCTTGC
This sequence comes from uncultured Anaerolineaceae bacterium, assembly GCA_964470735.1. Lineage (GTDB taxonomy): Bacteria > Chloroflexota > Dehalococcoidia > Tepidiformales > Tepidiformaceae > Amarobacter. The sequence continues at coordinate 4,498 of CAYYDX010000071.1, forward strand.
CCGGGCGTCCAGGAGTGCCGGCTTCCCTGTCGTATCACCGAAGGATCCGGGGAAGATCGTTGATGGGCTCGGGCTCGAGAATGTCTGGGTTCAGCCAGCGCCGCCGCCAGGCCCACCCGGTGCGCCGCCGCGCACGTTCCGGGTTGTGTCCCTGAACTACGCCGGGCCGGGCGTCACGTTTTCCGTCGATGAGCTGAATGGTGGATTCGACCCCACGACGTCGGGCGAACGGCTGACTGTGGGCAACGGTGATGTTGCGATCTACGTTCGCGAGACCGAGACGGGTGTCAGCTACTCGATGCTGGCTCGGGAGCGAGGGTTCATCCTGAATTCCGAAAAACCGAACCTGGTCCCGGGAGATACAGCAGTGGCCTTCTTATTGGCGCTCGCGGGTGAATTGGAGTGACTGCTGCTGCCGGGAGCGTGTGAGGCTTATCGCTTGCCACTGGCGGGCCACGAGGGGAGGACACGCAGGCCCGGGCACGCTGGTTTACTGGACGGTTTTTCGGGTCACGCATACCATCGAAGCCAGATCGAGAGGGAGTAGTCCCGAACGGGCGCTATCGACAACCTCCCCTGCCGCGGCAGGGCGGTAGCGCAGCCCGAACCACTTCGGGGGACGAGACTTTCGACCAGCCGCACACACCGTTGCGCGCCGGTCGAAGACCTTCGCCGCGCCGGTGAAGGAGTTACAGCCCGTGAGTTTCATCATGCCAAGTTCGCGCCCGGCACAAACGAGCGACCGGTGAGCGAAGCTACCATCACGGCGAACCGCTCCTACCGCAACAGTTGGCTGGTCATCGGATTGATGGCTCTGTTCTGTCTGCCCGGAATCGTCCTTCGGCTGGCCGGAATCCATCCCGAGGCAGTTCTGAGCGCGGCCATCTTTGGCATCGCGATTCTCGCGGCGGCCTTCCTCCTGAGTTGGGGCGCTGAGACCGCGGAACTTGATATCTCGCAGGGCCTGGCGCTTGCCATCATCGCGATCATCGCCGTTCTGCCCGAGTACGCGGTCGACGCGATCCTCGCGTGGAAGGCTGGCGCCGACCCGGCAGAGGCCGAACGCGGCCTCGCCATTGCGAACATGACTGGCGGCAACCGCCTCCTCATCGGCGTTGGCTGGCCAATCGTGTTCGCATTGTTCTTCTACCGCTCACGACTGAAAGAGCTGGTGGTGAACCGTGAGCGAAGCCTCGAACTGGTCTTCCTCGCGATTGCGACGCTCTATGTCATCTTCATTCCGCTCCGCGACCACGTGACCATCATCGACACGATGGTGCTCGTCTCGCTGTTCATCATGTACATGTTCTTCACCTCACGGGTCGAGTCGGAACACGTCGAACTGGTTGGCCCGGCGGCGGCGATGGGGCAACTCCAGGACGCCCCGCGCCGGACAACTGTCATCGCCGTCCTGGTCTTCAGTGCCGTTACAATTTTCTGTTCGGCCGAACCTTTCGCCGAGTCGCTTGTTCACATCGGTGAACAGTTCGGCGTTTCCGAATTCCTGCTCATCCAGTGGCTGGCCCCGCTGGCGTCGGAGTCGCCAGAAGTGCTGGTGGCGTGCATGCTCGCCTGGCGTGGGCGCGCGGCGGCGGGCATGGGCGTGCTCATTTCGTCGAAGGTGAACCAGTGGACGCTGCTCATCGGCACCCTGCCGATAGCGTTCCTGCTCTCCTCGGGCGATTTCGGGTTCACGCACGGGTTGCCGCTGGACGTTCGCCAGCGCGATGAGATCTTCCTGACAGCGGCGCAGTCGGCGTTTGCCATCGCGGTATTCGTCAACCTGAAGATGGGCCGTGGCGAAGCGATAGCGCTGTTCCTGCTGTTCGCGACCCAGCTCGTCATCACGAACGAAAACGTGCGCGTGATTTACGCGAGCATTTACACCGGACTTTGCATCCTGCTCCTGGCGATGTCGTGGCGCTCCATCCCGTTCACGGTGCGCGACGCCGTGAATGTGATGCGGGGGCGCGACGTGGATGGCCACCACCCCGATGTGGGCGAAGCGAAACAGGCATGAAAAAGCCCTTCCGAAAGGAAGGGCTTTTCATCGCTTGAGTGGTACGCCCGGGAGGATTTGAACCTCCGACCTTTGGGTCCGCAACCCAACACTCTGTCCCCTGAGCTACGGGCGCACAGGGATTGGTGCCGAAGGTGAGATTTGAACTCACACGCCCGTACGGACACTACGCCCTGAACGTAGCGCGTCTGCCATTCCGCCACTTCGGCACAGGAGCCATTATGGTCCCGTGGGCCGCAGCGTTCAACCAGATTTCGCGGGTTGGCATGGTGGGCGGTACTGGACTCGAACCAGTGACCTCGTCGGTGTGAACGACGCGCTCTAACCATCTGAGCTAACCGCCCGCGAAATGCCAGTCTATTGCCCGCGGCGGAGCCATTCAACCGGACATTTCCATGGACGTGAGGCGGAGGGCGTTTGAAACGTGCGCTGCTGGCTCCTACCCTCCAGAGGTGATTCGCCGCGCCCTCGCTTCCGAACCGGTCTCCTCGCCGCCACGCTGGCTGGCGCCGCGGCGCATTTCGTACCCGTGGGGATACGGATTTGCCGCGCTGACCGTGGGTGTGACGGTGATGTTGCGAGCTGTGTTCGAAGTCTGGCTCTCCGACCGTGCGCCGACGTATATGGTCTTCCTCGCGCCGATCGTGCTGACATCCGTACTGGCGGGGCTGCGCCCGGGACTGTTCGCCTGGCTGCTGTCGTGGGTGATCGCCTTCTACGTGTTCGTGAACCCGGCATTCACCTTCAAGAGTTCGACGATCGACCTGTGCATCAGTGCCATCTTCGGTGTCGAAGGGCTGGCCCTGGCGTACCTTGGCGGCGCCGCGCGAGTGAGCCTCGATCGTCTCGTCGCCCGCGACGCTCAGCTGGCGGCAAGCGAAGCACAACTCCGCGAAGCGAACGAAGCGAAGGACGAGTTCCTCGGGATGATGTCGCACGAGTTGCGGACTCCCATCACCGTCATCCGCGGCGGCGCCCATGTGCTGCGGTCGTCGGGTGACCGGCTTGATGACGACACCCGGCGTGGCCTGCTCACCGATCTTGAACGCGAGTCGGAGCGGCTTTCGCGGATGCTCGAGAACCTGCTGGCACTTGCCCGCGTCGAACTCGACGGCGGCATCGGCCTCGAGCCGGTGCTGCTTCAGCGGTTGCTGCCCCGGTTGCTCGAGACCATCGGGGGTGGCTCACGACGCCTGTCATTCTCGGCCGAGGGAGATATCCCTGCCGTGCCCGCCGAACCGGAATACATCGAACACATCCTGCGGAACCTCATCGGCAACGCCGAGAAGTATGGACCTTCCGACGCTGCCATCGAGGTCGTGGTCGAACCGTGCACTGGCGGCGCACTCGTGCGGGTGGCAGACCGCGGATTCGGCGTGCCCCAGGACGAGGCGGCAAAGATCTTCGAACGGTTCTACCGTTCGGATCGCACATCGCGCCTTGCGGGTGGCGCCGGGCTGGGGCTGGCCGTTTGCAAGCGGCTGGTGGAGGCTATGTCGGGTGAGATCTGGGCTGCTCCGAGGGAAGGCGGAGGGCTGGAGGTCACGTTCCGGCTGCCCGCATACGTGGAGGAGGACGAATGAGTGCTGAACCGCTCCTGCTGGTCGTGGACGACGAAGCCGGCATCCTCAGGCTGATGCAACTCGAACTCTCGGGTCAAGGGTTCCGTGTCGTTACAGCAAGTGATGGCGAAGCGGCGATTCGACTGGCCGAGGAACAGCGACCAGACGCGGTACTCCTCGATGTGATGCTGCCGGGACTCTCGGGCCTCGAGGTAATGCGACGTCTGCGCGAGCGTTCGAACGTGCCGATTCTCCTCGTCACCGCGAAAGACAAAGACACGGACAAGATCCGTGGACTCGAACTGGGCGCGGATGACTACATCGTGAAACCGTTCAATCCAGATGAACTCGGGGCCCGTGTGCGGGCGGTCCTCCGCCGCGTGGTGGCCCAGGATGTTGAACAAGTGGTCCGCGCCGGCGATGTCGAGATTGACCTGAACCGGCGCGTTGTGAAGAAAGCCGGCAAGCCAGTCTCACTAACGCGAACGGAGTGGCTCCTGCTGCAGCACCTCGCGGTGAACACCGGCAAGGTGATGGTGAGCGCGGAGCTCCTGACGAAGGTGTGGGGACCGGAGTACCGCGATGACCTGCAGTACCTTCGCGTCTGGGTGTCCCGGCTCCGGGCGAAGCTCGAAGACACGCCGGCTGACCCGCACATCATCAAGACGTTGCAGGGTATCGGTTATCTCTTCGATGCTGAAGCAGGCGCCGAGCGCAGGTAGCCGCTACGGATTCAGCGGGTGGAAAACGAGGCCCGTACCCAGCTTCGGGTGGAAAAACGTCGACTTTTGGGGCATGCGTTCACCCTTGTCGGCCAGCGACATAACCGCGTCGATGCCGACAGGATTCAGCAAGAACGCGACGTGGCCCTGGTGGTCATCCATGCACTCCGTGGCTTCCGGGATAGCGTGGGTGTAGTGAACCGCGCCGGCCTTGAGGTCCTCATCGGTGATGCCCCACAACGGCTCCAGAACCCCGTAGCGGAGGACGTTTGGCGGGAGTGATGCCCACTCCTCGCTCATGCCTGGTGGCACGGAGCCGCCGAGTTGAGCGCCTGGCTTCCGTCGCAGCAGGTGCACCTGCCCGGGTTCGAGGCCGACGGCGACAGCGTCAGCCGAGCCGACCAGCGACGCGAACTCCTCGGAACGATGGTGCTCACCCTGGGTGAGCTTCACTCGCACGATTTCGAACGCCGGTTGGAGCCGCTTCCGCCAATCGGCCGGGGCGCGCCTGGGGATCATGCGATGGATCGGCCGGATGACCAGACCCGGGTCCTGGGCCGAGACGATGGCGGTCATGGCGAACCGTGCGGGGTGGTCGCGCGAGAGCTCTTCGTGGCCGGCGCGTACATCGCGGTAGCTAACCCCGGTTTCGTAGCGGTGATGGCCATCGGCGATGTAGAAGCTCTCGGCCAGGAGCGGAGCGATTTTGCGCATCTCGAATGTGCCCGCTTCGATGGCCCAGAGGCGGTGATGTTCGCCGTCGATGCTCGTTGCGACCTCGATGGGGTCGGCCGATGCGATGACCTCTTCGATGAACTGGTGCAGCGTACCTGCCCGGTCGCGGGCAATCATGAACACGGGCGAGAACTGGATGCCCGTGGCTTCGAGCAGGCGCAGGCGGTCGGCTTTCGGGCCAGACATCGTGTACTCGTGTGGCTTTACGGCGCCTTCCTCCCAGGGCTGGGCTTCCACCCCGGCGATGATGGCTTTGCGCGTGTAGACGTGGCCTTCTTCGATGAACTGCTGCTCGTAGACGTAGAGCATCGGCTGCTCGTCGCGCTGGAGGGCGCCCTCAGCGGTCCACTGGTCCACAAGCCGGGCGACAGCCTCATACCGCTCGTCGCCACCATCGGCGAGCTCCAGTCGCACGGCGTTGCGCTCGTTGCGCTTCTCCAGTGCGCGCTGCTGCGACGGTGAAATGACATCGTAGGGCGGAGCCAGTAGGTCACTGAGCGGCCCTGCGGACCGCGTGTAGCGAAGACCACGGAAGGGGAGAAACTGAGGCATGCCTCTACCTTCGCGCGAGTGGCGCGGTTTGTCCACAGGAGGCCTTCGAACCTATGATCGGATTGCCTCATGCCTTCTTACTGTGTGTTTTGCAACATCGTCGCGGGACGCGAACCAGCGAATGTGGTGTACGAAGATGACGACGTGATCGTCATCCAAAACGTCCTCCGCTGGGTCCCGGTCATGCTCCTTGCCATGACCAAGGCGCACACGACACAGGGTGAACTCTGGGACGACCACATCGGCAAGGTTGGCAAGATTGCCGCCGAGATCGGCCGGAAGCTCTGCCCCGGTGGCTTCCGTTTACTCACCAACTTCGGGTACGACGCGATGCAGAGCCAGGAACACGGCCACCTCCACATCCTCGGTGGCACGTTCCTCGGTCACTACGTCGGGTAGCCGTCAGGCGAGAGCGGATCGCTGCTTGTCGAAGAGTTCGAGGATGCCCCCGCGAGCGAGGTCGAGGAGGCTGTCCATCCCCTGCCGGCTGAATGGCTTGTGCTCGGCAGTTCCCTGGACTTCCACAAACTCGTCAGCGCCCGTCATTACCACGTTGAAGTCGACCTCCGCGGTTGAATCTTCCTCGTAGCAGAGGTCGAGCATCGGCACGCCCTTGACGATGCCAACGGAAACGGCGGCAACGGCGGATTGAACTGCCCCTGCTGGCACAGCGCCTGAAGCGACGAGTTTCTTCAAGGCCATCTGCAGCGCCACGTAGGCGCCGGTGATGGACGCGGTGCGGGTACCCCCGTCGGCCTGGAGTACGTCACAGTCGAGCGTGATCGTCCGCGGCCCGAGCATCTCGACGTTGACCACGCCACGGAGGGCCCGGCCGATGAGTCGCTGAATCTCCTGCGTGCGACCGCCGGGACGGCCGCGCTCGACCTCGCGCTGGCTGCGCGTGTGCGTGGCGCGCGGGAGCATCGAGTACTCGGCGGTCACCCAGCCGCTCTGGGTGTTCCGAAGAAAGGGCGGCTGACGGTCTTCGATGCTGGCTGCGACGAGGACCCGGGTCTTGCCGAACTCCACGAGGCAACTGCCTTCGGCGAAATCGAGGACGTTGGTTTGCAGCTTTACGGGGCGCAGTGCATTGGCAGTACGGCCGTCGGTACGAGTGGTCATGAGTGGTCTCCAGTGCGGCCTGGCGGGCCTTCGAACGGCTACCGTAATGCGGGAGTTGCTTCGGGCGCAAAATTACCGCTCCGTCGACACCGTCAGGCGAGTCCCGTCGGTGCGTACTTTCACCGTGCCGGACTGGTCTGTGCGAATGACCCTGTATGGGGACAATGCCGCGAGCGTGTCCTGGTGGGGGTGGCCGTAGGTGTTGTCCGCGCCAATGCTGATCACCGCCAGCGCCGGCGAAACGGCACTGAAGAGCGCCGGGTCGGTGGTCTTCGAGCCGTGATGCGGGACCTTCAGAACATCACTCCTCAGCCCACTGTTCGAAATGAGCGCTCGATGGACCGGCGCTTCGGAGTCGCCTGTGAACAGGAACGACACATCGCGGTACGTGACCCGGATGATGAGTGATGTGTCGTTCAATTCCTTGTCCGTGTAGTCGGCAGGCGGCCAGAGCACCTGGAATCCGACACCATCGACCTCGAACGAATCCCCCGCAGCCAGCGTGGACTCCCGCTTGAACTGGTCTTGCAGGTAGGCGTAGGTGGGACTGGCCCGAGTCACGCCGTTATCGAGAAGCTCGCCGACCAAATATCGCGCCGCAACTTCAGGCAGGCCACCCATGTGGTCCTCTTCGGGGTGGGAGAGGATGACGGCGTCCACCGAACGGTCCCAGTGGGGCATCGCCGACGAGAGGTTTCGTGCGAGGCCGAGCCCACTCGCGCCTCCGTCGATGAGGATCTGATGGCCGTGAGGCGTTGTCAGGAAAGCCGCGTCGCCCTGGCCAACATCGAAAAAGCGCACGGTGAGACCGCCGTCTCCCGGGCGGCTCAGAACGCTGACCGGGATGATGGTGAGCAGAACCATGCCAGCGGCCGCGCCACGGATGAACCAGGCCGTTGATGCACGGTTCTTCCGCGTGACGCGGGATTCTTCCTGGGTGCGCGGCGGGTACCGGTATGCAACGAGCGCAAGTGGCGCGAGCACCGCGTACGCCGCCAGGGCTGCGGTCGTCGAGCCAGACGCAACCTCCACCGAACCGCCCGGAAGGCGTGCGAACTGCCTGGCGCAGAACACGATGAAGGCGAGCGGGTAGAACGCTATATCGCCAACGACAGCGCCCGCAGTGGCGTTGAACTGCGCGACGCAGGCGGTCGCAATGCTCGCCCAGAAGGCGACCACGAACACCGGCTCGACTACCACATTCGCAAACAGGGAGATAAGCGACACCCGGCCGAACACGGCCCAGGTCAGGGGAACGGTAGCGACGGTTGCGGCAGTTGTCAGCGAGGTCACCTGTAGCACCCAATCCGGCACGGCCAGCCACCGTGCGCCGGTTGTCCGGGTGCGCAGCCCAGCGAGAAGCGCCGGGTGGAAGGCAATGATCCCTGCCGTCGCCGTAGCGCTGAGAATGAATCCGGTGTCGGTGGCGAGTTGTGGTGACAGCCCGGTCATCAGGATGACCGCTGCACATAACGCAGGTGCACCGCTCTGTGGACGGCCGATGACGGCGCCGGCCAGGAACGTCCCGGCCATCAGGCCGGACCGCACGACACTCGGCGCGAGGCCGGCCGCGCCAAGGTACGCCGTAATCGCGAGAGCAGCCGGAATCCACGCCCACCGCCGGCCGATCAACGGGATGAAGATGAAGTACATCAAGCCGGCGACCAGCGTGACGTTCGAACCCGAGACCGCGACAAGGTGACGCAGGCCCGAACGGTTGAAGTCGTCGAGCGTCTCGCGGGAGAGGCCGTCGTCGCGCCCGAAGGCGATGCCGCCGGCAAGTGACGCCTCCGGTTCGGGAAGGCTTCGCTGCAGCGCCCCGTCGAACTTCAGCCGCTGACTGGTGAGCCAACGTTGAAGTGACGGCTTTCCGGGTTCGAGTTGTTCGACGGATGGCCGGTACATCGTTCCGTCGACTCCGCGCCGTTCGAGGTATTCCCGGAACCCGGCCGACGCATCGTCGCCAGGCGGCTCGAGCCTGCCCCGCAGCCGCAAGCGGTCGCCGGGCAGATAGCGATCGTACTGGTTCACCGAGACGAGGAGTTTCCCGCCTCCAAGGGCGGCGCCATCGCCGTGCCGGAGTTCGGCCACGCGCAACTCGTACGTGGCGACCGCCAACCCGCGCTGCGGTTCAGATGTGACAACACCATCGACGACGACTTCCGCGCCGGCGAACTCCCGCCATGGCGCAAGACCGGGCGATGAGGCCCGGGTAAGTAGCACACCGCTCATTGCCGCCGCCGAGCATGCCGCCGCAACAAGCCCATACCGGCCACGAAGCGGACCGCCGGTCACAGCGGCGGGCGCGGAAACCGCCACCCATGCCGCGCCCATCCACCAGGGCGCACTCCAGGCCGCGACCGGGATCAGTCCTACAGTCCAGGCGAGACCAAGAACCAGTAGCGTCACCGGCCGGTGACGCTACCAGTTGCGTGGTTTGCGATGAATCGGGTGGCTTACGCGCGAAGCTTCTGTAGCTGCGATTGCAGGTCGATGTACTGGTCCGCGGCATTGCGGAGGCCCGAAGCGGCGCTGGAGCCAACTGCGGCTACTTCGACCCGCACGCCCTTGCCCTGAACCACATCGACGAGTCGCTCGAAGTCTCCGTCGCCGGAGACGAGGCACACAACATCGAGGCGATCGAGCATCTCGATGATGTCGAGTGCCATCTCGATGTCGACGTTGGCCTTGATCGAGCCATCGGCGAACCGCTTGAGCGGCTTGGTGACGACTTTGTAGCCCTTGCCCAGGAACGGTTCGGCGAATCGCTGGGTTTCGATGCTTACGCCCGGGTCGTCGTGGACCGGCGAGTAGGCGGTGGCTCGAACGAGCACGCGGCCGTCTACGAGGAGGTTCAGCACCTTGCGCCAGTCGACTCGTGCGCGCAGCCGATCGAGCGCGAGCTCGACGTTGGCGGAGTCCACGAACACGCCGACGCGCGCGGTGTGGGCGGCCGCGCCTCCCGCTCCAGCGCCGCGTTTTGCGGCGTCTTCGGTTGCGCGGATCAGGTGCTCGATCTGCCTGCCCTGGGCTTCCACTACCTTGACGAGCGCGCTCAGGTCAGCGGGGGTGGTAGCGGTGTCAGTCGCTGCCTTCCTGCCGGTGGACCGTTTCGTGAGGGCGACAGGTGCGGGCTCGGGCTCGCTGGCTTCGCTGTTGGCGGCTGGAGACTCCACGTCGGCTGGTTTGGCGGCGCGTGGTCGTCGAGCGCGAGGCGCTGCGGCGGCCGGTTCTTCGCCTTCCGATGGCTCGGGGCTGGTGGTCGCTTCCGTGGTGTCGCCGGCGGGCTTGCGCCGGCCACGGCCACCACGGGTCCCGCGGCGGGTCTTCTTACCGGGATCATCGAGCGCTTCGGGGGACGGTTCCGGAAGAGTGACTTCCGGTTCTGTTGGTGGCGTGGCATGCGTTCGCTCACGCCGGGGGAAGATGTTTAAGACCATGTGTGGGGGGTTACCTGCCCATCCTTTGCAAAACACTGATGCGGGCAGCAACGTTCTTCGCGATTCGTTCGATCGCCTTCGCCGATTCTGATTCCGGAGCGCCGATGACTACGGGAATGCCGCGGTCGGCGCCTTCACGGACAGACGGCTCGATCGGGATTTCCCCGAGGAAGTCGATGCCCAGTTCGTCGGCGGCGTTTGCGGCGCCGCCATGCCCAAATATGTCGTAACGCTTTCCCGTGTCTGGCGCAACGAAATAGCTGAAATTTTCGATCATCCCGAAAACCGGTACGTCGAGCTTTTCGAACATCGCGACCGCTTTCATCGCGTCTTCGACGGAGACGTCCTGGGGGCTCGAGACGATGACGACGCCTGCGATCGGTGCGTCCTGAGCCATACTCATCGCCGCGTCACTCGTTCCGGGAGGGAGGTCAATGACGAGATAGTCGAGGTCTCCCCACGGCACATCGTGCAGCAGCTGGCGCACGGCGGAGCCGATCATCGGCCCTCGCCACACCACCGGCGTTCCCTTGGGCAGGAGGAATCCGATGGAGACCACTTTGACACCGTGCCGTTCCACGGGCCGTAAACCGTCAGTCGAACCGGCCTGGAGCCCTTGCTGGAGTCCGAACATCGTCGGCAGGTTCGGGCCGGTGATATCGGCATCGATCAGGCCGACGCTGGCACCCGACTTCGCAAGCGAGACGGCGATATTCGTCGCCAGCGTGGACTTCCCGACGCCGCCCTTGTTCGAGGCCACCGCGATAATGTTGCGGACGCCTTCGACAGCTTTTTGGCCTTCCTTCGGGTTGCTGGCGCGGACGTTCGCACCCCAATCGAGGACGACTTCGCGAGCAAGGCCGGCGAGCGCTGCCCGGATATCGGTCTCGATGGTCTCTTTCAGCGGGCAGGCTGGTGTGGTCAACTCGACGGTCAGCGAGACAATCCCGTCCTCGCTGACGGCGAGGTCTTTGACCATTCCGAGCCGGACGATGCTGGCGTGGAGCTCCGGATCCTGGACCCGGTCGAGGGCGGCAAGGATTTCTTCGCGATTAGCGGTGATGGTACTCATGCAGCTGTGACTGTGCCTTCCTGCGGACGAGGGCGGTGCGGCGACGCCTCGAGGTCAAACCATGGGACACCTTGATGAGTGATCCCGATGAAAAGAGCGTAGCCCTTTCGAAAAAGGTCGGCAAACCTTTCCGGCGGCTTACGGAACGGTGGGCTACGGTGGATCAAGCGAATCACCAGCATGCTACACTGGGTTCTACCGCCCGGTAGGCTACGACAAGGAGATCGAATGACAGAAACGAAAACGCACGAGGTTGTTGGGTCGGCGCTGTGCCGGCACCACTGGGTTATCGAGACCCCGAATGGCTCTGTGAGCAGCGGCCGCTGCAAGCGCTGCGGCGTTGGCAAGGAGTTCCGCAACTCCACTGAAGACCCGCTCTGGGACAATGATAGCTTCAGCCTCAACGGCTCCCGTTACCGCGGACGCCGCGCGTCTTCCGATTCCTGAGTTCGCGTCCTGCGAAGCAATCCCCGAAGCGGCCGGCATTGCCGGCCGCTTCTTGTTTGCCCCGTTGGTAGACTGTGCGCATGGCTCCATCGCTGACGGTCGACATCGCCCCGGGACGTAAGAATAGCCTCGTGCTCAAGAACCCGGTGATGCCGGCGAGTGGCTGCTTCAGCTGGGGGCTCGAGTTCGCGCGACACTTCGATATCGAAGCCCTCGGCGCCGTCGTTTCGAAAGGCGTCACGATGGCAGCCCGGCAGGGAAACGCGCAGCCACGGGTGGCCGAGACACCCGGTGGCATGCTGAACTCCATCGGGCTGCAGAACATCGGGATAGACGCCTGCATCAGCGACATGGCCCCTCTGTGGGCGCGCTGGGACACTCCGGTGATCGTCAACATTGCCGGCGACACGATCGATGAGTTCGGTGAGATGGCGCGCATGCTCGACGGCGTGCCAGGGATCGCGGCTCTTGAACTGAATATCAGTTGTCCCAACGTCGATATGGGCGGCATCGAGATCGGCCAGGACATCGCCTCATCGGCCCGGGCGACACGGGCCGCAGTTCGAAACACCGACCTTCCCGTGATCGTGAAAATCACGCCGAATGTGACCGACCCGGGGGGGCTTGCGCGCGCCTGCGAGGCCGAGGGCGCTGCCGCCATCTGCGCGATCAACACCGTGCTTGGCCTGGCGATCGACCTCCGGCGTCGCAAGCCGGTCTTGCCGCGGGCGCGTGGCGGTCTGAGTGGTCCCGCGATCAAACCCATTGCCCTGCGCATCGTGTACGACGTGGCCCGCGCGGTAAGCGTCCCTGTCATCGGCTGCGGCGGTATCCGCTCCGGTGAGGACGCAGTCGAGTTCCTCATGGCTGGAGCGACCGCTGTTCAGGTTGGGACGGCCACGTTTGCGAACCCTCGCGCCTTGCTCGACGTCGTCGAAGGGATTGAGCGGTGGATGGCGACCAACGGCATTGAAGACGTGAATGAGCTTATCGGATGTGCGTTGCCACCCGGCTGAGTGTGCCGATTCGGCTGCCACTGGTACGCTGATTCCCATCGGGGTGTAGCTCAGCCTGGTCAGAGTGCTTGCTTTGGGAGCAAGAGGTCCCGCG
>CAYYDX010000072.1:0-17233 GCA_964470735.1 uncultured Anaerolineaceae bacterium
CATCGCGGCCACCAGCGCCAACCTCGCCACCGGCACGGCCGATGCCTACGTCCCGGCGGTCGAAGCGGCCCTCGCCCAGAGCGGCGCCGACGTCGTCCTCCTCGGCCAGACGAGCCTCGGGCGCGACCTCGGCCCGGCGCTGGCCTTCAAGCTCGGTACAGCCGTCGCCATGGACTGCGTGGACTTGAAGGTGGACGGCGGCAAGCTCCGTGCGACGCGTTCGGCGTACGGCGGCAACGCCCGCGCCGAAGTCGGCTTCAAGAACTCCCCCGCTATTGCAACCGTGAAGGCGAAGTCGTTCGACGCGCCGGCGGGAGCAGCCGGCAGCGGCAGCGTTTCGAGCATCGATGCTGCGGGTGAACCGCGCATCAAGGTAACCGGGACGAGCAAGCCGGAAAGCACCGGTATCCGCATCGAAGACGCGCCGGTCGTTGTGGCGGGTGGCCGCGGCCTCGGCGACGAGGGTGGGTTCCGCGTCCTCGAAGAGCTTTCCGGGTTGCTCAAGGGTGCGACCGGCGCGAGCCGCGCAGCCTGCGACCTGGGCTGGTACCCGCCGTCGCAGCAGGTTGGCCTCACCGGCAAGACGGTTTCGCCGAACCTCTACATCGCCGTCGCCATTTCGGGCGCCAGCCAGCACATGGCCGGTATGGCGGGTTCGAAGAACATCGTCGCCATCAATAAGGACGCCGACGCCAACATGGTGAAGGTGAGCAAGTTCGCCATCGTCGACGACTACAAGAAGGTTCTCCCGGCCCTGATTGAGGAGATCAAGAAGCTGGGCTGACCGAAGCCGTCCATCGACCGTCATCAGTCACAATGAGGTCGGGCACATTGCCCGGCCTCATTGTGTGCCGGTGCGGCTAGCGCTTCCGCATTTCATCCCACGCCTCCATCGCGGGCTTTGGAGTCCGATCTGAACTCAGGAAGCCGATGAAGGCGAAATTGGCGAGAGCCTCGGCGTCTTTGGGGTTGCGCCCCTGTTTGGTCATCTCAGCGCTGAGTGCATCCATGTTGAGGTCAGTGAGCAGGGTGTTCACCCAGAATGCGAGGCGCTCGCCGCCGAGTTGAGCGTCAAGTGCGCGCAGATAGGTCGCCTGGTCCTCGGGCGAGCCTTTCGCGAAGCCAACAGCGCGGGAGGAGAACCCGCCCTCCGCGATTGCGACCGGTTTCTGCGTCTTCCCGAGCAGCGGTGTGTAGTAGTCAGCCGGGATGTCCGAGGCCGAGGGGAACACGAAGTAGGGATACGACGAGATCGCCCACACATCCAGGTTCGGCTCGAACGCCTCGACCTGCTCCCAGTTCGGACTGAGCCGCTTACGGGCGCCTTCCTCCGGTTGGGGGAACACGTTGTTGAGGTCGTCCCATTGAAACGAAACGAAGACCTGCGTTTCGGGGGCCTCGGCTTTTCACGAGCGCGTAGATTTCGTTGTAGAGGCTGACGAAGTTCTGCGCGTCGCCGGGGTGTGCGTCCATGTAGGTATTGATCTCGGAGGCGAGCCCGAGGTAGTGGGGATGGAACGTGCGCACTACCCATAGCGCGTAGTTCTTGTACGCGGCGCGCACATCGGAGTTCGCGAAGCTCGCCTCCCAGCCGGTGGGCAGACCGATGAACTCCCTGCGGTTCAGCCCGTTCAGTGCGTCGAGGACGAAGATGTAGTCCAGGCCATTCTGTCGCGCGAGTTTGACCTGGTTGCTGATGTCGGTGCGGGTCTGCGACCTGGATTCGGCGCCGTGGACAAAGTCCTCCCACGCGGTCGCATGCTGGATAAGGACGAAGTCACCGTGCGCGCTCATGTCCTTGAAAAGTTGGAAGACGCTGTCAATCGTTGGCTCGGGCGGAGATGGGAAGAATCCGTAGACAGTCCCATTCGCGTTGAAGGTGGGGTCCTCCCCGGGCGGCACGGCGTCTCCGTCTTTGCAGGCGAACGACGCGAAGAGAAGGAAGAGACAGCAGAAGGCGATGAACCGGCGCATAGCTGCGGCTGTCGCCGCATGAACGGCGTGGCCCGGTGGGAACACTCCGGCACGATGGAGCATCGCGGAAGGATAGCAGGCGCTGCCCTCGCCCGGCGCCCACAACCCTCCCTCTGTTTCCGCGCCATCGTGTACTCTCGTTCCGATGAATGGCGCCTACATCGTCGACGGCACGCGAACGCCGTGGGGCAAGTTCGGCGGTGCGCTCAAGGAGCACACTGCCGCTGAACTCGGCGCTCTCCTGATCGCGCGCCTTATCGAGCGCAACAACCTCGACCCGGAACTCGTCGACAACGTGGTTATCGGGCAGGTGTTGCAGGCCGGCGCGGGCCAACTCCCGAGCCGGCAGGCGCTCATCGCCGCCGGTCTCCCGGTGACCACCCCGAGCACCCTCGTCAACAAGGTCTGCGGCAGCGGAATGCGCGCCGTCGTCATGGCCGACCAGCAGATCCGGCTCGATGAGAGCCAGGTGGTGGTGGCGGGCGGCATGGAGTCGATGAGCAACGCTCCCTACTACGACATGAGCACCCGCTGGGGTGCGCGCATGGGGAACAAGACGCTTGTCGACGGGATGGTGCACGACGGACTCTGGTGCGCGTTCGATGACGTGCACATGGCCAACCAGGCCGACGTGATGTCGGCCAACCGCGAGGTTTCGCGCACCGAGATGGACGCCTGGAGCGTGCTGAGCCAGAAACGCTGGGGCGCCGCCCAGGCAGCAGGCTACTTCGAACGAGAACTGACGCCCGTGCCGAACAAGCGCGACCCGAACCACGTCGCGCTCGCGAAGGACGAAGGCC
Organism: uncultured Anaerolineaceae bacterium; assembly: GCA_964470735.1. GTDB lineage: Bacteria > Chloroflexota > Dehalococcoidia > Tepidiformales > Tepidiformaceae > Amarobacter. Next base: position 2,775 of record CAYYDX010000072.1, read on the forward strand.
CGCACCCGAACTCAACCGTCGAACGGCTCGCGCGCATCCCCACGGTCTGGGGCACGAAGGCGATCACCGCGGGCAACGCCCCCGGCGTGACCGATGGCGCGGCCATGCTCATCGTCGCGAGCGAGACGGGCGCCGCGAAGGTCGGCGCGAAGCCCCTCGCCCGCATCGTCGCCACCGCCGAGTCGGCCACACCGCCGGGTGAGTTCCCGGTCGCTTCGGCCCACGCCATCAAGAAATTGCTCGCGAAGGCGAACCTCTCGATCGGGGACATCGGCGTGATCGAAGTGAACGAAGCGTTCGCCTGCGTACCACTGATTTGCAGCCAGGAACTGAACTGGGACCCGGAGAGGGTGAACCGGAAAGGCGGCTCGGTGGCTATCGGCCATCCGATTGGCGCGAGCGGTGCACGATTGGTGATGACGGCCGCCTACCAGCTCCAGGAGACCGGTGAGCGCTACGCGGCCGCGGCCATCTGCTCCGGCACCGGCCAGGGCGACGCTGTACTGCTCGAACGGGTGTAGCCACCGGTTCGCAGGCGTATCGGCGTGCGCTATCCTTCCCCGGCCCGGAAGGAGACGCCATGACCACACCGACCTCTGTTTCTCCGTTCGCTCGCGCGGTCGACATGATGGCCGCGCTCGACGCGAAAGTTGTCTCGTCGCGTGAACTTGTGGAACTGCACATCGAGCGGATCGCCCGGCTGAATCCGCCGATCAACGCCATCATCATCGAAACGTTTGAACGCGCGCGGGCGATGGCGGCCGAAGCCGACCTGCGCCGAGAGCGCGGCGAGCGGGGCCCGCTACTCGGTCTGCCTCACACGACGAAGGAATCGAACGCGGTCGCCGGGCTCCCGCAGACCGCTGGCATCCCCGATTTCGCCGCGTACACCGCCGATGAGGACGGCGCCGTGCCCGCGACGGTGTTTGCCGCGGGCGCCCCGCTGCTCGGCAAGACGAACATCCCGGTAGCGCTGGGTGACTGGCAGGCCGATAGCCCGATCTATGGCCGCACCAACAACCCATGGGATCTCGGGCGATCACCGGGAGGCAGCACGGGCGGCGGTTCGGCGGCGCTTGCCGCCGGACTTACGCCGCTCGAATTCGGCAGCGACATCGGCGGCTCGACCCGCGTACCTGCGGCCTTTTGTGGTGTGTACGGTTTGCGCCCGTCGGAGACCGTTTGGCCGCGGTTCGGGGCATTCCCATTTTCGCTTGCGCCCAATCCGGCGGCGGTGCTGGCGGTGCAGGGGCCGCTCGCCCGGAGTGCCTACGACCTCGAACTGGCCCTCAAGGTGGTGGCCCAGCCCGACCCGGGCGAAGACGTCGCATGGCGGCTCGAACTGCCGAAGTCACGCCACGACAACCTGCGCGACTTCCGCGTGGCGGTGCTGCCCGACCTCCCGTGGGTCCCGGTTTCCAGCGAGATGAGGGCGCGACGCGACGAACTGGCCAGTTGGCTTTCCGCGCAGGGCGCCACCGTCGCCGAAGCCTCTCCCGACTTCGACTGGCGGCGCCACTTCCTCGATTACCAGACGGTGCTGGCTTCGCGCACGAGCGGCGGCCAACCGCTCGAACAGCGCCAGGCGCTGGCGAAGACGTTGCGCGAATCGGGTGATGAAGCAGCGGCCGCGGTCGCCGACGGCATCCTCCTCTCGGCCATCGACTATTCGATGCTGCTCGACGCGCGCGAGCGCTACCGGGCCACCTACCGCAGATTCTTCCGCGACTGGGACGTGCTGCTTACGCCGATGGCGCTCTACGAGGCGTTCCCGCACCAGGACGGGCCGTTCACGCAGCGCACCCTCGACTTCGACGGGCAGCGAGTGGAATACCGGCTGCAAGTGTTCTACCCGCAGGTGGCGACGATGGCCGGGCAGCCAGCGGTCGCCTTCCCCGGCGGCCTGACCGCGTCGGGGCTGCCACTCGGGCTGCAGGCGGTCGGGCCGTACCTCGAGGACCTCACCGCTCTCCGCTTCGTCCAGCTGATCGAAGATGCGCGGGGCGGTTTCGTCGCCCCGAAGGGTTACGAGTAGATGGCGCGCGACGAACTGTGCTTCGCGACCGCGCGCGACCTCGTGCGCCGCATTGCCACGCGCGAACTCTCGGCCAGGGAAGTCATCGAGGCGCACCTGGAGCAGGCGGCTCGCGTCAACCCGAAAGTCAATGCCATCGTTACACTCACCGCCGAGGCAGCCATGCGCGATGCCGCCGCGGCCGATGACGCGCTCGCGAAAGGCGCACCCATCGGCCCACTCCACGGGCTCCCGGTCGTGCACAAGGATCTGTTCGAAACCCGTGGGGTCCGCACGACGTATGGCTCGCCGATCTATGCGGACTTCGTGCCCGATACCGACGCCCTGCCCGTGCGGCGACTGAAGGCCGCGGGCGCCATCAGCATCGGGAAGAGCAACACGCCGGAGTTCGGGCTCGGTTCGCAAACGTTCAACGAGGTCTTCGGCGCGACCCGGAACCCGTGGAACCTCGAGAAGACGTGCGGTGGGAGCTCGGGCGGCGCCGCTGTCGCACTTGCCTGCGGCATGGTTCCGATTGCCGACGGCTCCGACATGGGCGGGTCGCTGCGAAACCCGGCGAACTTCAACAACGTGGTTGGCCTGCGCGGGTCGCCCGGGCGTGTACCCGGGCCACCCGGCTCGTGGGCGACGCTCGGTGTGCCTGGCCCTATGGCTCGAACCGTGGGCGACGCGGCACTGTTGCTGAGTGTGCTCGCGGGCCCCGACCCGCAGTCGCCCGTGTCGATCAGCGAGGACGGCGGCCGCTTCGGGGCGCCGCTCGAGCGCGAATTCATGGGCTCTCGCATTGCGCTCAGCGCCGACTTCGGCGGCCTGCCGATCGAGTCCGCGGTTCGAGACGCGATCGCTGCCACCGCGCCGGTCTTCCGCGGACTTGGCTGCGAAGTCGATGAGGCGGCGCCCGATCTCGACCCGGCCTACGAGTCGTTCCAGACACTCCGCGCGCTCGCCCTGGCACAGAAACACGGCGACCTCATCGAGTCCCACCGCCACCAGATGAAGGACACCGCCGTCTGGAACATCGAAAAGGGATTGCGGCTCACCGGCATCGAGGTCGCGCGGGCCGAGAACCTCCGCTTCGACGTGTTCCGCCGGATGGTGGCGTTCATGGAACGGTACGAGTTCCTTGTTCTCCCGGTGAACCAGGTGGCGCCCTTCCCGGTCGACACGCCCTACCCCAGCGAGATTGCCGGCGTCCGGATGGAGACCTACATCGACTGGATGAAGTCGTGCTACTTCATCACGGTGACCGGGCACCCTGCGATCTCCGTCCCGTGCGGGTTCACCCCGGATGGTCTTCCGGTTGGCGTCCAGATTGTCGGGCGTTACCGCGATGAATTCGGCCTTTTGCAGTTGGCGAACGCCTTCGAACAGGCGACCGGCCTGTGGAAGCGCCGCCCACCGGTGGTAGCGAGCTAAGGGGCGGAGGCCGAGCAACACGGGCCATCGATGACGCGGTTAGCGGCCGTCGAGGTGCGGCGCGTACAGTTCGCGCAGGCGGGCCGCTATGGCGTCGTTCCCCTTGAGTTCGCCAGCAGCAACGGCGACCACGAAGTCATAGGTCGGGTTCTCCGGAGGGGTTAGCCGGACTCCATTCAGGCGCAGGAATGCGTCCATTGCACCGAAGGCCGCTCGCTTGTTGCCGTCCATGAATGGGTGTCCGATCACGATCGACTCCAGGAGTGCAGCCGCCTTCTCCGCGAGCGAAGGATAGGCATCCTCACCGAACACTGACATCTGCGGGCGCATAACAGCCGCCTTGAGCTTCTCTGGCGCGATAACCAACGCCGCTTTGCCTTCGTCGACCATGATCTCGTGATGCAGTCGGATGACTTGTTTGTGGTGGAGGTATCGAACGGTCACTCAGCGAGTCGCTGCAAGAGATCGCGGTTCGATTCGATCATCTCGCGGACTGCGGCGAGGAACTCTGGGTCCTCGGGATCGTCCTGTTGCAGGCGAGCAACCTCAGCCTCGATAAGTTCCTGCACCGTCCAATTCTCCGCGGTCGCACGTTCGGCGAGCCACGTGTAGACCGGGTCAGGAATCGAGATCGTCACGCGAACCATGTGCCCGAGTATAGCAGGGAGCATCGGGCGGTCCTGTCGGTTCAGCCCATAGCGGGCCGCCGCCCTAGCATTTCCCGCATGGCGGAACCCGCCCCCGCCGGCGCAGCCGAATCACCTCGTTCGCCCGCCCTCGCAGGCGGGCTGGCCATCGCCGCCGCCATTGTCGCCTTCGGGTTCATCGGTTCGCGCTTGCTCGGCGTGGTTCGAACCATCGCCATCGCGAACGCGTTCGGCGCCAGCCCCGATGTCGATGCCTACAACATCGCCTTCCGCGTTCCCGACCTCATCTTCCAGGTGCTGGCCGGGGCCACGCTCGGAAGCGCATTCATCCCCGTTTTCGCACGGCTCTACCGGCGCGAAGGTGAGGATGCGGCGTGGCGGCTGGCGAGCCACGCCATCAACCTCGTTACGGCGGCGACGGCCGCGCTCTGCGTGGTCGCCTTCGTGTTCGCTCCGTTGCTCGTGCCGCTGCTCGCGCCGGGGCTGGGCAAGGACATCGGCCGCCACGACGAACTGACGCGCGAGGCAGTGACCCTCACCCGCATCATGCTGCTCTCACCGCTCCTGTTCGCGGTCAGCGGCATGGTCACGGGCATCCTCAACGGGCGGCAGCGGTTCTTCCTCCCGGCGCTTTCGCCGATGCTCTACAACCTCGCCATCATCTTCGGCGCGGTCTTCCTGGCCGACCGGTGGGGTGTCAAGGGCCTCGCCTATGGAGTGGTGACCGGCGCCGCGCTCCACCTGCTCGTACAGGTTCCGGGCCTGTTCCAGGAGCGGATGAAGTGGCGGCCGGGGTTGGGCCGCCACGACCCGGCCGTGCGCGAAGTCGCCCGGCTGATGGGCCCGCGCGTCATCGGCCTGGCGGCGGCGCAGTTCAACTTCGTGGTCACCGGGTTTTTCGCGTCGAAGGTCGGTGCGTCGGCGATCTCGCAGCTGACCTACGCCTGGCTGCTGGCAACACTGCCGCTCGCGCTGTTCGGCATGGCGCTTTCGACGGCGGTGTTCCCACGCCTCGCCGATCACGTGGCCGACGAGAACCTGGAGGCGCTGCGCACCACGATTTCGCGCGTCCTGCGGGTCATCATGTTCCTCACCATTCCGGCCGCGCTGGGACTGGCGATGCTGCGCGAACCGGCCACCGTCGTCCTGCTCGAACGGGGCGAATTCACGCGCGTCGATTCGCTGCTGACCGCCTCGGCGCTTGGCTGGTACTGCCTCGGCATCGTCCCGCAGGCTGGTATCGAAATCCACAGCCGCGGGTTCTACGCGCTCGGCGACACGCGAACCCCGGTGATGCTCGCGGTGGGCGCGGTCGTTCTGAACATCGTCGTTAGTGCGCTGCTCTGGCAGCGGTTCGAGCATGAAGGGCTCGCCTTCTCCGTTTCGCTGGCGGCCTGGTTCGAATGGTCCGGGCTCTACCTGCTGTACACGCGTCGAACCGGCGCAGCGGCCGTGAGCGATCTGCGTGCGATTGCGACCGTCGCCCTTGCGGCGGCGCTGATGGCGCTCTTCCTGGCGGTGACGCTCTCACCGCTCGAACTCGACAGCTGGCGCGACCACCTCGTCGTTGCGTTCGCGGGGGCAACGGCTGGAGCGGCGGTCTACGCGGGATTGGCGCACTGGCTACGGATCCCCGAGTTGCGAACGGCCGTGGAGCAACTTCGCGGGCGGCTGCGACGGAACACCGGATCGTAGGGCGCGTGCGGCGTACCGCGGATTCGCGTGCGCTGCGAACTGCGTGCGCTACGCCTTCGGCGTGAGGCCGACTCGGTCGCCCTGGAGGCCGCGAACCGCGAGGTCGACGCCTCCCAGGCGGCGCTGGCCTTTGATGCGGCCTTCACCACGGTGCGCGGCCATCAGCATGTAGTCCGAAAGCCCCGAGTGGAGCGATGACGTGTAGCCCATGAGGTCCTGCGACTTGTTGGCAGCGATCTTCGCGAGACGGACGTTCGTTGGGCTGTTCTCGGCGACGCGAAGAGCATAGTTCGTCGTTTCGCGCTCAAGATCTGCGGGGTCGAACACGCGGTTCACGAAACCGTACTCGCGGGCTTCGTCGGCCGTGAGGAACCGGCTCTCGAACATGAGTTCCTTCGCCTTCCGCGTGCCGAGGTCGTACGGCAGCGAGAAGTACTCGAGGAGTGCCGGGAGGAAGAGCGCATCCTTGGTCGCGAAGACGAGGTCGACGCAGGAGGCCATCATCCAGCCGGCGAAAATGCAATAGCCCTCGACCATCGCGATGGTCGGCTTGCGAGCATTGCGCCACTTGAGCAGCAGGTCGAGGTTGTAGTGCTTGAAGTTATCGTAGAAGTCGAGGCCGGCTTCTCCGATGCCGCGCGCTTCGCGGTCGGCGGCCTGCTCCGGCGTACCGAGGTCGTGCCCGCTCGAGAAATTGCCACCGGTGCCGCGCCAGATGATGACGAGCACGCCGGGGTCGCGGTCGGCTTCGTCCATGGCGATGTCGACTTCGTCGAGCAGGCGCCAACTCTGGGCGTTCTTGTAGCGGGGGCGGTTGAAGGTTATCCACGCGATTGGCCCATCGACCGAGTAGGTCACGTCGTTGAGGTTTTCGGTTGCGGTCATTCGGAGGCTCCGGCGGCGAAGTGGTGTGTGCGCAGTTTACGCGCCCGGGCGCGCTTGTTCGCCGCGGGTTTGCGGGTAGCCCGGCCGCCCGTACGGTTCGATTGTGACCGAACGCCAGCGCCGCGCCCGGATGTTGCTGATTGGCGCGGTGGCTGCCGGCGCGCTTGTGCTGCTCATCGGCCAGTTCTGGGTGATGTCGGCCTTAAGTTGGACACATCGCGAATCGCCCGCGAATAGCCTCATCGGATTCAACTTCAGCTGCGACCAGGCGGAGTACGTGCTCTTGGAGCAGCCGGGGAACCCCGCCAGCAATGTCGCTGACGACCGGCCGGGGCGGGCGGAGTGGTGCGCTTCGGTGCTCGACCGGCTGTTCGAGGAGACCGGCAGTCCCGCCGTTCGTCTCAGCCTGCAATGGGACGAGATCGAACCGCGCGAAGGGCAGTTCGACTTTTCGCTGACCGATGCGCTGATCGAAAGCGCGGAACGCCACGATGCGACGGTGATGCTCTCCGTGGGGATGAAGGCGCAGCGCCATCCGGAGTACTACATCCCGGGGTGGGCGCTCGAAGGCGTCGATCTCGCGGACGGCGCCGTCGTCTCCGACCAGCCGCTGCTGCGTACGCGCGCGCTGCGGATGGTCGCGGCGGCGGTGAGGCACTACGCGGCTTTCCCGGCCATCGACTCGTGGGGCGCCGAGAACGAAGCCTACATCGCCTCGCACCGTTCGAATCGCTGGGCGCTGAGCCGTGACTACGTAGCCGAGGTGGTTCGAACCATCCACGCGAATGACCCGGGGGGCTGGCCGGTGTCGATCAACCACGCCCAGCACTTCGTGATGGACCAGCGCTGGCGGGACGCGCTGGCGGACAGCGATATCCTCGGGCAGAGCATGTATCCGCGGCGCAACGGCCGCGTTTTCGGGCTGAAGGTGGTCGCGAACATCATGGAGATCGGCCCGCTGATGCCGAACTACGCCTACCAGGCGAGGCTCGCGCGCGGCGCCGGCAAGCAGTTCTGGGTGACGGAACTGCAGGCGGAACCGTGGACGGAGGTCGATTCGCGGCTGATCACGCCGCAACACCAATCCGACAACCTCGTGGCGAGCCAGTTAAGCGCGAACATCCGCTACGCACGCCAAACGGGGGCCGGGCGGGTCTACCTGTGGGGCGCCGAGTGGTGGCTCTATCAGCAGGCCCTTGGCGATGGCTCGTGGCTGACCGCCGTGCGCGAATCGGTGGCTGGTTCGAAGCCCTGAAGGTGGCTGAGCGCGAGATCGATGGTGTTCGCGATGAGCGTCGTCGCGTCGATCTGCATCGGCAGGTAGGCGAATGCACCGGTGTCTTCGTAGAGCTGGCGCTCGGAGAGCAGCGCCATCGGGGAGAGGATGATGACGCGCGCGCCGTTCGTCGCCAGCTTCCGGCAGTCGACCGGTGAGCAGGCCCCGGGCACGGTCACCACGACGTCGTGCTCGCACTCCACGAGGTCGCCTCGCTCCAGGAGCACACCGGGCAAGAGCTGGCCGAGCGCCGTTTGTAGTGCCGCGCCCAGGCGCGAATCGGGGACGGCCACGACTACTCTCGGTTGCGGGCTGCTTTCCACGCTTCCAGTGTCACGGCTTCGCGAGCGCGGCAGGCATGGCCGGGCGGCCCGAACTTGCCGTACGGGCGGCCCTGAAGTGTTGCCAATGCGTGCCGCGCGATACCATGAGACTGTTATGGACAGTACGGCGGTAGCGAAGCCGGTTGGGGTGCTCTCCAGCCTGAGCGAGATGGCGGTCACGAGTGAGATCCTCGCTGGAAGCGCCGACCTGACCGAGATCCTCCAGCGGCTGGCCCAGCGCGCCAGGGAAGTGACGGCCGCGGACTACGCAGCAATTTCGACCTTCGACGACGAAGGAATTCTCACCCGGTTCATCTATACGGGTATCGACGATGAGTCGGCCCGGCGGCTGGGCGACCCGCCGAAGGGGCGCGGCCTCCTCGGAGAGTTGGCGAACTGCGAACGTCCGCTGCGGCTCGCGCACCTGCACGATCACCCGACGGCGACAGGCTGGCCGGCCGGCCACCCGGACATGGACGCGTTCCTTGGCGTACCCATTCGTGCCGGCGGGCGGGCCATCGGCTCGCTGTATATGACACGCATCCGCGGCGCTGCGGAGTTCAGCGAAGCCGACGAAGTCGCGGCCGCCGTGCTTTCGCTGCAGGCGGCGGTGAGTCTCGCCTCAGCCCTTGCTCGCGAGCGGAACAGCCGGCTCTTCCTGCTGGAGGAACGCGCGCGCATCGCCCACGACCTCCACGACGGCACGATCCAGACGCTCTACGCGCTGGGCCTCGAGTGCGACGCGCTCGCGCACCGGGAAGACTTCCCCGGCGAAGCCCGGTTCGCGCTCGGTTCGGTTGTGATGCGACTGAACGAGATGATCGGCGACATCCGCGGCTACATCACGATGCTCGAAGCGGCGACGACCTCGCCCGAGCCGGAACTCACACGAGACCTTGCCTTCATCATCCGCCAGATCGTGCCGCCTTCGATCGCCACCGTTGTGAACATTTCCGCGGCGGCGATCCAGATGTTCACGCTGCGCGAAACCGAAGACCTGCTCTACATCGCACGCGAGGCGCTGAGCAACGCCATGCGCCACGGGGCGCCATCGAAGATCGCCGTGGATCTTCGCCAGACACCGGAGGCCACCGTCCTTGCGATACAGGACAACGGAGTAGGCTTCGACCAGGCGAACATCCGCAAAGGGCTCGGCAGCGTAACCATGAGGACGAGGGCAGACCGCCTTGGCGCGGAACTCACCGTTATCGGCATCCCCGGAATGGGTACCACCGTACGACTCTCCATCCCCAACAAGTTCGAGGAAGACGATGACTGACCAAACCATCCGCGTACTGCTGGCAGACGACCACGACCTGGTGCGCCAGGGCCTGAAGACGGCGCTCCGGGCACACCCTGAGTTCAACGTGGTGGCCGAAGCGCGCGATGGCGAAGAGGCGGTGCGGGAGGCGAAGAAGACGAAGCCCGACCTCGTGGTGATGGATGTGCGGATGCCGAAGCTCACCGGTATCGAGGCCTGCCGTGATATCCGCGCAACCCAGCCGGAGACCTACGTGCTCATCCTCACCTCGTATGGCGACGAGCGAGCGGTGATGGCGGCGATCATCGCCGGCGCCAGCGGCTTCATCCTCAAGGAAGTCAACACAGCGGATCTGATTTCCGCCATGCGAACGGTAGCGTCAGGCGGGAAGATGCTCGACGCGGCGTCATCGGCGGCAGTTATCGACCAGATCCGGCGGGGCAATGTCCTGAGCGAGGAGGACCGCCTGGCGCAGTCACTGAGCGAGCGGGAGCAGAAGATCCTGGAACTCATCGCCGATGGATTCACGAACCGCGAGATTGGCGACCAGTTGTACCTCAGCGAGCGGACGGTGAAGCACCACGTGAGCGACATTCTGGGCAAACTCGGTCTGACACGGCGCGTGGAGGCGGCTGCGTTCGCGATTCGCCGCGCGGCTGCACATCCACAGGATTAGCGCGCTAGAATACGCCGCCTTCGAAAAGCAAATCACCCCTCCGGATCGGCGGGGTGGTGGCCGCACCCGCAGCTCATGCGCGGGAGGGAGCCTGCCGCGGACATCCCTCCCGCGCCCTCGGGGGCGAGGCTTCGACGGTCGCCCCGTTCGCCGGGCGACACGGTTCGTCGCGAGTTTTCGCCCGGGAGGGGAGCCTGCCGCGGACATCCCCTCCCGAGCCCTCGGGGGCGAGGTTTCAGCAGTCGTCCTGGTCGGCGGACGACACGATTGGTTGTTTCTGCACGGGAGGGGAGCCTGCCGCGGACATCCCCTCCCGGCCCTCGGGGGCGAGGCTCAGACTTTCGCCAACAAGTCGGCGACTTTGAAGGTTTCGTCTTCGATGGCGAGTACGGTGACGAGACCGAAGAACCCGCCTTCGAACTCGGCGTGGCTCAGGATGTGGCAGTGGAAGGCCCACAGCCCGGGATCCTGGCAGTCGATGATGCAGTCCATCCGGCTGCCGGGCGGGACATCGATGTTGTCGCACAGGTACGGTGGGACGACGGGGTAGCCGTCGCGCTGGATGACCTGCATGGCCATCCCGTGCAGGTGCATGGGGTGGTACATCATCCCTTCATTCATCCAGCGGACGAGAACCTTCTCGCCCTTCTTCGCGATGATCGGGTCGGTGGCAGGGAAACCCTTGCCGTTGATCGTGAACCCGAGGAGCGAGTCATTGAGGATGAGGGTCACTTCGCGGTCGTACTTCGGATACGAAGCAGGATCTTTGGGCGCGATGATGAACGCGCCCAGCAGCCCCCGGTTCACCTGGTCGGCCGAGTTGTGGTGCGAGTGGTACATGTGGGAACCGGAGTTCCGGAGCGTGAACTCGTATGTGAACGACTTGCCCGGCTCGATCGGATCCTGGGTGATGTAGGGCACGCCGTCCATGGCGTTCGGGAGGAGGATCCCGTGCCAGTGAACCGCGGTGCTCTCGGTCAGGTTGTTCTTGACGTTGATGCGGACACGGTCGCCTTCAGTCGCGCGGAGGATCGGGCCGGGCACGGCGTTGTTGTAGCCGCGCGCCTTTTCAACCTGGCCGGGCGCAACTTCCCAGTCGACTTCGTCGACGGTGAGATCCCAGACCTTCACGCCGTTTTCGATGCGCGGCGCCAGTTCCTGGTGGCCCTTGCCCTTGGTGAGCGGAGATTTGGCGTTCTTCAGAAAGTTGACGACGCCAGCCTTGTGCTCTTCGTCGACCTTCTGCCAGGCGGCGGCGCCGCCGGCCGTTCCGCCTGAGGAGGGCGGGGTGGTCGCGCCGGGCTGGACGTTCTGTCCCGGCACGCCGGGCTGGGTGGGCCGTGCAGGGCCACCGGTAGGGTCGTTGTAGCAGGCGGCAGCTACCAGGCCGGAAGCTACAGGGATCGCGGCGCCAACGACGCCGGCGCGCCGCAAGAATCGCCGGCGGCTGAGGGGAGCGGTTTCGAATGCACTCCCCGGGGTGGATGGTACGTCAGGCATGGAACAGACGGGCCCCCGTGGATTTCGCGCTTGCGCGCGGTAGTACCATCGTCGCCCGCCGCCGTATGAGCACCCATGGCCGTTCGTACACTTTCCGCGGCCCATGGGGCCACTCCAGTTGCCCGGCCAGTCCTCGCCGTATGGCGGGTTTTCGTTCATGCTTTGGCAACCATTGGAACTCTGGGGGTGATTAACATGGCCGAAAGTAAGCCAATCCTGGTGCCGCTCGACGGTTCGAAGACGGCGGAGAACGCACTCCCCGCGGCAGCCTGGTTGGCGCGAACCACCGGTGCGCCGCTGCGCTTCATCCACGTTCTGGATCCAGAGACGCCAAACGAGAGCCGGGCGACGGCCGCCGAGACGTTCCAGCGGTACGCCACTGGCCTCGGCCGCGCGCACGGCCTGGGCGAAGTCGAATGCGACGTGCTCGTTGGCCACGCCTCCGACCAGGTGCTCTCCGCCTCGGTAACGGCGAGCGCGATCGTGCTTGCCTCGCACGGGCGCGGCGGGTTCCGGGCGACGGTGTTGGGGAGCGTGGCTGACAAGATCGTGCGCGGCTCGGCGATCCCGGTGCTCGTCGAGCCGGGGACGGAGCGCCCGGTCGCGCCCGGCGCGCCGCGGCCCATCCTCGTCGCGCTCGATGGTTCCGACGAAGCAGAGCGGGCGCTGGCGATGGCTCGCACACTGGCGGAGAAGGAGGCGCTGAAGGTCGTCCTCGTGCGCTCGTTCAGCATGCCGCCGCCGGTGGGGATCGAGTTCGCAGCCTACCCGGCCGACCTGTTCAATACGCTGGAGAAGGCGGCCGAGGAGTACCTCACACAGACCGCGAAGCCCGGCGAGCAGAAGGTGCTGATGCAGGGCGACGCGACGGCCTCAGTGCTCGATGCTGCGGAGCAGTTCGACGCGGGGCTGATCGTGATGACCTCGACCGGCAAGGGGCTCGCGAAGCGCATCGCCCTCGGGAGCACGACCACGCGGGTGATGCACGGGACGACGCGCCCGGTGCTGGTGCTGCCGCAGGGCGCGTGACGCGCTGTTTCGTTCGAACAGACCGAAGGCCGGGCAACATGCCCGGCCTTCGTGCATGTTGCAGGCGCCTTCGAAGTTAGCGGCCGGTGAACTCCGGCGGCCGCTTCTCGAGGAAGGCGGCGACGCCCTCTTTGAAATCCTCCATCCCGAAGAGCGCATGGAGGTGGACCATGAGGTGGTCGACGGTGGTTTCGTACGTTTCGTAGAGGCCCTGGCGCATCATGCGCTTCGTGGCCTGGACGGCCATCGGCGCATTGACTTCGATCTCTTTCGCCCACTGGCGGGCGGTGGCGAGGAGCTGGTCCTGTGGGACGACTTCGTTGACGAGGCCCGCTTCCTTGCACTGTTCGGCGTTGAGGGTGAGGCCGCGGAAGAACATTTCGGAGGCTTTCGCCCAACCGACGATGCGCGGCAGGAGCCATGAGCCGCCGCTTTCGGGGAGAAGGTTGCGGCGAGCGGTGATGGCGGCCATCTTGCCGTTTTCGCCGGAGATCCGGATGTCGCAGAGCAGCGCGAGGTCCATGCCATAGCCGGCGGCGGGACCGTTGAGAGCGCAGATAACGGGCTTGTCCATGTTCCAGAGGACGGTGGGCACGGAGTCGTGCAGATCGAACAGGGTGCGGCCGGGGCGGATGGCGCCACGGTCGGAGTTCGGGTTGTTGTCGACGAGGTCGAGGCCGGCGCAGAAGCCGCGGCCGTTGCCGGTGATGATGACGACGCGGACATCGGGGTCGCGGTTTGCTTCAGTGAGGAGGCGCGACATGTTCTGGAGCATCGGCCCGCTGATCGCGTTCATGCGCTCGGGGCGGTTGAAAGTGAGGATGAGGGTGTGGCCGTCGCGTTCGGCGAGGAGGTGATCCGTGCCGGTGTCGACGCGGGTGAGGGGTTCGGCGGTGGTCATACGTGGCTCCGATGGCGTGGGAAGTTGCGGCGAATGCTACCGGGCGGACGGTGAAAGGTGAAAGGCAAGAGGCAAAAGGTGAAGGCGAAAGGCCCGCCGTCTGGACACCTGCCGCGGCGATTAGCACTCATTGACAGGGAGTGCTAATATGACCGTCGCACCCAATACCAAATCCCTCCCAGAGGTAGCTGAATGGCAAAGCAACTGCTCTTCGATGAAGAGGCACGTCACTCGCTGAAGCGCGGCATCGATGCTCTCGCTGACGCGGTGAAGATCACCCTTGGCCCGAAGGGCCGCAACGTCGTCCTCGACAAGAAGTTCGGCGCTCCCACCATCACGAACGACGGTGTGACGATCGCCAAGGACATCGAACTCGAAGACCCGTTCGAGAACATCGGCGCGCAGCTGGCCAAGGAAATCGCTTCCAAGACCAACGACATCGCCGGTGACGGCACCACTACCGCCACCGTGCTCGGCCAGGCCATCGTGCAGGAAGGCCTGAAGAACGTGGCCGCCGGTGCGAACCCGATGGGCCTGAAGCGCGGCCTCGAGGCCGGCTCCGCCGCTCTCGTCGAAGCGATTAAGAAGGGCAGCATCAAGGTTACCGAGCGCAACCAGATGGCCCAGGTTGCCACCATCTCCGCCAATAACGACCCGTCGATCGGCAATCTCATCGGCGAGTGCATGGAGAAGGTCGGCAAGGACGGCGTGATCACCGTCGAAGAGTCCAAGGGTATCCAGACCGAAGTCGAGTACGTCGACGGTATGGCCTTCGACCGCGGCTACATCAGCCCCTACTTCGTGACCAACCCGGA
>CAYYDX010000073.1:0-8894 GCA_964470735.1 uncultured Anaerolineaceae bacterium
TGGACTCCAGCTTGACCTCCAACACAGTCGCTCTCCCGACTTCGCGGGCGAGGGGAGTTTTCCGGCGAGATATTGGGGGGGTGCGCCTGGGGCGTCTACCGACGGCGTCGCCCTCACCCCCTGCGCCTCTCGCGGCTTCGCGGGAGAGGGGAGTTTTCCGGCGCCCGCCGCGGGTGTTTGGGCCGAAGTTCCGTGTGCATGCCGGGCGCCCGCTGGCCGGCGCGGCCCGGATCGGGGTAGAGGTACTTTCGCCTTTCGCCTTTTGCCTTTCGACTCTTCCATCGGCGCGCCGTGGGGCGTTCGCGGTTCAGGCCTGGCGGGGGCCCGTGCGGTTGCGGATGAAGTCGCGGAGGCCGCTGGCGGTGGCGCGGACGAGGTCGCGGCGGCCGGTGGTGGCCCAGGTGGCGCATCGGACGGTGCGTGTCGCGAGGTAGTAGGCGAAGAAGACGGCGAACCGGGGCGTCGAGAGGTGTTTCCGCATGAGGTAGGGGCGGTTTCGCGAGAGGTAGTAGCAGCCGAACGCCGACAGTTGCCCGCCGAGGGTCGCGCCCTTCTGGTGGTAGACCACGGAGGCAGGCTCGTAGATGAGCCGGTAGCCGGACTCCTGCGCGCGGCGGCAGAAATCGGTGTCGTCGTAATAGACGAAGAACGCATCGTCGAGCAAACCCACCTCGTGGAATGCCGCCCGCGGCACGAGGAGGCAGGAGAGGTTCGCGTTGTCGATCAGATGGGGGCGGTTATCGGTGGAGGATTCGCGCGGGCCGCGGGTGCGACGTTTCCACGTACCTCGCCACCAGTCGAAGTTGCCGGCCGAGTCATCGAGAGCGCCATCGCGACCGGCGAGGTACGTCTTCGGCGCGACAAGCGTTCGGTCGTCGGCGTAGGCAACGAGCGGTTCGAGGAACCCGGGCGTTACCGCCGTGTCGTCGTTGAGGAAGAGGACGAAGTCGACGGCGGGGTCATCGCGGAGGGTTTCGAGCGCGCGGTTGCAGGCGCCGGTGAAGCCAAGGTTCGCGCCGTTCTCGATGAGTTTCGCCGACGGCATCCGCCCTCGGACGATGGCGGGTGAACCATCTCCAGAGCCGTTGTCGACCACCGTCAGCGACCAGTTGGGGTAGGTGACTTGCTCGAGCGCATCGAGATACGCGCCGAGGTGGCCCGCCGCGTTCGTAGTAACGGTAAGGATGGCGACGTGGGGTTCGCTCACGCCTGTGGTGGCTCCCAGGGCAGGTCGCCGGGGCCGCGCTTCGTCGGGAAGTGCCGCGCAGGGGAACCGACCGCGGTGCTGTCGGACGGGACATCGGAGAGGACGACCGAGTTGGCGCCGATACGGACGCGGTCGCCGATGGTGACCTTGCCAAGGATCTTCGCGCCCGTGCCGATGTTCACGTAGTCGCCAATCACCGGTCCGAAGAGTTCGAACGGCTTCTGGGAACTGTTGCCGATGCCGAGAGTCACGAACGGGTTGATCTCGACATGGTCGCCGAGCGTCGTCCAGCCATCGAGAACCACGTGCCCGTGAGAGATCAGGAGCGCACCGTTTGAGCGGACCTGGTTGCCGATGGCGACGTCGAAGAGGAAGTCGTTGAGGCGCGAGATGAAGGTGGCAACGGGCGCGAACCCGGACTCATAGAAGAACGATTGCAGGCGGTAGAGAAAGACCGCCGGGAACATGTGGATGGTGAAAAGGAGATAGAGGAAGAGGAACCAGCGCGGGCGGTTCCGGTTGACGCGGCCGAACATCAGCGGCCACGTGGCGTGGAGGTCGATGTCCCGGGAGACGAGGCTGCGCATGCGGCGCCACTCGGAGCGGGTCTTCGCGATGGACATTGGGTGGTGAGTGTAGCGAGTGGTGATGGGGAGGGGCCATCGGAGCGGGAAACGTGATGCAGGCGACAGACCGGGGCGGAGGAGCGCTGCGACACTCGAACCAGTACCACACACCCTGTCGCGGGCTGCATCGCTCGCGTTCGAAGGAGCACATCAATGTTCTGTCCCAATGGACACAAGGATTTCGTCATCGGTCCCGAATACCGGGGCCGGCGCACGGCCGCGATCATGACCTGCCTGCAGTGCGGCGCACGATTCGACGCCTACGAGCTGTACGGTCACGTCCCGGTGAAGGCGGTTGCCGCTGCCGCCTGATCCGGGCTGGTTCGCGAGCGCAATGGTGACGTAGCATGCACCTTCAGGTGCTGGAAAAATTGCTCTTCGCCGTTGCCCTCGCAGCCGGGCTGGCTGTGGCGGCGGCGGTCTACGTCGTCGGCCATTCGAAGGCGGCAGCGGGCGGCCTCGGGGTAATTTCCGCCTACTTCGTCTTCGGTGAGCTTGGCGACCTGTTCCGGCCGGCCGCCGCCACGCCGGTCCATCACGCCCGGGACGAACCGCTGCTTGCGAACCCGAAGGTGCGCCGCCGGCTACTCAGCGTGGCGGCGCTGTTTGTTGCCAGCATCCTCATCGCCGCGGAGTTCATCACCGGCGACCTCGATGTCGAGGACATCCGCGAGTGGATCCGCGACCTCGGTTTCTGGGGACCGGTGCTGCTCATCACCATCCTCGCGGTGGCCATGGTGGTCGCGCCGATCCCGAACCCGCCGTTCATGATCGCCGCCGGTATCGCCTGGGGCACGGTGCTCGGGGTTACCTATGCGGTTGTCGGGCAGCTTATCGGTTCGATGATCATCTTCTGGTTGTCGCGAAGGTTCGGGCGAAAGCTCATCCCCCGGCTGATCGGGCACGAAGGGGCGGAACGGGTGGACCGGCTGGCCACTCGGATGGGACCGCAACTGGTGTTCTGGTGGCGGCTGATGCCGATCTCGTTCGACTTCGCGGCCTATGCGGCGGGGCTGACGACGATGTCGTTCCGGCTGTTCGTGTTGCTCGTGTTCGCGGGGTCGATCCTCCCCACCACGGTGGTGGTTGGCTTCGGAGATTCGTTCGGAAAGAGCTGGCAGGCGTTCGCCGTGACCGGGAGCATCATCCTCGTTTCGATGGTTGTGCTTTCGACGCTGCTCTACCGGGTGTTCCGCGACGAGATCGGGCCGCCGCGCGATGCACTGCGCAAGCTCCTGGGGGCGGAAGAGTAGCGGCTACGTTCAGGCGTCGTGGGCACTCGCGGCGGCGGCTATTCGACGCAGCGAGGCAGCGAGCTGCACAGCTTCTTCATCGGTCAACAGATTCGTGAAGTGCTCGGCGACGCCGCGAAGGTGAGCGGGCGCGGCATCGCGGAGGCGTGTTTCGCCTTCGCTCGAAAGGCACACGCGGCGGCCACGGCGGTCCTCCGCGTCCTGCGTCCGCGTGACCAGGCCCTCATCGCACATGCGGTCGATGAGGCGCGTGAGGCCGCTCTTGCTGAGGAGCACACGGCGCGCGAGGTCGGTCATGCGGAGTTCGTGGCCCTCCGCTTCGGAAAGCTGGACGAGGACGTCGTACCAGGCGAGCGAGAGGCCTTTCCTGGCCTGGAGCTCGGCTTCGAGCAGGTCGATCACGCGGGTGTGCGCTTCGAGGAAGGCGCGCCAGGCGCCGAGCCGCGGGTTCGGTTGCACACGGCGATTTTCCGGGCAGGTAGTTGCGTACGCAACCGCCGGCTGCCGTGATTTGCGGTGGGCGCCCATTCGCATGGCGAATAGGGGTAGAATCCGGGGCATCTTCCCTGCCGGAGATCACGATGGCCGCCCTCGATGGTGTCAAAGTCCTCGACCTCACCCAGTACGAAGCGGGCACAAGCTGCACCCAATACCTCGCGTGGTTCGGCGCCGATATCTACAAGGTCGAGCGCCCGGGCGTTGGCGATCCCGGCCGCCATACAGCCGGGCAGCAAAGCGACTCGCTCTACTTCCTCAGCTTCAATCACAACAAGAAGAGCGTGGCGATCGCGCTCGACACGCCGGAGGGGCGCGACCTCTTCCTGCGCATGGTTCCGAAGGTCGACGTGGTGGTCGAGAACTTCACGCTGGGGACGATGGAGAAGCTCTGCCTCGGGTACGACGTCTTGAAGGCGGCAAACCCGGCGATCATCTACGCCACCATCAAGGGGTTCGGGACGACCGGGCCGCACGCCAGCTTCAAGTGCTTCGACCGCATCGCGCAGTCGGCCGGCGGGGCCGCGAGTGTCACCGGAACGGCAGGTGGCCCGCCAACGTTGCCGGGCGCGACGTTCGGGGACACGGGGTCCGGCGTGCACTGCGCGCTGGGCATCGTGGCGGCATACGTTCAACGGCTGCGGACGGGCCTGGGCCAGGCGGTGGAGATTTCGATGCAGGAGGTCATCGCGACCTTCATGCGCGAACCGCTTTCGCACCGCCAGTGGAACCCCACACCCGAACCACGGCGGGGCAACCGGACCGTCGTGCCGACGGACCTCTACCCCTGCAAGGGCGGCGGCCCGAATGACTACCTGTACATCTTCGTGGCCACATCGCGCATGCTCGACGCGGTGTTCACGGGCATCGGCAAGCCGGAACTGCTCGATGACCCGCGGTTCGCCACCACGCCAGAGCGGCGGGCCAACGGGGACGCGCTGCACGCCGAAATCACGGAGTGGACGATGCAGCACACGAAGCAGGAGGCGATGGAGATCCTCGGCGCGGCCGGTGTGCCGTGCAGCGCCATCTACGACACGGACGACCTTTTCGCCGATGAGCACCTTCGGCAGCGGAACATGATCCGCGAGGTGGAGCACCCGGCGCACGGGCCAGTGACGATGCTCGCGCCGCCAATCCACCTGTCGGAGTCGAACGTGGAGATGGTGCGCGCGCCGCTACTCGGCGAGCACACCGCCGAAGTGCTGTGCAAGGAACTCGGGCTCGGCGCGGAGGAGTTCGCGGCGCTGAGTGGCCGGGGTGTGCTGGGGTAGCTGGCGCGCGGGGGCTTGCAGCCCGGTTAGCGCGCCATGCCGTGGTATTCGGGGTTGGGCATCGCGCCGACGCCGCTCATCACGCGGTTCGTGTAGTTGAACATCGCGGTGACTTCGACGATGTCCCAGACGTCTTCGTCGTTGAAGCCGACGGCGCGGAGTTCGTCGATATCCTCTTCGGCGACGGTGACCGGGTCGAGGGTGAGCTTGACGGCGAAATCGAGCATTGCCATCTGCTTTTCGCTGAGCCCGGCGCGGCGGTAGTCGAGGACGACGCGGTCAGCTTTCACGGGGTCCTTCATCAGCGCGCGCAGAGCGAATCCGTGGGTGGTGAGGCAGTAGAGGCACTGGTTCTGCATCGAGACGACCACGGAGATCATCTCGCGGTCGACCTTACCGAGGCCTTCGCTCGGGGTCATCAGGTCATCGAAGTGGGCGCGCCACTTGAGCATGCGCGGTTCGCGCCAGGCGAAGGCGCGGAAGACGTTCGGGACGAATCCGAGCTTCTCTTCGAGCTGGTCGAAGAAGGCGCGGGTCTCGGGCGAGCAGGTGTCGCGTTCGGCGATGGGGAACCAGGAGATGCGGTCGGTCATGTTCGAGTCCGTATGGAGAGAGTTGAGGCGCACCTGCAAGGGTAAACGGAAACCGGGAATCGTGAACGTCAGTTCACGCCGGGATCCCTGGGGGCGAAGGCGAACATGGCGAGTTTGCCTGGCTGGCGGCGCAACACATCGCGCCAGAGCGTCTCCGGTTCGCGCGTGAAGGCGTCGGCGGGAGTGGCATCGACGACGAACCACGATTCCTCCTGGAGTTCTCCTTCGAGTTGGCCGCCGGACCACCCGGCATAGCCGGCGAACAGGCGAACCTCGTCGACAGCGTCCTGGACTTCGTCGATGGGCTTGCCGAGGTCGAGCAGACCGACGCGGCCGACGACCGCGTTCGGCGTTGGCGTGGGGACGCCGGGCTTCCAGCGGGCGAGCGCGAGGGCGGAGTTCGTCTCGACCGGGCCGCCGTTGAAGACGCACTCCGGCTCGCGGACGAGCGGGAGGAACTGGGGCAGGTGGAGCGCGACGGATTCGTGCTTGAGCGGCCGGTTGATAACGACGCCGAGCGCGCCATTGTCATCGTGCGCGCACATCAGCACCACGGTCCGGAAGAAGGTCGGCTCGGTGATGCGGAGGCTGGCGATGAGCAGCTTGCCGGCGAGTGATTCGGCCACGGAGAGAAGGTAGCAGAGCGGGCGCGGTGGCGAGAGCAGGCTGCCTTGGCCACCGCGCCCGGTATGCTCAGTCGCGGGCGATTTCGGCCATCAGTTCGATGGCGGTGTCATCGCCGGAGATGGTCATCCCGGTGAGGCCGCTGTCGGCCCAGGCCTTGTAGCGCTCGCGGATACGGTCGGGCGGACCGACGAGTGAGCCGTCATCGCAGAACTCATCCGGCACGGCCTCCATCGCTTCGCCCTTGCGGTGGGCGAGGTAGAGTTCCTGGATGGCTTTCGCGGCGTCGCCGTAGCCGCGGCGAACCATCATGTCGTTGTGGAAGTTCTTGTCGCGGTGGCCCATACCGCCGACGTAGAGCGCGATTTGCGGCTTCATCTGGCGGAAGGCTTCGTGCAGGTCGTTCGTCACGATGACACGGACGGTGGTCTGCATCTCGAAGTTCTTCCAGCTCTTGCCGTTGCCGGCGCGGGCGAAGCCTTCTTCGATCCACTGGCGGTACATCGGGGCGGTCTGTGGCGCGAACCCGAGCGGGAGGATGCCGTCGGCTACTTCGGCCGCCATGCGGACGTTGGTCTCGGTCCCACTGCCGAGCCAGACGGGGATGTTAGGGTTCATGTGGAGGATGGACTTGAGCGGCTTGCCGATGCCCATTGCGCCGGGGCCGCGATAGGGCAGTTGGAACTCCTTGCCGTCGTGGGTGACCGGTTCGTCGCGGGCGAAGACCTTCTTCATGATCTGGACGTAGTCCTTGAGGCGGTAATAGGGGCGGCCCCACGGCTGCCCGTACCAGCCTTCGACGATCTGCGGCCCCGAGACGCCGAGGCCCGCGATCATGCGGCCACCGCCGGCGAGGGCGTCGACGGTCGCGGCCTGCATGGCGCACATCGCGGGGGAGCGCCCGGCGAGTTGCATGATGCCTGTGCCGAGGCGGATCTTCTTTGTGTGGGCGGCGATGTAGGCGAGCGGCGTGATGGCGTCGGACCCGTACGCCTCCGCTGTCCAGACCGAGTCGTAGCCAAGCGATTCGGCGTGGAGCACTTTTTCGATTGGAAGGCGCATGTCCGCGCCGGAATAGCCGACACCGATACCGAGTTTCATGTGGGAGCCCCCTGGGGAACGAAATTGCCGCAGCACGTTAGCACGGAACGCGGCAGTCAGGGATGAAGCGTGGCCATGAGCATTTCGACCGCGCGATCGGCGGTGGCCTCGAGGTCGAAGGCGCCGGGGTCGAGCAGCCACTGGAGAGCGATGCCGATGATCGTCCCCTGGTGGCGAGCGGCCGCGGTGTCGGCGTCGAGATCGGGGCGGTAGAGGCCGGTGTCCTGGCCACGGCGGATGGCGCGCGCGGTGACATCGCGGAAGTGGCGGTAGAGTTGCCGGACCTGTGCGTGGAGGCCGGGGTTGGTGGCGCTGTTCGCGAGGAAGTTGAGGAAGACTTCGAACGCGACCGGGTCATCGCGAGCCTGGAGGATGGCGGCGCGGGAGGCGAGGCGCATCTGCTCGGCCGGGTCGGCGGTGGTGGCTGTCGCGGCGGCAAGGGTGTCGCTGAAGATCTCGCGGGAGCGTTCGAGTACGCCGGAGAGCAGTTCGTTCTTGTCCTTGAAGTGGTAGGAGATGAGGCCACGGCTGACGCCGGCTTCGCGCGTTATCTCGTCGATCGAGGTTTCGGCCCAGCCGCGCCCGGCCATCACGCGGACGGTGGCGTCGATGATTTCGCGGCGGCGGATGGCGGTGATGTTGGCGCGGGCCATGGTGTGTCCTGCGAAGGCGCGCGCCTGGTGGCGCGTCAGCGGACGAGGCTACCCGACCGTACGCTTCCCGGCGATGGGCCGGCCCTCTTCGACATCGGCGAGGAAGTTGAGCGTCTCGCGCGTGTACACCTCGGGCTTGAGCACGGGGACGCCGTGACCGGCGCTCTTGAAGACGAGATAACGGGCCTGGGGGAGTTCGCGAACCATCACCTCGGCGGCGCTGAAGACCGGGTCTTCACCGCCGATGCAAACGAGTGCGGGCATCGCCAGGTGTTCGCGGAGGAGCGGGAGCAGGTCCGGGCGTTCGCGGCGCACCCTGGCCGCGCCGAGGAAGCCTTCGCGCGACATCCGGGCGTAGCGGTTGCGCACACCTTCGGCGAGGAAGGAATCGGCGATGTCGCGGGCGGCGCGCTTGCCGAGTTCGGCGGTTCCGAAACGGTCGACCACGTCGGTTTGCGCGTCGATGCGCTGTTCGCGGGCGAGGTAGGCGTCGTCGTAATCGGGGTGGCTGTAGGCAGCGCCGCAATCACTCACCACGAGGGCGGCGACGCGGTCGGGGTGAGTGACCGCAAAGTGGAGGGCGACCATCCCGCCGAAACTACACCCGGCGAGTGCGCACACGTCCACTTCGAGCGTATCGAGTAGTGCCGCGAGGTCGGCGGCATACGCGTCCATGGTGTACGCGTCGGGGTCTTCGGGTGCGCCAGTCGCGCCGTGACCGCGCAGGTCGGGCGCGATGACGCGATAGTCCTCGCTGAGGGCGTCGATCACGGGCAGCCACATGCGGTGGTCGCTGGTGAACCCGTGGAGGAGGACGACGGCCGGAGCTTCGCTGTCGCCCGCTTCGCCGTAGGAGATAGTGAGGTCGCCCGTGGTGAATTCCGGCATCGGGGCAGCGTACCAGAGGCGCGGATTGCGGGGGTGGCGCTCCGGTGCGTCACTTCAGCTTCTTGCCGTTGCCATTCCCATTGCCGCCATTGCCCGGGCCGGGAGTGCCACTTCCGTTGCCGTTACCGTTGCCGGGGCCCGGCGTGCCGTTGCCGTTGCCGTTGCCGGGGCCCGGCGTGC
>CAYYDX010000073.1:8994-16980 GCA_964470735.1 uncultured Anaerolineaceae bacterium
CCGGCGTGCCGTTGCCGTTGCCGTTGCCGGGGCCCGGCGTGCCGTTGCCGTTGCCATTGCCTGGCGTGCCGTTCCCGTTGCCGGCGCCGCGTGTTGGCGTAGCGAGCGGGGTCGTAGGAGTGGGGGACGGCGTAGTGATCGCAGGTGTCGGTGTCGGCGTCGTCTCCGGCGTGGCAGCCGGCCCATTGGCCCAGGTGGGCTGAGGGGCCGCCGGGGCGGACGGAGTGGCGGACGGCGTAGCCGTCGGCGAGACGGGCGGGGAGGTGGGAGTGCCGCGAGGAGTTGGCGTACCGGTGGCGCCTGGCGTTGCGGTCTTTCCGGCAGGAGATGGGCCTGGTGAGGGGCTACGGCTCGACCCCGGTGTGGACACGGGCACGGATACGGGCAGCTCGGCTTCACGGGCCGCGTCAGCCCGTGCCGCTTCGATGATGGAAGGCTTCAGCGGAGCGAAGCGGAGTTGGACCGCCGAGACCGAGTAGTCGGCGCCCACATGCGACCGCAGATCCATGTGAACCGGGCCGGAGTCGAGCGCGCGCTCGGTCCCGCGATAGGCGGCAGTGAAGGTGACGCCCGTGAGGATGGCAACTGTTGCTGCGGTGAGGAGACTAGGCGGCCTGATCACCGTTTGCCCTGGCCATTCCGAGACTTTCGATCCAATTCAGCGTGGAGACTCCCCTGCCCGAGCGCCGCGACTCCCAGTGCCGGGCGAAGCGGCGAAGGTTGGCGACGACCTCTCCGTCGACGATACCCCCTTCCGCTTCGCGCCAGAGCATGCGGATGGCCTCCTGCGGGCTGAGGCCGCGGCGGTAGGGCCGGTCGGTCGTTAGTGCGTCGTACATGTCGGCCACGGCGGTGATGCGGGGGAAGATCGACAGGTCGTCGGCGCTCAGGCCGAGCGGGTAACCGCTACCGTCGAGGCGCTCATGGTGGCCACCGACAATTTCGAGCACCTCCTTCGGGAGTTCGGCCCACTCCAGGATGCGCAACCCAATGGTGGGATGTTGCTCGATCAGACGGCGTTCGGCTTCGTCGAGTCGGCCGGGTTTCAGCAGCACCGTGTCGCGAATGCCGATTTTCCCGATATCGTGCAGACGGCCGCCGCTCCTGAGGTGGTTGAGCGATGCCCGGGGCAGGCCCATCTCGCGGCCGAGTTCGAATGAGAGATCGCCGACGCGCATCGAGTGCCCGGCGGTGTACGGGTCGCGGGCGTCGATGGCGGAAGCGAGCGCGCCGATAGTCGCGATGTGCTGGCGTTCGAGACGCTCGGCCATGGCATCGAAGCTGGCGCCGAGCAAGCCAATCTCGTCGCCGGTTCGCACGTGTGAACGGGCCGAGAGGTCACCATCGCTCACCGAGCGGGCCGCTGCGACGAGACGGCTGAGGGGCGAGGTGAGGTTGCGCGCCACGGCCCATCCAACGATGAACACAGCGAGTGTGATCGCGGAGAAGATCAGACTCATGCGCAGACGCGCGGCATTGCTGGCGCTCGCCACGCTGTCGGTCGAAACCGCCGCGGACAGGCTTCCGACGGTGGCGCCGCGAAGGCGGAGGTCGCTATTGAGGAAGGCATATTCGCGGCCGAGCACGGCTCCGTGGCCACGCGTGCCGGCCAGGCCCGCATCCCGGCCACGGAAGGAGTTGTTCTCGTCGTTGGCGTCGGCGCGATCGAAGGTGGACGCCAGTAGCACCCCGGACGCGTCGTATGCCGACATCTCACCGACGCCGGCGCGTTTGGCGTGGAGGAGAATAGTTTCCACGCGGGTCGCCACAGCGACCGCCCCGGCCGGATTGCCGCGGTTGTCGAAAATCGGTCCGGTTGTGACAAACAGCGGCCCATCGGCGTCGGGGACGATCTGGGCCCACTTATCGCCGTGGTCGTCGGACCTACCGGTGGCAGCGTCCAGGACACTATTCCATTCACTCCTGGCGAGCGTCGCGGGGAGGCTCGCCAGTGCACCGCTGGCGGCATCCTTGCTCACGCCGAAGACTCGCTGGCCAGCCGTGTCGTAGATCTCCAGGCGGTCGATGTTGGCGTTGGCGGCTTGCGGCGCGGCCAACTGGGAGAGTCGCATGGCGTCGCCCTTGAGCAGTGCCTCGTCGACTCCCTCGGTGAAGGCGACGGCACGGACCACTTCGAGCTGATCGCGCTCCTGCTTGGCGAACTCATCGGCGGTTCGCCGCGATTCGGCGACGAGCTGAGAGCGGAGTTTGTCATCGACAGACGAGGCGACGAGCGAGCTGATATTGCGCGTGGCGAAGAGCGCGAAGACCGCCATAAGCGTTACGAAGGGAAGCATGATCTTCCACTTCACACGGCGCAGGCGCAGGTGCCCAAGCCAGACGGCAGCATGATCCATCAGTTAATTAGTTCGACCACGCTTCAGCATTTCCGTAGCCGGGGAACACGGAAACGGCGGTGGCCGACGTGGGCCACCGCCGTTGGCGGCTGTTACCGGGATTGCGAGTTCAGCGCATGTTGCGCAGGCGGCGGATGCGCTCTTCGAGCGGTGGGTGGGTGCTGAAGAGGTTCGCCATGCCGCCGGTCCCGCTGAACGGCTTGACGATGTACAGCGCCGAGACCGCTTCCTGGCGGGGGCTCTCTTCCATCGGGCGCATGGCGACGCCACGCTGGAGTTTCTCGAGGGCGCTGGCGAGCGCCTCCGGGTCGCCGGTGACTTCGGCGCCGGTCTTGTCGGCGGCGTACTCACGCTGGCGGCTAATGCCAAGCTGGATGAGCGTCGCCGCGATCGGGGCGAGGAGCATCACGCCGATGGTAATCAGCGGGTTCTGGTTGTCGCGGCGGCCGCCGAAGAGGCTCGACCACATGAGCATCTGGGCGATCATCGAGATGGCGCCGGCCACGGTCGCGACGATCGAACTGGTGAGGATGTCGCGGTTGCGGACGTGGCCCATCTCGTGGCCGAGCACGCCGCGCAGTTCGCGGTCGGTGAGGATCCGGCGAATGCCCGTGGTGACAGCGACGACGGCGTGCTGGGGGTTGCGGCCGGTGGCGAAGGCGTTCGGCGAGTCGGTATTCACCACGTAAACGCGCGGCATCGGCATCTTCGAAAGCTCGGCGACCTCGCGGACCATGCTGAAGAGGTGCGGGTCGTCGGATTCGGAGATCTCCTTCGCGCCCGCCATCGCGAGTGCCATCTTGTCGCTAAACCAGTAGGCGACGAAGTTCATCACTCCGGCGAGGATGAGGAAGAGGACGAGCCCGGACGGCCCGCCGACAAGGCCACCGATTGCTACGAGCAGGCCGGTAAGGGTGGCCAGCAGCACAGTGGTTTTGACGAAGTTCATGATCGAGAGTTGGATAACCTCCTGCCCATAAGTATACGGGGTAAGGGGAGGGAGCCGGCGGTAAAGGCCGTTAACACATGACGTCTGTGGCACGTTTCGCTCGGGTGGCGGGCAATGCGGAGCCACAAAGGAACGAAGGAACGAAGAGTTTCGGTTCGAAGGACCGGGTTCCTCGGTCCGAGCGTGGACCTTTGCTCCTCCCAAGCCTATTCGAACTCTCTGTTCCTTCGTTCCTTCGTGGCGGTCGTCGTTCGCCTGGCGTCTAGGCGAGGAGTTCGGCGGGGGTGAGCTTTTGCTCGCGGAGGACGACGTCGGCGTAGGTGATGGCGCCGGAGTTCTTCGCGGCGTCGCCGTGCACAAGGTGGAGGCAGGCTTCGGCCATGTGCTCGACGGGGGTGACGTTGTCCTTGTTCGATTCGTTCACGAGTCCGTGCATGAGCACACCCGGGGTCGCGACGAGGCCCGGCGAGATGACGTTCACACCGATGTTGTCGTTGGCGGCTTCGGCGGCGAGGCCGGTGGTGAAGCGTTCGAGAGCGGCCTTGCACATGCCGTAGACGGTGCCGCCGCGACCGGGCGTGTTGAGCTTCGGGTGGAGCGCGGCGTGCGAGGAGATGTTGAGGATCCAGCCGCTCTTGCGCTCACGCATCTTCGGCAGGACGAGTTGGGCGAGGTGGAACGGCCCGTAGACCTGGACTTCGAACATGAGCTTGAAACGCTTCTCGGTGAAGTCGTCGACGGGCACGAAGTAGGTGATGGCGGCGTTGTTCACGAGGATATCGACCGGGCCGAAGGCGGCTTCAGCCTGCTGGATGAGCGCCTCGCGCTCGCCAGCGTGGGCGAGGTCGCACCTGACTGCGAGAGCTTCGCCGCCAGCGTCGTTGATTCGCTTGACGACGCTGTTGATGCTGCCGGGGAGGATGTGGTCGCCGTCTTCGACGGTGCGGGCGGAAACGACGACGCGGGCGCCCTCCTGGGCGTAGCGCAGGGCGATGGCTTCGCCGATGCCGCGCGATGCGCCGGTGACGACGGCCACTTTGCCGGCGAGGACGCCGTTCTTGTTTACGGTTGCGGTCATGAGGTCGGGAACTCCCTGGGGAAGATTTGCCCGGCCATCTTGGACACCATTGGCGAAACTGTCACGCAGAATCCGCGCCGCTATGCCGCCGCCGGGAGCGCCTGCCCTGTGCGGTAGATACGCCGGAGGTGTGACCCGGCGACCAGCGAGACAAGCGCAACGACGATGAAGACGACGCCCGGAAGGGCGAAGAGGATGGGCGAGCCGGTGCGGTCGGCAAGGGTGCCGAAGGCGAGGTTCATGACCGCCATGATGCCGCCTGCCGACATGAGATAGAGGCTCATGACGCGGCCGCGGACGGCGTCGGGCACGGCTTCCTGGAGGAGCATCGCGCTGAGGGCCATGAACATCGCCTGCGAGGCGCCCATGAGCGTGGCGCTCACGCTGGCCGCAAACAGGCTCATGCTCACACCCATGAGAATGGGCGAAGCGCCGCTGGCGAGCGCCATCAGGAAGAGCAACGGCCCGCGGCGGACGCCGGTGATGACGGCGAGCGTGAACGTCCCGATGAGCGCGCCCACGCCGACGCCGAAGGTCATCGTAGTGAAGGCGCTCGATGATTCGTGAAGGTGGTCCTGGGCGAAACCGGGGAGCATGGCGTCGAATGACATCGTGAGCGAGCAGTGGAAAAAGACGAGGGCGAAGAGCGCGAGCACCGGCGGCGTGTGGCGAACATAGCTGAGCCCTTCGCGCAGGTTCTCGGCGACGTCGGCGAGGCGGGCTACGCCTCCGCGGGAGCGCACGTCGATCTGGCTGACCGTGAAGAAGGCGATAAGCGCCATCAGGGCGGAGATGCCGTAAGCGCCTTCGACCCCAACGGTGGCGAGCAGCGGCCCGGCGAGCAGCGGCCCGACGGCGCGGGTGCCGTGCTGCGTGGTACTCGTCAGGGCGACCCCGTTGGCGAGGTCCTCCGGCGGCACGACGTTGGCAAGGAGCGCCTGGTCGGAGGGGATTTCGACCGAGCGCACAATGCCCTGCATGAGCGCCATCATCACCACCATCCAGACCTCGATGACGTCGGTAGCGGCAAGGACGAAAAGGACGAGCGTGACGCAGAAGGTCATCATGCGTGTCACCCGGACGAGCACGCGCCGTTCGAGCCGGTCGGCGACGATTCCGCCGAGGGGTGCGACGAGGTACGGCGACATCGAAGCGAAGGTCGACACGCCGACCCAGAACGAAGAATCGCTCAGCTTGTAAACGATCCAGGCGTTGCCGAGGAGGAGCGTCCAGAGGGCGGTATTCGAACAGGCGCCGCCGATCCAGAGGAAGCGGAAGTTGCGGTGGCGCGTTGCCGGGAGCCGCCGCTCAATCACGGCGGCCCGCCAGTTCGCGGACCTGGTCAGCAGCGAATCCGGGGTCCTGCATCGGGATGAAGTGGGTGTACTGCGGAACGGGAACGTCTTCGGCGTGTTGAAAGGCGCGCGCAAGGTCAGGGGTTGTTGGTGAGCCGCTCATGTCGCCGGCGATGGAGTCGGTCGACCGCGGGCGGGCGCGGAGGATGCGGACGGGCGCTTCGATGCGTGCGATCTCGTCGTAGATGTCGCCACCGGCGCTCCCGGCGTAGGTCGCCGCTTCGATCTTCGGTGGGCAGGCGAGGACGAACCCTTCGCCGTCCGGGTTCGGAAGCAAGCCGTAGGTGCAGTAGTCGTGGAGCACGGCAGGGTCCCAGAGGTTGAACGGTGGGCGTTGCACAAAGCTTTCGAACATGGCCCGGGGCGAGGGCCATTCATTCCGGCGGCGCGCGGCGAAGTGCTCACCGGCGCCGGGGACCATGCGGTAGGCTTCGCGCGAGAGGATAACCGGGTCGATCAGCAGCAGTCGGGAGAAGAGCCGTGGTTCGAGCGCGGCCGCGAGGGTGACGGCATAACCGCCCTTCGAGTGCCCGGCGGCGATGGCGCCATCGAGGCCGAGTTCGAGGCCGAGCGCAGCCACGTCCTCGCCGAAGTAGCGCCAGCGGTAGGGCGGCTCGGGTTTCGAACTGCGGCCGTGTCCGCGCATATCGACGGCGATGCAGCGAAACTCGGGGAGGCGGTCGACCACCTGGTTCCAGCAGCGGGCGTGGAAGCCGGTGGCGTGGGCAAGAAAGACCGTGGGCCCGGCGCCGGGCCATTCGTACACCTGCAGCTCGACGCCGTTCACGGCGTGCCGCGTCTCGATTGGTTCACGCATGGCCGAATACTACGCGAGGCCACCCCGGCGTGCTCGGCGGTGCTGTAGGCTGGAGGCGTGGACGATCTGCTCGACCAGCTTGCGGCGACGCCGGGGAACCTTGCCCACCTGGTGGCTGAACTCGGTGACGAGCGGCTGGACGCGGCCGAGGCCGGCGCGTGGAGTGTCCGCACCATCCTTGCGCACTTCCGCGACGACGAGGTTCTCTGCACGCGGTTGGCGCTTTCGCGGATCCTGGCCGAAGACTGCCCGGCGCTGAACTTCATCGACGGGGCGGACTGGGCGCCGGGGCGCAATCGTAGCCGCGACCGCAAGGAGTTGCTGCTCGCGGACTTTGCGCTCCAGCGGCAGGCGAGCCTGGGTATTTTGCGGATGCTGCGACCAGAAGACCTCGCGCGAACGGGGACGCGTGACGGTCATGAGGTAACGATTCAGCAATTGCTGCACGTCTGGGTGCATCACGATCGCGAACACATCGCGGAGATCGAACGGCTGGTCGGTGAGCGTGTCGGTGATGCGAAAGCGCGACGCGCGCGCTGGGAGTAGCTACTCGGGGGAGTCCACCGTCCCGTCGGGCATCACGGTGTTGGCGAGCTTCGCCCGGCGGATGAGTTGCTCGGTGATCCTGGCGCCGGTGAGGTCGGCGCGGCGAAGGTCGGCATAATCGAGATTGACGCCGGGGCCGACGCTTCCAGACAGGCCGGCGCCGGTGAGGTTCGCGCGGAACAGGCTGGTGGCGTGGAGGGCGGCGCTCGTAAGGTCGGCGCGAGCGAGGTTGGCGCCGGCGCAGTCAGCGTTCGAAAGGTCGGCGTAGCGCAGGTTCACGCCGCCGAGGTCGGCGCCGGCGAGATTGGCGCCGCGGAGAGAGGCGGCTTCGAGGTCCGCGCCCTGGAGTTTCGCCTCGCGAAAATCGACTCCCGCGAGGTCGAGGCCGCGCAGGTCGGCGCCGCGCAGGTCGACGCCGGAGAGCTGGCCCTGCCGGTCAACCACGAGGTCGCCGATGCGCACGGGGCCCTGGCGGTAGCCGGCCGGCGGCGTGAACGGCTGTTCGTGGGGTGGTCCAGCAGCCGGTTTCTCTTTCGCGGCTTTGCGGGCGCGGTCGTAGGCGGCGCGCATGTACTGGTCGCCGATGACGGCGAACGCGTCGCGCATGAGCTTCCGCTTTTTCGCGAACTCGGTGGCGCTGATGTCGGC
The DNA here is from genome assembly GCA_964470735.1 of uncultured Anaerolineaceae bacterium. Taxonomy (GTDB): domain Bacteria; phylum Chloroflexota; class Dehalococcoidia; order Tepidiformales; family Tepidiformaceae; genus Amarobacter. Next base: position 16,745 of record CAYYDX010000073.1, read on the forward strand.
GCCTTCGAGGCCGGCGGCCATCCTGGCCATCGCCTTCATGATGGCCGGGCGAGGGGCGTCTTCACGCACGCCGATGACTTCGTACCAGTTGATGGTGGGGTCGCCGGTGTATTCAACGGATGCGCCGCCGGCCTGCCGGGGCGCATCCTCTGCCGCCGGCCAGGAGGGAGCGCCGGTTCGAGCAGCCGGGCGTTGCGGTTCGCGGCGCGGCGGTTCGCGGCGCGGCGTCGCCGCCG
>CAYYDX010000074.1:0-15665 GCA_964470735.1 uncultured Anaerolineaceae bacterium
CGTCACCCGTGGGATGGTGACGGCGGCGGGTCTTTTCTGGCGGGGGGAGAGGGTCCGCGCCAGGAAAGAAGGTGGGCGGGTTAGGCGGCGGCGGCCATGCGGTGTTCTTCGTTGGTGATGAAGTCACCGTCGCTGAGCCAGTTCTTGAATTCCTTGGTTGCGCCGCAGGTCTTGCAGACCCCGGTGCTGATTTGGCCGTTCGGCTCTTCGATCCGCCAGCGGTGGAAATGCTGTTCGGTGGAGGCCGGGTCGGAGGTGATGGAGGCTTGCGCCATGGGTAATGCCCGTCCTTTCTTGGTTGACTCGCCTCTCGGCGGTCAGCTACGCTTGTTTTCGGTGACCCTTGGTACTAGCGATTCACTAGTACCGGGCCGTGCCGGAATAATAGCACCGGTGGCTATCGTGTCAATAGCCTTGGTACTAGCCTCCGGGGCATTCTTAACACTATCCAAACGGGAGCCTGCAAATGACTCAGCGCGCCGAGCTCGAAAGCACCAGGAAGACGTATAACCTCCCCTGTGTTATCGCCCAGACCCTGGATGTGCTCGGTGATCGCTGGACGTTGCTGATCCTTCGCGACCTGATGGCTGGCCTGCACCGCTACAACGACATCCTGGAGAGTTGTTCGGGGATGTCGCCGAACGTGCTTTCGGACCGGTTGAAGCGGCTGGAAGCGGGGGGGCTGGTCATTCGCAGCTATTTCAAGGAGCTGCCGCCGCGGGTTGAGTACACGCTGACGGACAAGGGCTGGGCGGTGCGTCCGATTCTCCTTTCGATGCTCGATTGGGGCCGGATGTACGTTGAACCAATTACGGAAGACCGCGTAGGGATCGATGTCACTCACGACTTCGCGATGCGGGTGATCCCGACGTTTTCGTTCAAGCCAGAGAGTGCGAGCGACTTTGTGGCGAGGATGACGCTCGAGATTTCGGACTGCGACAGCTGTAACACGTGGACGCTGGATATCCACGATGGGCATCTGCATCCGCGGCGCCAGGGTTCGCCGGACGCGGACATCCACCTGAAGACCACCACACACGGGTTTTTCCGCTTCATTCGTGGCGAAGCGGCGGCCGAGGAGATCGGGGAGTTGCGCGGCGATCCCGATACGGCCCGTTCGATCCAGGCTTGCTTCCAGGAGCACTAAGCCGACCGCCCGGGTGACCTGCGAGGGCGCTGCCGCAGGTGTAGAGTCGGGCCATGGCTTTCGATTTCGACACTGTTTACGACCGTCGCGGCACCGATAGTTCGAAGTGGTCGCGATTCGACCCGGACGTCCTGCCGATGCCTGTTGCCGACATGGATTTCCGGTCGCCGGAGCCAGTGAGGCGGGCGCTGGCGGAGCGTGTTGAGCATGGGATTTACGGCTACGGGCGGGTGAGCGATGAGTTTCGCGAGGTGTTCACGGCACGGTTGGCGCGGCGATACGGGTGGGTGGTCCCGCCGGAGGCGCTGGTGCCGATCCCGGGGGTGATCCCGGGGTTCAACGTTGGATTGCGGGCGGTGACGACGCCGGGCGATGCGATCGTGGTGCAGTTGCCCTCGTACCCGCCGATTCTGAATTCGGCCAACAACCACGGCCTGGAGCGGCGTGACGCGTACCTTCGAACGGGCGAGAGTGGACGGTACGAGATTGACTGGGAGAGCTTCGAAACGGCGTGCGAGGGGAGCGCGGCGTTCGTGCTTTGCAATCCGCACAACCCGGTCGGCAGGGTGTTTTCGCGCGAGGAACTGCAGCGAATGGCGGACATCTGCATGGCGCGCGGCATGACGATCCTGGCGGACGAGATTCACTGCGACCTGATGCTCGACGGGAGCGCGCACACGCCGATCGCGACGCTGTCGAAGGAGATCGAGGCGCAGACGATCACGCTGATGGCGCCGTCGAAGACGTTCAACCTGGCGGGGTTGAAGTCGTCGGTGGCGATCATCCCGAACGAGGAGTTGCGTGCGAAGTTCGAGGCTTCGTACGGCGGGATGGTAGGGTCGGTGAACATCCTCGGGTTCACGGCGATGACGACGGCCTACCGGGACTGCGACCCGTGGCTCGACGCGCTGCTGCCCTACCTGACGGCGAACCGCGACTACCTGCACGGCTTCCTGCGCGAACGGCTGCCGGCCATCCGCGCGTACCCGGCGGAGGGGACGTACCTGGCGTGGCTCGACTGCAACGCCCTCGAACTGCCGGAGAACAACGCGTTCGAGTGGTTCCTGGAGCACGCGCGGGTTGGGCTGGGCGAGGGGCCGGCGTTCGGGCCAACCGGAGAGGGCTTCGTGCGGCTGAACTTCGGCTGCCCGCGTTCGCTGCTGGAGGAGGGGCTCGAACGGATGGCGAGGGCTGTCGAACGTAAAAGCGACATAACAGCCGCATGGGCATAAAACGTCGCGGGGTGGCGCGCCGGTGAATCGCTCACCGGGCGCGAGCCTCGTATCCTTGGTGACGATGCCCACGACACTTGCACCCGTTTCAATCGCCGAACTCACGGACGTCGCGAAGCGCGTCCGCACGCACATCGTCCAGATGGTCTACGACGCCCAGAGCGGCCACCCCGGCGGCTCGCTTTCCGCGGTGGAACTGGGGGTCTCCCTGTTCTGGAACCACCTGCGCTGCGACCCGGCGAACCCGGACTGGCCCGACCGCGACCGGTTCATCCTGTCGAAGGGGCACGCCACGCCTTTCTACTATTCGGTGCTGGCCGAACGCGGGTACTTCTCGACGGAACTGCTGAAGGGCTTCCGGACGCTCGGGAGCCCGCTGCAAGGGCACCCGTCGATGGGGGCCGTGCCGGGTATCGAGATGTCGAGCGGGTCGCTCGGGCAAGGGCTGAGTTTCGCCATCGGGCACGCGCTTTCGGGACGGCTCGACGGGCGGGACTTCCGCTGCTGGGTGATGATGGGCGACGGTGAGTTGAACGAAGGCCAGGTGTGGGAGGCGGCGCAGGCCGTGCCGCACTTCGGGCTGGGCGACCGGGTGATCGCGATGGTCGACCGGAACGGAATCCAGAACGACGGGTTCGGCGACACGATCATGAAGATCAACCCGCCCGCGATGTGGCGCGGGTTCGGGTGGCACGTTATCGAGTGCGACGGGCATGACATGGCGGCGGTGGACCAGGCGCTGAGCGAAGCAGAACGCGCACACGACCAGCCGCGGGTGGTGGTGGCACACACAACGAAGGGAAAGGGCGTCAGCTACATGGAAAACAACCCATCGTTCCACGGCAAGGCGCCGACGAAGGAGCAGCTCGAGGACGCGCTCGCGCAGATCGCGGCGGGGCTCAAGTGACGGCGCCGGCGGCGCCTGCCGCAGCGACGCGCGAAGCCTACCCGGTGGCGCTCGCCGAACTGGTGGAGCAAGGGGTCGATGTGGTGGCCCTCGACGCTGACCTTTCGGCTTCGACGATGGGGCACCTGTTCGGCGACAAGTACCCGGACCGCTGGCACACGGTGGGGATCGCCGAGGCGAACATGGTGGGGATCGCGGCGGGCTACGCGGCAACGGGGAAGACGGCGTTCATCGCGAGCTTCGCTTCGTTCCTGCCGGGGCGGTGTTTCGACCAGTTACGGACGTCGGTGGCGCAGCCGAAGGGCGGGCTGAACGTGAAGTGCGTGGCCAGCCACGGCGGCGTGACGGTGGGCGAAGACGGCGCGAGTGCGCAGGCGATCGAAGACCTCGCGCTGGCGACTTCATTGATCCCGTTCGACGTGGTTGTGCCGGCGGATTTCGAATCGGCGCGGCAGGCGATCGTCGCGGTCGGGAAGACGTCGCGGCCGTCGTACGTTCGCACGGGCCGTCCGAAGATCCCGGCGCTGTACGACGCGAGCTACCGGTTCGAAATCGGCAAGGCGAGTGTGTTGCGGGCCGGCAGCGACGTGACGCTTATCGCGTGCGGGATCATGGTGAAAGCAGCGCTCGACGCGGCTGCCGCGCTGGCAAACGACGGCGTTTCGGCGCGGGTCATCGACATGGCGACAATCAAGCCGATTGACCGCGAGGCCGTGCTGGCGGCGGCACGCGAAACCGGGGCTATCGTGACGGCGGAGGAGCACCAGACGCATGGCGGGCTCGGAACAGCAGTCGCGCGGGTGCTCGCGGAGAACCTGCCGGCGCCGACGGCCTTTGTCGGCGTGGACCGCTATGGCACGAGCGGGAAGTGGGATGAGTTGCTGCGCTACTTCGAACTGACGCCCGAGCGGATTGCGGCGTCGGCGAAGGATGTCATCGCGCGGAAGGGGTAGCGGGGCGCGTTCGCGGGTTCGTGCGTAGAATCCGGCCTCACGAGATTCGGGAGGCGAGGCTTTGGCGACGATTAACCGCGACGGCGTGAACATTTACTACGAGGACAACGGGAGCGGCCCGGCTGTACTGCTCAGCCATGGCTACAGCGCGACGACACGGATGTGGGCTGGCCAGGTCGAGGCGCTGAAGAGCCAGTACCGGATTGTCACGTGGGATATGCGCGGCCACGGCCAATCAGACAGCCCGGACGACGCGGCGGCGTATTCGGAGCAGGCGACGGTCGACGATATGGCCGCGATCCTGAAGCACCTCGGTATTGAGAGTGCGGTCATCGGAGGACTTTCCCTCGGCGGATACATGTCGCTGGCGTTCAACCTGGCGCACCCCCAGATGGTGCGCGCGCTGATGCTGTTCGATACCGGGCCGGGATACCGCAATCCGGTGGGGCGCGAGGGTTGGAACGAGACGGCGCGGCGGCGGGCGGAGGTGTTCGAAGCGAAGGGCCTGGACGCGCTCGGGAGCAGCGCGGAGGTGCGCGTTTCCCAGCACCGTTCGGCGCAGGGCCTGGCGCATGCAGCGCGCGGGATGCTGGCGCAGTTCGACGCACGCGTGATCGAGTCGCTCGACTCGATCGGCGTGCCGACACTGGTGCTCGTGGGAGACAAGGATCAGCCGTTCCTGGCAGGCACGGACTATATGGCGAACAAGATCCCGAACGCGACGAAGGTGGTCATCGAGAACGCCGGGCATGCGTCGAACATCGACCAGCCGGAGGCGTTCAACGCCGAGGTGCGGCGGTTCCTCGCGGGGCTATAGCGCTGGCGATGGTGGTTCGAGGCGTTTGAGTGCCGCCACGACATCGGGGATGTGCTGTGTCACAAGGATGTCGTGGCGGATGGCCGCGCGGATGATGCCCGCGCTGTCGATCACGTAGGTGATGCGCGGTGTGATGAACGGGAGCAGGCCGGTGACTTCGTACTGGCGATGGATGGTGCGCGACGGGTCGGCGATGAGCGGGAACGGCAGGTCGAAGCGGTCCTTGAAGCGTTCGTGGGATTCGTCGGCGTCGGCGCTGAGGCCAAAGAGCGCTGCGCCCAGCCCGGTAATCTCTGCGTAGTTGTCGCGGAACGAGCAGGCCTGGGCGGTACAGCCGGGCGTGAAGTCCTTCGGGTAGAAGTAGAGGATGACGTGCTGGCGGCCGTGGAACGACGCGAGGTCGAACGGAGAGCCATCATCGAGGGTGGCGGTGAAGAGCGGCGCGACGGTTCCGGGCTTGAGCACCGGGTGAAGTGTAACGCGGGGATGCGGGTGTCAGGGGTTTCGGCCGAACGTGCGGTCGAGTTCGGCGTCGATCTGCGACGCGTCATACGAGAGCTTCTGGTCGGCGATGCCGACGAAGCCGGGGGTTGGCCGCTTCGCCTTCGAAAGTTTCTTCCAGCGCAAGCGCCGGGATGCCTGTTCGAGGGTGCGGCGGATATCCTCTCGGAGGGAGATGGTCACGTGTGACATGCGGGGATCGTACCATCGCCACCTCGGAGGTAGTCGATGAGCCGCGAACAACGCATGTTCGGTCTTTGGTCCAGCCCGGTTTCGTCCTCGGCGTTGGCCGCGGGAATCCGGCTGGGCGAGCCGTGCTGGGATAGCGACGGGAAGACGCTCGCGTGGGTGGAGGGCCGCTCGGACAAGGGCGTGATCGTTGTCCAGGACGCCGACGGCGGGGCGACGCGAGACCTGACCAGCGACATCTCCGTGCGAGCGTTCGTCGGCTATGGGGGCGGCGACTTCACGCTCTCGCACGGGGCGGCGTACTTCGTCGGCCAGGCCGACCAGAGGATCTACCGGCAGGAACTGGCGGGGGGTTCGCCACGGGCGATTACGCCGGCATTCGGCGCGGCTTCGACGCCACGGGTCTCACCCGATGGGCGGTGGGTCGTGTATGTGCACACCTACGAGGATGTCGATGCCATCGCTGTGGTGGATTCGCAGGGAAAGCACTGGCCGCAGCGGCTGGCGGAGGGGCGCGACTTCTACATGCAGCCGGCGTGGAGCCCTTTGGGCGATCGGCTTAGCTGGGTCGAATGGGACCACCCGAACATGCCGTGGGATGGCGCCGAGTTGCGCATGGCAGGGCTCGGGTTTCCTGAAGGGAGCCTGCCGGCGGTGGCGAGTTCCGAGGTGGTCGCCGGTGGGCCGCAGACATCGATCTTCCAGGGGGCGTTCACACCTGACGGAAAGGCTTTGCTCTACGTTTCCGACGAAACGGGCTGGGGGCACATCTACCGCCGAGAACTGGCGAGCGGAGCGGTCACTCAACTGACGTCGGGCGAGTTCGAATACGCGACACCGGCGTGGGCGCAGGGGATGGGAACCTACGCGGTGACGCCGAGCGGGAAGATGCTGGCGATCCGGCAGCGTGCGGGCTTCCACACACTGGTTTCGATCGATGGCGCAGGCGCTGTGAACGACCTGGGGCGCCTGCACGCCGGGTACGACGCATTTTCAAACCCGGCGGCATCGCCTGTTGGCGAGAAGGTGGCGGTCGTGGCCGGGGGTGGGAAGCAACCGGGGCGGGTGGTTGTCTTCGACCTCGAGGCCGGGAAGCAATCGGTGCGAAGACGAAGCGACAGCGAGAGCTACCCGTCGGCCGGACTTTCGGCGCCGGCGCCTGTCTCGTGGACTTCGTTCGACGGTGAGCAGGTCCACGGGATCTACTGGCCGCCGGCAAGCGAGAGGTTCGAGAGCGCGGGCGCGCCGCCGCTCATCATGCTGCCGCATGGCGGGCCGACCAGCCAGGTGCTCGGTTCGTGGAGCGCACAGGCGCAGTTCTTCGCGACGCGCGGGTACGCCGTGCTCTGTCCGAACTACCGTGGGAGCACGGGCTACGGCCGGGAGTACATGCTGAAGCTGCGCAAAAGCTGGGGCATCTACGACGTCCAGGATTCGAAGTTCGGAGCCGAGGCGCTCGCCGAACGGGGACTGGCCGACCGTTCGCGGCTGGTCATCATGGGCGGGAGCGCGGGCGGGTACACGGTGCTGCAGTCGCTGGTGGAGATGCCGGGGTTCTACAAAGCGGCCATCTGCATGTTCGGAGTGGCGAACATGTTCACGCTGGCGGCGGACACGCATAAGTTCGAAGCGCGCTACCTGGACTCGATGCTCGGGCCGTTGCCACAGGCGGCGGCGGTGTATCGCGAGCGTTCGCCGATCTTCCACGTGGCGAAGATCACGGACCCGGTCGCGGTGTTCCAGGGAGAGATCGACCGGGTGGTGCCGCGCGAGCAGAGCGACAGCATCGTCGCATCATTGAAGGCGCGCGGCGTACCGCATGAGTACCACCTGTACCCGGGAGAGGGCCACGGATGGCGGAAGCAGGAGACGATCGACCAGTTCTACAAGTCGGTGGAGGCGTTCCTGAAGACGTACGTGCTGTTCGCCTAACGGTGGGTTAGTAGGCGTCGCGGCGGTTGTCGACGCTGATGATGTGGAATGTGGAGCCGTGTTTGGCCGCGCGCACGCGCCACTCCCCCGAACGAAGCCGCCACTCGTGTTCCGTGCCCTGGAGCTTCTTGATGTCGCCCTTTCCGTCGCGGCCGAAACTTCGTATCGACGTGAGGATTCGAAATGGCCTGGCGACGGTCGTTCAGGCTGATCTCGAAGAGTTCGTCGACGGCCGCCTGGAACCAGAGGATTTCGTACATCAGGCGGGCCGGGAGGCTCGCTCAGGCGTCTCCCCGAGGATGACTTTCCATGCCCGGTCGAAGACCCGGCGATCCTCTTCGCTTGGGGGCTCGTCCTCGTAGGGCGCTTCGGCGAGCCGGCGTTCGAACTCTTCCATGCTTACCGGTTCCAACTGGTCAACGAGCGCGGCGGCTTCTTCGACGCGGTCGGCGTCGAGGAGGCGGTCGATTTCGGCGCGGATTTCGTCCTGGGACATCATGTTTGGATCGTATCACGTGGTGGGGGCTGCACTCTCCGCGGTGCCGTTGTTGGGTGTGGCGGTGGTCTACCGCTCCATATCTGTCGCGGCTCTGATGGGGTGTGGCTGTGGGTGTGGCGGTGGTCTACCGCTCCATACCTGTCGCGGCTCTGGTGGGGTGTGGCGTTAGTCGCGCCAGAGCATGGTTTCGCGGGCGGCGGTCTGTTCGCGGGCGCTCTTTTCGGCCCAGCGGCGGAGGAAGTCCTCGCCGACGATGCTCTTCGCGGTCTGCCAGGAGAGTGGCGGCGCTGTGCCGTCGTGGTGGTCGCGGACGGCGGCGAGGAAGGCGGTCGAGTCGCCGAGCGAGGCCGTGGAGAGGACTTCGGCCGAGAGCCAACCGGCTGAGCCAGTGGAAAAGAGCGGGTTGCCGAAGCGGTCGATTTCGAATTCGAGGCCGGTGAGTTTGGCGCCGTCGCGTCCGCTGCGGAGTCCGAGCGGGGTGAGCAGCGGCGTCTGTGTTTCGCCGAGTACCGACACGCTCAGCGCGCCGGAAGCGGCGACGAGACCGGTGGTGAAGTTCGTGTTCGAGAGGACGACGAGGATGCGGGGGCGTTCGGGGACGATGGATGCGCCGAAGACCGAGACGCAGACCTGGGCGTTTGGGCCGGCCGGGCCGTGGCTGCCGACGGCGCAGAGCGGCGCCCAAAAGTGGGAGAGAACGCTGGCAGCCGGTGGTTTCACGGTCGAACTGTAAACCGCCGGTAACTCTTGTGCGGGCGGCGGGCGTAAAGATCGACATTGGGGCGTGAGGATTTCACACTGGGCCGATGCAGCAGGATTGCCTCTTTTGCCGGATGAACCGCGGAGAGATCCCGGTCGAGAAGATCGCTCAGAACGAGCACGCGTTCGCTATTCGCGACATCAACCCGCGCGCGCCGATCCACTGCCTGCTTGTCCCGAAACAGCACGTCGACAATGCGCGCGACCTCGAATGGAATCACGCGGAGATGCTGGCGGGGCTGTTCACGCTGGCGAAGGACGTGGCGCGCGTAGAGGGGGTGTGGGAGGGCGGCTACCGGCTGGCGTTCAACGTGGGCGACGCCGCCGGGATGACGATCCACCATCTGCACCTGCATCTGCTCGGCGGCCGCATGCTCGGCCCCGAGGGCTAAATGGCCGACCTTCGAGCCCAGATCGGGGCATTGCAGGTCGCGTTCGAAGAGCGCCCGGAGGGGCTGCTGCGCCATGTGCAGCGCGTGCTCGTTGAGGCGCTGGACCTGGCGGAGCGGTATGACCTCGATCCCGAGCGCGTCGAGCTTGCGACGTGGGGGCACGACCTTTTCCGTTCGTACGCGCCGGAGGAGCAGTTACGGCTCGCCATCGACGCCGGGTTGCCGCTGACGGCCGCCGACCGGGCGGACCCGGTGCTGCTGCACGGGCCGATCGCGGCGGTGACACTGCGCGAGCGGTTCGGTGTGGAGGATGACGAGGCTATCGCGGCAGTTCGGGACCACACGGTGGGGGCCGAGGAGATGCCGCTCATCGCGAAGGTGATCCTGCTGGCGGACAAGTTCGAAAAACGGAAGCGTGAGCGGACGCCGGTGATGAAGGAGATCCGGCGGCTGGCGTGGCGCGACCTCGACCTGGCCCTGCTGTGCTGGGCAGACTGGAAATGGGTGCAGGAGCGAGAGCACGGCTGGGAGAGCCACCCGGCGAGTTGGGGGGCGCGGCGCCGCTGGGTGGCCGAGCACCACGCTGAACTGGCGATGCCGGAGCGGGAGCCGGAGCCTACGGAATCTTGAGCGTCTGGCCGACCGCGAGCCGGGTGCAGTCGTCCTCGGACATGTTGTTGGCGGCGAGGAGTGCTGCGAGCGTGACGCCGTTGGACTCGGCGATGGTTCCGCAGAAGTCGCCGGCTTTGACGACGTAGGTCTTGCCGCCTGCGCCTGGTGTGCCGGACGCGGTAGCAGTGGTGGTTCGGGAGGCCGTACCGGTCTGGCTGGCGCCAGGAGTCTGGTTATTGCCGGGCTGCTGGGTCTGGGTGGTGGCCGGCTGGGTGCCGTTCGCGGCCTGGGCGGTGCGCGTCTTGTTGACGGCGTCGCGGGTGGCGACGGAGTCGGCGGGTGAGATGCCGCCGTCATCGCCGTCACCGACGAGTTGCTGGATAGCGAAGGCAAGGCCAACGATGACGAGCGCGAGCGCAAACAGGCCGATGGTGGCCACGGGCATGCTGATGCCGCCTGCGCGAGGTCGCGGGCCGAGTGCGCCGGGGTTCGTGGGTTTGCGCGGACGGTTGGTGGCCTGGGGGCGCTGGGGGGCGGCGGGGCGAGGCCCGCGGACGGGTTCTTCCGGCGTGGAGGCGGGACCGGCGGCTGCGCCAACGGGTGGCGGGCCGGCTGCGGGCTTCTGGGTGGAAGGGACGCCTTCACCGAGGTAGACGGGGCAGGTGACGTGGTTCGCGCCCAGGCAGTAGTTCTCCTGGTGCGGTGTGGCGATGCGGGTTGGGTTGGGCAAGCGGTAACAGCGATGCGCTTCCGTCGCGTAGGTCGCGTGGGAATCGGCATCGTCGGCGAGCCCGAGGTACGGGCAAACGGCCGAATATTCTTCCTGCGTCACATGCGCTCCTGTCCCGAGAGCTTCCCTGCCACCGAGGCAATGGTATCAGCCATATCGGAAGGCGAAAGACGGGGACAGCGAGCGGGGGTGCGGAGCGGTGGAGGAGGTGGGGGTGGGGCGCCCCTCTTGCGAGGAGCGCCCCGGTGCGACGGGGAGGACAATGTCGCCTGGCGCCCTTTGGTCAGGAGGCCGCCTACCAACAGTTACGGATGACCCCCTCGCCTGGCGAAGGGCAGGTGACCGGACGATTGGGTAGCGATTGGGTGCGAGGCTGTTACGGAGTATCGCGGATGGTGTTGGCGGGGCCGAGCGCGCGAATCAGAGGGGCGGAAAGATCGCCGTTCACCGAGACGCTGATGCGCTCGAGGGCGAGCCAACGTTGCATCGTTTTCAGTTCGCGGGCGAGGGCGGAAGCAGTCCGGGAGGCCTTGGCGCCGGGTTCGAGGTGGCTCGCGCGGACTTCGAGCGTGGACTCCTGGCGGTTCGCCTTGAGGTCGACCCGGGCGACGAGTTCGTTGCCGTGCATGAAGGGGAGGACGTAGTAGCCGTGCACGCGCTTGGGGGCCGGTGTGTAGATCTCGATGCGGTAGAAGAAGCCGAACATGCGCTCGGTGCGGTCGCGGTCCCAGACGAGGTTGTCGAACGGGCTGAGGAGGGCGGTCGCGCTGACTTCGGGGGCGCGGGCGATGCCGGGGGCAAGGTAAGCCTGGTCCTTCCAACCTTCGACCCGCACCGGTATGGCGTCGCCGGCGTCGACAAGGTCCTGGATGAGCGGGCGGATGGCGGTGACTTTGAAGCGGTAGTAGTCGGCGAGGTCTTTGGCGGTGGCGACGCCGAGGGCGGCGAGGGAGTTTCGGAGCATGCGGCGCATGGCTTCGGCGTCATCGAAGGGTGGTGGCGCGAGTGCTTCGGGTGGGAAGACGCGCTCGGCCAGGTCGTAGATGCGGGCGAAGTTGCGGCGTTCGCGGACGGCGAGGTTGCCGATGGCGAAGTGGTATTCGAGGGCGTTCTTGCTGTCGCTCCAGCCCCACCAGCCAGCGTGCTTGCCTGCTGCATCGAGGTCGCCGGTGACGACGGGACCATTGTTGCGGACGTGTTCGAGGACGCGGTCGTAGGTTTCGATGAGGGCGGGTGTGACGGAACCGGGTGACCAGCGGCGGCCGCGACTCATGCGATGGCGAAAGAGGGGGTAATCCTCGAGGGGGATGAAGCAGGCTTCGTGGGCCCACTGTTCGAAGGCGAAACGTTCGCGGTAGGCGATGTGTTCGAGGAGTTCGCGAGGGTAAGGCCCGAGCCGCGAAAAGAAGGGCATGTAGTGAGCGCGAACGAGGACGTTGACGGAGTCGATCTGGATGAGGTGGAGGCGGCGGATGAGGGCTTTCATCTCATCGGCGCCGGGCTTGCGGGGGCGAGGTTCGGCAAAGCCCTGGGCGGCGAGGGCGATGCGTTTGGCGTGGTCGTTGGAGAGGTCGTGCACGCGCGATAGCTTAGACTGGCGGTGGGTGGAGTTCGCATACCCGGCTGGCGTTGACAGCACTTATCGCTGTGGTACTCTTCTCATTCGGCGCTTATTTGACTGGCGAACTTTACGAGTTTGCGCAGGTCGCAAAGCTGAGTGCTTGAAGACGGCCCGGGACAGGACTGAAGTCCGGGGCGCTGTTCACGAACAGGCTTTTCGGCCTGTTTCCGTGCCCAGAACGAGAAGGCCCACGGGCCATACACCCGCGTCCTGACCGCAGGCCGCACACGAAATTTGCCCGAAATGGCGGGGGAGCAGCGATGCCGACCATTAACCAGCTGGTCCGAAAGGGCCGCACGCCGAAGTCGAAGAAGTCGGGCGCGCCTGCGCTGCTCTTCAGCTTCAACTCGCATTCGAACCGGCTGCGCAAGGTGCTGGGGAAGGCGGGTTCGCCGCAGAAGCGGGGGGTTTGCACCCAGGTAAGGACGCAGACGCCGAAGAAGCCGAACTCGGCGCTTCGCAAGGTGGCCCGTGTGCGATTGAGCAACGGCATCGAAGTGACCGCCTACATCCCGGGCGAGGGCCACAGCCTGCAGGAGCACTCGGTGGTGCTGGTGCGCGGCGGCCGTGTGAAGGATCTGCCGGGTGTGCGTTACCACATCGTCCGCGGCGCGCTCGACGCGACCGGGGTGAACAACCGGAAGCAGGGGCGCAGCAAGTACGGGACGCGCAAGAACGCAGCCCCGGCCGGCCGGAAGAAGTAGGCAGGAGTCCAGAGAGATGGCCCGACGCAATCGACCAGAACGCCGCCCAACGCCGCCCGATGCGCGCTTTAGCTCGCCGACGGTGCAGGTGCTCATCAACAAAGTGATGACACGCGGCAAGAAGAGCACCTCGGAGCGCGTGGTTTACGGCGCGTTCGACCGGATCCAGACGCAGACGGGGCGCGATCCGCTGGACGTGTTCCAGCAGGCGGTGCGGAACACGACGCCGGTGCTGGAAGTGAAGCCGCGCCGGGTTGGTGGCGCGACGTACCAGGTGCCGGTCGAAATCCGGGCCGATCGCCGGCTGGCGCTTTCGATGCGCTGGTTGCTGACGTCGGCCCGGAACCGCAATGGCCGTTCGATGAGCGAGAAGCTGGCATCGGAGTTGCTCGATGCCGCGAACAACACCGGCGCCGCGATCAAGCGCCGTGACGACACCCACCGCATGGCGGAGGCGAACCGCGCCTTCGTCCACTACCGCTGGTAAGCGAAAGCAGCAGGAGCTACATGCCGCGCACAGTTGACTTTGAGCGCATCCGGAACATCGGAATCATCGCCCACATCGATGCGGGGAAGACCACCGTGTCCGAACGGGTGCTCTTTTACACGGGCCGGACATACAAGATCGGCGAGACCCACGAGGGCGCCGCAACGATGGACTGGATGGAGCAGGAGCGCGAGCGCGGAATCACGATTACTTCGGCCGCGACGACGTGCGAGTGGAACGACCACCACTTCAATCTGATCGACACACCGGGCCACGTGGACTTCACCGCTGAAGTGGAACGCAACCTTCGCGTTCTCGACGGCGGTGTCGTGGTGTTCGACTCGGTGGCTGGCGTTGAGCCGCAGTCGGAGACGGTGTGGCGCCAGGCCGACCGCTATGGTGTGCCGCGGATCGCGTTCGTCAACAAGATGGACCGCACGGGCGCGAGCTTCACGCGCACGGTCGAGATGATGGTCGACCGGCTCGGTGGCAACCCGCTTCCGATCCAGCTTCCTGTCGGCTCCGAGAGCGAGTTCGACGGCAGCATCGATCTGATTGAGCAGTGCTGGTGGTGGTTCGGCGGCGAGAAGGGCGACAAGCCGGAACGCCGCGAGATCCCGGAACACCTGAAGGCTGACGCCGCGGAAGCTCGCGAGAAGCTGATCGAAGGTATCGGGAACGTTGACGACCAGATTGCGATCAGCTACCTCGAAGGCCACGACATCGGCATCCACGAGCTGAAGGCGGCGATCCGCCGGGCGACGCTGGCGAGCCTCGCGGTGCCAGTGCTGTGCGGTTCGGCGCTGAAGAACAAGGGTGTCCAGCTGATGCTCGACGCGGTTGTCGACTACCTGCCGAGCCCGATCGACCTTCCCCCGGTGGAGGGCACGGATCCGAAGCACGGCGGCGAAGTGACGCGTCCGGTTTCGGACGATGCGCCGCTGAGTGCGATCGCGTTCAAGATTGTGACCGACCCGTATGTGGGCCGGCTGGCGTACGTTCGCGTGTATAGCGGCGTGCTGAAGTCGGGCGAGAGCGTCTACAACTCGAGCAAAGACGAGAAGGAGCGCGTCGGCCGCCTGCTGTTGATGCACGCGAACCAGCGCGAAGAGATCCAGGAGATTGGCACTGGCGGCATTGCCGCGGTGGTGGGCCTGAAGCAGACGTTCACCGGCGATACGCTGTGCGCGCAGGATCAGCCGATCATCCTGGAGAACATCTCGTTCCCAGAGCCGGTTATCCGGGTGGCACTGGAGCCGAAGAGCAAGGACGACCAGGACAAGCTGGGCGCATCGCTCAGCAAGATGGCGGAAGAGGATCCGACCTTCCACTGGACCTACGACGAAGAGGCCGGCCAGACCCTGATTTCGGGGATGGGCGAACTCCACCTCGAGGTCATCGTGGACCGCATGAAGCGGGAGCACAAAGTGGAAGCGAACGTGGGGCGGCCGCAGGTGAGCTACCGCGAGGCGATCACGAAGCCGGCGAAGGCCGAGGGGCGGTTCGTTCGCCAGAGTGGCGGCCGCGGGCAGTACGGCGTGGTGGAACTCGAAGTCGAGCCGCTAGAGCGTGGCATGGGCTACGTGTTCGAGAACAAGATCGTTGGTGGAGCGGTGCCGAAGGAGTACATCCCGGCGGTTGGGCAGGGGGCGAAGGAAGCGCTCCAGGGCGGCATTCTCGCGGGGTACCCGGTGCTCGACGTGAAGGTGAGCCTGGTGGACGGCAGCTTCCATGCTGTCGACTCCTCGGAAATGGCGTTCAAGAACGCCGGTTCGATCGGGGTGAAGGAAGCGGCGCGCAAGGCCGGCATCGTCATCCTCGAACCCATCATGAAGGTCGAAGTGCGCTGTCCCGAGGACTACTTCGGCTCGGTGGTGGGCGACATCAACTCGCGGCGCGGGATCATCATGGGTTCTGACTCGATGGGGAAGACCCAGGTGGTGAACGCAATGGTGCCGCTGGCGGAGACGTTCGGATATTCGACGGACCTCCGCTCCATCAGCCAGGGCCGAGCCAGCTACAGCATGGAATTCGACCACTACGAAGAAGTACCGAAGAACGTCGCGGCAGCGCTCACGAAGCAATCCGCGTAACCAGAAGACAAGGCTCCACGAGAGGAAAGGGAACATTCAATGGCGAAGGCGAAATTTGAGAGGACGAAGCCGCACGTAAACGTCGGGACG
>CAYYDX010000075.1:0-15517 GCA_964470735.1 uncultured Anaerolineaceae bacterium
AACTTCCGCGAAGCGTTCGACGACTGGGTGCCGCTGCTCGTCTCACGCTACACCGACGACGACATCGAGC
Organism: uncultured Anaerolineaceae bacterium; assembly: GCA_964470735.1. GTDB lineage: Bacteria > Chloroflexota > Dehalococcoidia > Tepidiformales > Tepidiformaceae > Amarobacter. The sequence continues at coordinate 71 of CAYYDX010000075.1, forward strand.
GGCTTCTCGGGAACCCTGGGATTGTCCGGAACCGCCTGAAAGTGGTTGGCGCGGTCCGCAACGCGCGCGCGTTCCTGCAGGTGCAAGAGGAGTTCGAATCGTTCGACGCCTACATCTGGCAGTTCGCGCCGCGCGTCCTGCCCGATGCGCCGATCCCCACCAGCTGGAAAGACATCCCCTCGCGCACCGAAGAATCGGATGCGATGTCGCGCGCGTTGCAGAAGCGCGGCTTCACCTTCGTCGGCTCGACGATTTGCTACGCGTTCATGCAGAGCGTCGGCATGGTGAACGACCACCTCGCGGGGTGCCCCGCGCGCACGGCCGTCCCCCACCGCACAAGCGAAGGCCGCCAGGCGTCGTTCTATTCCCAATAGCGCTTCGAATTGACTAGAATCCCGCCGCGATAACGGCCGCCACTCACGTTGGCGAGCGGGAGACTTCGATGGCGACACAGCGGTTTGGTGACCTCCTGAAGGGGCTGCGCATCTCACGCGGCCTCACGCAGCGGCAGCTTTCCGCGGGGACCGGCCTCTCGACCGGTGCGATCGCCTCGTACGAGGAGAACCGGCGGCTGCCCGAAGCCGCGCGCGTCGACCAGTTGGCCGGTGCGCTCAGGGCGAGCAGCGAGGAGCACGATGAATTGCGGCGCGCCGCGGGGATTCGCGCACGGCCGGACGGTTTCGAAGCTGCGCTGAAGAAGGCGCGAGGGCCGGCCGAGACCATCTGGGACGAAGTACAGGCGACTCCCTGGGTGACGATGGTGGTGAACGAGCGCCGCGAGATCGTGGCGTGGAACAGGCTCGCCAACCACACCAGTGAACTCGACCTTGGCTCGCTCACCCAGTTTCAGCGCGGCCTGCTCCGCATGGCATCCACCGAGCACTATGACCGGCGCCTGGTGAACTGGGACGAGCTCATCGGCCGGCTCATTTCGACGTTCAAGGCCGAAGGGAGCGACCTCAGCAGCGGAGAAACGAACCTGTGGGTCGCGGCGGTCCTCGACGCGATCGGACGGGAGAACCCGGCGTTCCTCCCGCGCATCTTCAACCTCTTCCTCTCGGCCGAGGCGTGGCGTGAAGAGTGGCGCAACGTTCACCCCATCCAGTGGCGCCTCAGCGATGGAACGGACCTGCGTTTCTGGGGCGCCTTCTGCGATTGGAGCAACTACGACGGCATGTGGGCGTTCGATTGGCAGGCTGCCGACGCCGAAACCGCGGAATGGATCCGGGCGAAGAGGTCGGAGCCTGGAGGCGAATCGGAACCGCCGGAACTCCTGCCGTTCGCCGACGAAGTGAAGCAGCAGCGCTCGCTTGCACACCTCTCCGTGCGCGAAGTGGCCGATTTGACCGGGCTCGGCGCCTCGACCGTGTCGGCCTACGAGGGTGGCCGCCGCCGGCCGTCACGGGCGGCGGTGCTCTCGCTCGGTCGCGCGCTCAATATCGATGGCTACTCGGTGAACCGGTTCCTGCGCGAGTTCGGGTATGAAGAGGAGCCGAGCGACTGGGCGCGCTGGCTCGGTGGCGAGATGCCCATCAGCAACTACCGGAACCGGAGAGGCATCTACTTCGCGGGCGCGGGCGCGCTTGCGGCGGCCGCGGACGACCTCGCGTGGCCGTCCGTGCTGCTGGATGCCGGGTGCCACGTCGTCCACGCCAACGCGGCGGCGCAGCGGCTTGTCCCGACGGGTGCGTTCTCCGCGCTACCCGGCCGGCCGGGGCCACACCTCCTCCAACTGATGGTGAGCGACCTGTTCACCGCGTCACTGCGCAACTGGGAGGATGTCGCGGGGGTGATCCTGCCGGGGCGGCTGGAGCCGATGGTGCTGCACGCGCCGCGCGAGGCTTCGGCGAACAACCTCCTCGAGGTGGGCCGCCAGGTGATGCGCACGCACCCGGCCGGTATCGAACGGCTGGCGGAAGTGTGGCGCAACGCGGCGCGGTTCACGAGCCTCCGCCGGCCCGGTGTGCCGTTCGAATGGACGACCGCGAGGGGCGAGGCGCTCCGCTTCAACTGCGTGATTACCGGCCTCTCCGCCGCTGACCCGTACAAGGCGCTCGATCTCTTCCCGGCCGACGCGGCGACGTTCTCATGGCTGGAACAGGGATAACTCGTACACCTGTAGCGAATTTACCCTTCCGTTACCCACGCCTTACCCGGCAGAGTCCGCGGTGCGAACCAGGCATTGGCAACCAGAACGAGGGGCTTCGTGGGGCGATGCTTCTCGTGCCTGGGGCCAGTGCACTCGCTCTCCGGCGCCGCTGATTCACCCGACAGCCGCCGCGAAAAGCGGAGCAGGAGCCCGGGCCGAGCGGCCCGGGCTCTTCCGTTATGCCACTCTTACTCCCACACCGCGCCGGCGCCGACCGTGGCCGGGCGTGCTTCGCCGGTGGCGGTGTCGAGGAGCCAGGTGAGCTGGAAGGTCGGCGCGTTCGCCGGGGTTTCCCAGGTGGTGAAGGTCACCAGGCCGGGCGCCACCGTGCGGATGTCGCTGACGGTGAAGAACGGGATCAGGCGGCGGCCGCTGCCGTCGATGCGGCTTATGGTGATGCCGTTGCCGCCCTTCGCCGCGTACGACTCGTGCCAGATGACCGTGTTCGCATCGAGCCACGCGGTCAGCACGCCAATCGAACCGCCGCACTTGCCACCCACGAGAATCTGCTCCACCCGGCTGATGCGCGAGACGGCTCCGGAACCGAGATCGACGATGACGATGTCGCCCTGGAAGGGGCTCGAGAGCAAGCGCTTGCCGTCGGCCGAGAGGACGAGTTGGCCCCATGGCACGCCCGCGTCCTGCGCGACGATCAGCCGGCTGCGGCCGTCGAGCCAGACCTGCTTGAGCGCGGCCTCTTCGATCACGTAGAGCGACTCGCCATCGGGCGCCCACGCGGTCGTCCACCAGGCGTTCGACCGGTCGGTGAGCGTGTGCACGACACCCTCGGCGGGGTCGATCCAGCCGACCGTCCAGGTGCACTGCCGGGGGCAGTTCGCGTTGACACGGACGAGCAGGCGGCTCGCGGGGCTCCAGCCACCGGGATAGGCCTGCGGATAGCTGCGTTCGGCGCCGGTCGCCATGTTTCGAAGGGTCAGCGTCGGCACGTAGCCCGATTCGACGCCATAGGCGGCCCACCTGCCGTCGGGAGAGAATTGCGGCTCGATCCCGCCGATGCCGCGGATTGCTGACGGCAGCACAGGCAGGTTCGCAACCGAGCCGTCGGCCTTCACCCGCGCGAGCAGCGTCGATTCGCCGTTACTCGAACCCACGGTGACCGAGGAGAACGGCCCGAAGCCGGTGGCGGCGCCGGGCGCGGGCTTCACGAACTCGACCGCGACCCAGCCTTCGCCGAGCGCGTATCGCCAGGTGTGGCCGTCGGCCTGCACGGGTTCGCCGAACAGCCAGAGGAGGAAGCCTTCGGGCACACAGGTGCGCGGGTCCGACTGGAAGGTGGTTCCCGGCACGGGGCGCACGTTGAGGCAGTCGCCGTCGCCGGTGTGGACGCGGTAAGGCTGCGCTTCGACCGGCCCGAACGGCATGACCGGTTGCTTTTCGACGACCGGCGGTTCGGTGGGTTTCGGGATGAAGACAGGCGTGGCGGTGGGCGCGGGTGTCGATGTGGCCGTGGGCGTTGGCTTTGGCGCGTCTTCGGCACGGCCGCGGGTGGCCGCCAGCCCGGCGATACCGAAGAGCCCGGCGAGTGCGATGACCCCCGCGCCGGCGAATGCGACCCTCTTGCGAACCTGCGTGGCCATCCCTGCCTCCAGCGCCCTGCTTGCGGATTGGACTCCGCGGGGGCCGGTTGCCTTACAAGACGCCGGGATGGGCGGGAAAGTTCCGCTGGTGTTCTCGAATCAGCCGGGGCCGTGCGCGCGGCCGCTCAACGCCGACGGCGTGATCCGCCACGCGTAGAGTCCGAGTTTCGAGAACCGCTCCTGCAGCATCGTCGCGGCCCATTCGGGGGAATCGGCGAGGCTGGCGCGCAGCCGGGCGGCAAACGGCCCGAACTCGGCCGGGTCGGCGACGCGCGCGAAGACGCCCTGCCCGGAGACGCTCGCCCACTCCCAGGGGCCGGTCACATAGGTGCTGTCGACCTGGAAAGCGACGTCGGGGTTTGCCTCGCCGAGGCGTGTCTTCCGGCCAGGCGTGGTCAGCCCGCAGAGCGCCCCTTCGAACCACGTGTAGAACACCGGCACGAGGAACTGTTCGCCACCGGCGCTGAAGGCGATGCGCACGACGCGTTCTTTCACGAGGACGAGTTCGACCTCGCCGGGGGTTAGGTCCTGGAATCCCATGGGGTGCAACCGTACGGGCCGCTACTGTGTACGGGAAGTGCGCTCGCGCACGAAGGAGGCCGCCCATGCCCGACTTTGACCTCGCGGTGGTTGGCGCAGGAGCGGTCGGTGCGGCGGCCGCCTGCCACGCGGCGCGCGCCGGGAAGCGCGTGGTGCTGTTCGAACAGTTCGGCGTGGGGCATGCGCGCGGCAGCAGCCATGGCGAGAGCCGCATCATCCGCCACTCCTACACGAGCGCCGATTACGCATCGCTCGCGCCGGCCGCATTCCAGGCGTGGCGCGAACTCGAATGGGCATCGGGCGAACGGCTGCTCACGATGACTGGCGGACTCGACATCGGCCTGAGCGACGACCCGGCGCTCGCAGCATGCCGCGAGGCGCTCGAAGCCGCCGGCGTCGGCGCGGTCTGGCTCGAAGGCGACGCGGCGCGCGAAGCCTTCCCGCAGTTCACGCTCGGGGATGGCCACGCTGCCCTCTGGCAGAGCGGCGCCGGCATCCTCAACGCCGGGCGATGTGTCGCGACGATGGTCTCCGAAGCGCGCAGCGCCGGCGCCGAGGTGCGCGAAATGACGCGGGTCACGGGGATCGAACCGGGACGAGAGGTGGCTTTCGCGTACGAAGGCCCCGGCGGAAGAGGGCGCGTGACCGCGGGCGCCGCTGTTATCGCCGCCGGGCCGTGGATGGGGCGGTTCTTCGGCGCGCTCGGGATCGCGAACGAGTTGCGCGTCACCCACCAGCAGGTCGTGTACTACCCGGTCAGCGAAGCCGGGCCCTGGCAACTCGGGCGCTGCCCGGTCTATATCGCGCACGGCCGGGGCGGCTTCTACGGCTTCCCCGTATGCGAACGGCCCGGCCACATCAAGGTCGCGGTCGAAACGGAGGTGGAAATCGCCGATCCCGACGAACCGCCGCGCGAGCCAGACCCCGAGTCGTTGTCGCGGTTGAACCACCTGGTTGCCACGAGGCTCCGCGGAGTTGTCCCAACGCCTGCCGAGGTCGTGACCTGCCGGTACACCGAGACCGCGAACAGCGACTTCATCATCGACCGCGTCCCGGGGTTTCCGAACGTCGTTGTCGCTTCGCCGTGTTCGGGGCACGGGTTCAAGTTCTCGATCCTCACCGGCGAACTTGCGCAGGCCCTCGCGACGAGTGATGCGCCGGCGCAGACGTTCGCGAACTGGCGCGCGCGGTTCGCGCTCGACGCCGCCAGGGCCGCAGAAACGGGCGCCTCGGAAGAACGGGCAAACTGAGGATCATCCAGACAGGGTGAAGGCCCGATTGCTAGCGATCGGGCCTTCGAGCCGAGTGGAGCGGACACCCGGCTAAGAGACTGGCGGGAGCCACGAGCGGAATGGCGTCCCGCGCCGTGGCGACAATAGATAGCCGCCCTATGGGCCGTCAACCAGTATGTCGAAATCTTTGCACTCCGGTCGCGTTCTTGTAGCCTTCGCCCGTGGCCGAACCCGAAACCATCGTCGAAATTGCCGGGTGGCTGCGTGCGGCGTCGCAGGTCGTTGTCCTCACCGGCGCGGGCATCAGCACCGAGTCGGGCATCCCCGACTTCCGCGGTCCACAGGGTGTCTGGACGAAGGATCCGGGCGCGGAACGGCGTGCGAACCTCCAGTACTACATGGCGAACCGCGAGGCGCGCGTCGCAAGCTGGAAAGCGCGCGGCACGAGCGCGTTCGCCGGCGCCGAACCGAACGCGGGCCACGTCGCCCTCGCCGAACTCGAACGCAAAGGCAAACTCCAGCTGCTCGTGACCCAGAACGTCGACAGCCTGCATAGCAAAGCGGGCACTTCGGATACGCGGCTGATCGAAATCCACGGTACGGTGCGCGACTTCATGTGCATGGGCTGTGGCGAGCGCGGCCCCATCGAGCGGGTGCTTGCCCGGGAGGACGCCGGCGAAGAAGCCCAGCCCTGCTGGACGGGCGGTGGCATCCTCAAATCGGCGACGATCTCGTTCGGGCAGGACCTGGTTGCCGAAGACCTTCGGCGTGCGAGTGATGCGGCCGCGAGTTGCGACCTGTTCCTCTCCATCGGCACCTCGCTCGGCGTGTATCCGGCCGCCTACCTGCCGCAGTACGCGCTCCAGAACGGTGCACGGCTGGTCATCATCAACGCCCAGGAAACGCCGTACGACCGTTACGCGGCGGCGATCCTTCGCGACCCCATCGGCGAAGTTCTGCCGCGGATCGTGGCCCTCGTTTAGCGCGAACCCCGAATCATCCGGCCCGGGCGCGTGTCGGGGTGGGCAGGGGCGTATTGCAACACTCCCCTACGAACGTGGGCGTGCCGGTGTTGCGTTGGGCCGGCGTCTCGGGTGTGCTGGGGACTGTAGCCGCTTCGTTGCGGGCGCGGCTCTGATGGGGGTTGGTGGTTTGATAGGGGCGCATTGCAATACGCCCCTACCCACCTGAAGTTGGGCGTCCGTGGCGGGGCCGACATCCCACCGCTCCGTACCCGTCGCGGCTCTGATGGGGTTTGGGTGGTTTGGCGGGGCGTATTGCAATACGCCCCTACGACGTGGGCGTGCCGGTGTTGCGTTGGGCCGGCGTCTCCGGTGTGCGGGAGACCGTCCGCTCTGTGTTCAACCGAGTATTTTCTCCAACAGGCACATCGGCCAGCCGGGCCAGGCCTCCCGGCACGCGAGCATCGTGTAGCCTGCCGAGCGGTAGAACGACGGCAGCGCATCGTCGCGGTCGACACAGTCCAGGTAGATCGCGGCGATACCCGCGTCGCGCGCCCATGATTCGGCCATCTCGACCGCGGTCCGGCCGCGGCCCTTCGAACCTGGTGCGACCGCCAGCGTCGAGAGCCAGAGAAACGGCGTCGCGAACTGGCGGTCACGCCAGCGCTCGGGAACTTCGGGGGCGAGCGTCATGACCGCGTGAAGCGAGCCTCCTCCGAACAGGCCGAAGTTCTCGCCGCGAGCCTGGCGTTCGGCGTAGGTTTCGAGCGGGATGACCCGGGGCCACTGCACGATTCCGCGTGCATTCAGCGATTCGGTGGCGGCGGCGATGATGGTATGCGCGGCGGCAAGTTCGCCGTCTCGAAGCTTGCGGAACTCCATGGTTCAAGCGTACCCGAACGCTGTTCGAAGGTCGCAGTTCCGCGTTGGTGGGGTTTGGGTGGTTTGGTAGGGGCGTATTGCAATACGCCCCTACGACGTGGGGGTGCGGGTGTTGTGTTGGGCCGGCGTTCGGGTGTGCCGGAGACGCTTCCGTCCTTCGGTGTTCGCCGTTCGACGTTCCGCCCGGCTTACCACCAGATCTTGCTTTCGACGTCCTCGGGTTGGTCTTCCCATTCGGTGGTCCAGAGGTTCGAGGAGAGGTACTTCCAGCCGCCGTCGGCGAGGAGGCAGACGATGTGCTGTTCGCCTTCGAGCCGTTCGGCGGCCTTGATCGCCGCGCGCACGACGGCGCCGCAACTGATGCCGACGAACAGCCCTTCGCGCGTCGTCAGCTCTTTCGACATGGCGAAGGAGCTCTTGCTATCGACCACGATTTTCCCGTCGAGCACGGTTTCGTCGAAGATCGGTGGGATGAAGCCCTCTTCGAGCGCGCGGAGTCCCTGGACGAGGTCGCCGGGGTGAGGCGCGGCGGCGATGACGCGCACGCCGGGCTTCGCCTGCTTGAGGTAGCGCCCGGTGCCGGTCAGGGTGCCGCCGGTGCCCAGGCCGGCGACGAAGACCGTGGTCTGGGGCAGGTCGCGCAGGATCTCCGGGCCGGTGGTTTCGAAGTGCGCGCGCGGGTTGGCTTCGTTCCCGTACTGGTAGGGGAAGTAGTACTTGCCCGGGTTCGCGGCGACGATCTCTTTGGCGCGGGCGATGGAGCCGTTGGAGCCCAGGTCGCCCGGCGTGATGATGATCTCGGCGCCGTAGGCCTTGAGCAGGAACGTGCGCTCTTCGCTGACGCTTTCGGGCATGACGCAGACGACGTTGTAGCCCTTCACCTTGCCGATCATGGCGAGGCCGATGCCGGTGTTGCCGGAGGTCGGTTCGAGGATGGTGGCGCCGGGCTTCAGTTCGCCGGAGCGTTCGCCCGCCTCGATCATGTACTTCGCGATGCGGTCTTTGACCGAACCGGTAGGGTTCTGGCCTTCGAGCTTGGCGTAGATGTGGACGTCCGGTCGCGGCGAAAACGAACGCAGTTCAACGATCGGCGTGTTGCCGATCATGTCGATGACCGACCGGTAGAGCGTCACGCGACTCAGCCCTGCGAGCCGCCGGCCAGCGCCGGGAGGACGTCGAGCGTATCGCCGGCTTTGAGGGCGGTGTCGAGCCCGCCCATGTAGCGGATGTCTTCATCGTTGAGGTAGATGTTCACGAAGCGGTGGAGCTTGCCATCTTCGCCGTACACCTGGGCCTTGAAGCCGGGGAAGCGCGCCTCGATGTCCTCGAACACCTGGGCGACGTTCGAACCGTTGGCTTCGACAGTCTTCTGACCGCCCGTGACTTTCTGGAGCACGGCGGTCACGCGGACATTGATGGTGGGGGTCGCTGTCGTCATGGATTCTCCGTTCGTGTGGGGCGCGCGAGCTAGCCGCCGGTGGGGTTGTCGCGGTGCGGGATGGGTGCGCCGCAGAACTGCTCGTAGTCGATCAGTTCGTGGATCGTCGGGTTGTCGCCGCAGAGCGGGCATTCGGGATCGCGCCGCACCTTGACGATGCGGAACTCGAGCGAGAGTGCGTCGTAGAGGAGGAGCCGGTTGACCAGTGGTTCGCCGACTTCGAGGACGAGCTTGAGGACTTCGGTGGCCTGGATGCTGCCGATGGTCGCGCACATCGCGCCGAGGACGCCGGCTTCGGCGCAGCTCGGCACGAGGCCGGGCGGTGGCGGCGCCGGGTAGAGGCAGCGGTAGCAGCCATTGCCCGGCAGGTACGTGGTGGCCTGGCCGTCGAACATCAGGATCGAACCGTCGATGAGCGGCTTCTTCAGCAGGTAGCAGGCGTCGTTCACCAGGTAGCGCGTGGCGAAGTTGTCCGCGCCGTTCACCACCATGTCGTACTGGGAGATGATTTCGAACGCGTTGTCGCTCGTGATCGGCGCTTCGTGGGTGACCACGTCGATGTTCGGGTTGTGGGCGAGCAGGGTTTCGCGCGCCGATTGCACCTTCGGCTTCCCGATGTCATCGGTCTGGTGGAGGATCTGGCGTTGCAGGTTCGAACGGTCGACGACGTCGAAGTCGACGATGCCGATCTTGCCGAGGCCGGCGAGGGCGAGATAGAGCGCGACCGGCGAACCGAGGCCACCTGCGCCGATGATGAGCGCGCTGCCTTCCATGATCTTGCGCTGCCCGGCGCTGCCGACCTGCGGCATGATCAGGTGGCGGCTGTAGCGCTCCACCATCTCGGGCGTCATCACCGTCGGCGCGCCGCCGGCGAGGGCGGGGATTACCGCGACCTCGTCGCCTTCGCGAAGCCGGGTCGATTCGCCGTCGAGGTTCTCGATTTCCACCTGGTTCACGTAGATGTTGATGTGGCGCGCGCGTTCGCCCGCACTATCAACCACCTGGGCGCGGAAACCGGGGAACTGGTGGTCGAGGTCGACCAGCAGGTCCGAGATTGTCTCTCCGGCGGCCTGGACGTTCGCCCGGTTGCCCACGAGGTGGCGGAACGGCGTGGGGATATAGACGTTGACTGACATAGGGTCCTCCTGGGCGGCGATCAATCGTTGCACAAAGCAACGCACTCCGGGCAAGCGGGGGCGCGTGGCTTGCGATGGTGTCATCTACATGTTGACGCTGAGGTAACGTTCCCCCGTGTCGCAGATGACGGTGACGACGGTTTTGCCGGCGCCGAGGCGCTCGGCCACTTTGCGAGCGGCGAAGACGTTGGCGCCGGAAGAGATCCCGGCGAGGATGCCTTCTTCCTTCGCCAGCCGCCGCGTGAAGGCGACGGCGTCGCGGTCTTCGATGCGCATCACTTCGTTGTAGAGGCCGCGGTCGAGCACGCCGGGGACGAAGCTGGCGCCGATGCCCTGGATGGCGTGCATCCCGGCACGGCCGCCGCTGAGCACGGGTGAACGCGCCGGTTCGACCGCGACGATGAGGACGTTCTCGCCGACCTGTTCGCGAATGAGCCGGCCGACGCCGGTCATCGTGCCGCCCGTGCCCACACCGGCGACGAAGGCATCGATGCGGCCGCCGGTGGCTTCGAGGATTTCACGGGCTGTGGTGCGGTAGTGCACCTCCGGGTTCGAGGGGTTTTCGAACTGCTGCGGCATGAAGTACGACGCGTTCTTCTTGCACAGTTCTTGCGCGGCGAAGACGGCGCCGGTCATCCCTTCGATAGCGGGCGTCAGCACGAGTTCGGCGCCGTAGCGTTCGAGCAGCCGCCGGCGTTCGACGGACATGTCATCGGGCATCGTCAGGATGATGCGATAGCCCTTGACGGCCGCGACGAGCGCGAGGCCAATGCCGGTATTGCCGGACGTCGGCTCGACGATCACGGAGTCGGGCTTGAGGCGGCCGCTCTGCTCGGCGTCTTCGATCATCGCGAGTGCGATGCGATCCTTCACCGAACCGCCGGGGTTCAGGTTCTCCATCTTACCGAGCACCGCGGCGGCGTCCTGCGGGATAACCCGCTTGAGCCGCACCATCGGCGTCGCGCCGATGAGGTCGAGCACGGAGCCGGCGACGAGTGGCCGGGCGACGGGCGTGGTCATATCACCCACCTTCCGCTGACCGCCGAGGGCTCGCGTTCGAGCAGGTCGGCGACCGAGTAGGAGTCGAGGATCTCGGTGGTCGCGTCGCGGATCCGTTCCCAGATTTCGCGCTGGCCGCACTGGTGCGGGTGGTCGGTCTGCTCGGGCGGCTCATCGAGCCAGGAGACGGGTGAGAGCGTGCCTTCGAGTGCAGTGATCACATCGCGAACCGTGATCTCGGTCGGCGGGCGAACGAGTTCGTGCCCGCCCGAAGGCCCGCGCACCGAGCGGATGAAGCCGGCGCGGCGCAGCGAGGTGAGGAGTTGGTCGAGATACTGCTCGGGGATGTGGCGGTGCAACGCGATCTCCGACGATTGGAGCGGACCATGGCCGTAGTGCCCGGCGAGCTCGATAAGAGCGCGGAGGCCATAGTCGCTTCGAGTGGAGACACGCATGATTGCCGGACGCCTTCCAGAGTCTATCCGATAAAGTGGAGTAACTCTGTCAACAATCGTAGAGGATCTGGCGGCGGGGGAGCAAGTGCGGCGGCTTGCCCGCGCTCGCAGTGTGATATCGTCAAAGCAGCAAACGCGGGCGCTGCTTGAGCTGGGCCCTGGCGAATCACGAGGAAGGCGCTGATGGACTCGTACTACGTGACCCTTACGTTCAACGTGAAGCGCCGTGAGGACGGCAGCGTCATCGCGACTGGCAACGAGCTACCGATCATCTTCACAGCGCCCACCATGGCGCGCCTGCGGAGCAAATCGCGGCGGCTGGAAGAGAGCGTTGCCCGGTTCCTCGCGACCATGACGCCGGACGAGCAGAGAGAGTTCTGGAAGTCACGGCAGGTCATCCAGGAGCCGGTGGCGGATGCGGCGGAGCAACTCTCGATCCCCGTTCTCGTGAATGCGTAAGCTCAGCAACTCCGACATCGACCACCTCCTCGAAAAGATGGGCTTGCACCGCGAGTCTGACGGCAGCGTGATCAGCGACGGCAAGATGACTGGCCCGAAGGGCTACGCCTACGTGGGCTGGCTCGAGGACGACGAGTACATGACCCTCGATGAGTTTCGAGCGTTTCTGTGCGACCAGCTCGAATTGCTCGAAGAGGAAGTGAACGAGGTCTGCCTCGACGTGTTCGGATCGCTCCACTGAGGGAGCAAGTGCGCTACCCCGGCAGCTCCGGCAGGGGGGCGTCCTCGAAGCGATCGAGCACCTCGTACGCCTTGAGGTCCATGATTGCGCTGAGCGAGCGGTCGAGCATGCGCGTCACCAGTTCGAGGCCGCGTTCGTTGGCCAGGTCGATCGTGCCGCCGGAGACGACCGGGTAGGTCACGCAGAACATCGTCGACGTCCGGTAGTCGTCCCAGCACTGGTCGAACGAGTACTCCTTCACGCCGCCGTCGACGAGTTGGCGGTGGTACTCCCTCAGGAGGCCCTCTTCGATGCTGGCGCGGATCGCCGGGTCGACGCTCTGGCTCATGAAGTAGGCGACGTCGTAGGGGCCGCGGGCTTTGATGGCGATCTGCCAGTCGATGAGGGTGACTGGCGCCGAGCCGTCGACGCTGCCCCAGAAGACATTGTCGAGCCGCAGGTCGCCGTGGCAGAGGGTAGTGGCGCGGTCGACAAACGAGTCCTGCATCGGGTTCATGCGGTAGAGGAACTTCGCTGCGAACTCTTTCTGCTGCGGGGTGAAATGCGAATCGAACTTCTCCAGGCAGGGGCCGAGGGCCTGCGCATAGGCGAGCGCGCTGAACTTGATTTGCGGTGCGTTGCCGAACGGGATCCAGTCGAGGGCGGCGAGGTCTTTCGTACCCCACCAGCGGGCGTGCAGCTTCGCCACTTCGCCGACGAGCGTGCGGCACTGCTCGGCCGAGGCTCCGGCCAGCTGGTCACCGAGTTGAAGCCCGCCGAGGTCTTCCATGAGCACGACGTACTGGACTGCCGCGGGGTCGCCTGCGGCGTAGTAGCTGCGCGCGGCGCGGCAGCCGACGGAGCGGCACAACTCGTTGTAGAAGCGCACTTCTTTCTCGTAGAAGCCGAGCATCTCGGCGACGCCGCGGCCGCCGGGGTCGGCGGTCGGGATCTTGGCGATAAGCGTCTTCGGCACGCCGGCCTCGGGCCTGTCGTAGGTGAGCGTGACGCGCGCCAGTTCGCCGAGGATGCCAACACCCTGCCCGATGGTGACCTTTCCGGCCGTGGTGACGGTCCCGGTGATGTGGCCGTTCGCACGTAATGCGGCGGTCAGCCACTCGGGGGTGATGTCCGCCATCGAAGCGGGGATCGGAAGATTCGCCATGTCCTGTACCTCCGCGCGGCAGCGGGGATTTCGAGACTAGAGTTCCGGGGCGGGCGCCTTCGTCGGGTCGCGCAACTCCACCCATGGAAGCGCAATCATAAAGGCAATTGTCATCGCTCCGAGGGCGATCCCGCCCATGATCGCGAGTGCGTCACGCGTGCCCATGGTCGCGCCGTCGTTGTCGGCGATGATGTCGAGCACCATGAGCAGTTCGGTGAGGAAGAGCAGCGAGGCCGGAACCGCCAGCGCGAGCAGTTTCTGGCGGTAGAGCAGGTGGCCGAGGGCGACCGCCGCGATGGCGAGCATCGGGATGGTGGTCACGAGCCATTCGCGGTGGTTGCCCCACGAGTCACGAATCGAGAACAACGTTGCCGTCAGCCCGACCGAGAGCGCGCATCCGAGCGCGAACCCCCACCAGCGCAGGGCGAACTCCTTGCGGCTGATGGCGGGCGCGGCCGGGCGCTGGGTTCGGTCGTGAATCCAGGGCGTCTTCTCGGGCTCGATCGGTGCGGGGATGCTCAGGTTCGCCATAGTCTGCGAATTGTGTTCTCTCCGGCCCCTCTCGCGCAATCCGGGCGACAGGCTGGCGAGTTACAGCCCGGCGACGAGCGCGCTCCACTGCGCGAGAAACGTCCCGACGCCGCCGCCGATATTGGCGTCGATCACGCCGAGGCCATCGACACTCAGCAGTCCGCGCGCGATGAGTCCCTGGAACTCCTCGCTCGAGCGGACCTGGTCGAGCTTCGCGCGGTCCCCGCGAAGGAGGATGAAGCCGCCGAGGTCACCGCCGTGGGGCGCGAGAAGAACCGGCTCGAAGCTCTCGATAGCGCCCGAGGACTGGAGCCGCGCGTAATAGGCGAGGCTGTCCTGGAAGACCTGGAGCGCCCGTGCTTCGCGCCCGCGCGATGCCTGCTGAAACCCGATGAACAATGCTGCATCAGCCATCATTGACCATCCTCTTTCCGAATGCCGGGCAAGCTACGCCGAATGACATTCTCGCGTCAATGCTTTTCTGCGGGCGTATGCATCAATCTTCACGCTACGTGCTGCGCGGCAACCCTGTAGGCTTGGCGAAATGGCGTCGCACGTCCTCGAACTCCGCATCGAGCCCGGCGTAACGGCCGGGACGCTGCTCGACGCGCTCGAAGCCGGCCGTGAGGCCGGCGCGGCCTGCGCGCTCGTCGATGCCACCGGCGACCTGCCGGAGCGGTTCGAAGCGCCTGCCGACCGGCTGCGCGCCGTCACCCTGTTCGAACTCCCCACGGTCTTCGTCTTCGAAACCACGGTGGGCGGCGGGCTGACCGAGTTCGCGCTCGCCTGCGACATCCGTGTCTGTGGCGGTGGCGGCGCGCTCAAGGGTCGCATCCGCGGCAACGCCCGGGCGCGCACACTCGCGGGCGAAGGCGCCGCGCTATCGCTCTTCCTCGGCCAGGCGCTCGACGCAGAGGCGCTGCTGGCAGCGGGCCTTGTGTCGAACGTGACCACCCCGGGCGCGGCGCTGGCGGAGGGCCGGCGGCTGGCTCGCGCGATCGCTTCACGCGGGCCGATCGCGACGCGGCTGGGCAAGGAAGCTATCTGGCGCGGGCTCGCACAGCCACTCGAACAGGCGCTCCGCTTCGAGACCGATTTGACCTTGCTGTTGCAGACAACGAAAGATCGGGCCGAAGGGGTCCGAGCGTTCTTAGAGAAGAGGACTCCGATTTTCGCAGGTGAGTAACGCATGATTGTGATGCTGGAAGAGCCAGAGGCCTGGTCGCTGATGATGCTCGTCAGTGCGGTAGCCGTGGACAACGCGGAGATTTCGAACGAGGGCCGGGAAGCCATCAAGAAGTGGCGGGGCGACCGCCGCGAAGGTTCGCCCGAACTGGCAAAGCTGACCGATGACCTCAACAAAGCGCTCAACGCCCACCTCGACGCCAAGCTCCTCCGCCGCGTGAAGAGCAAGGGCCGCTACGAAACGGTGAAGCAGTAATGGAAGTTCGATTTACCGACGATGAAATCGCCGAGGCGTTGACCGTCCTCGTCAACCGGATGGCCGACAGCGCCGGGCTCAACGACAAGGACCGGGCGATGCTCAAGCGCTGGCGCTCCTCGAAGATGAAGCTCGGTGGCGACGACATGCAGGAACTCGTGGGCAAGGTCAACGAGGACTTCGCGAAGATGATGCAGCGCCGCGAGCGCAGCGCCATCCAGAAGCACGACTGGAACGACT
>CAYYDX010000076.1:0-15349 GCA_964470735.1 uncultured Anaerolineaceae bacterium
CCGCCACCGCAGGCCGGATCCTAGCGGATCCGGCGCCTCCCAACTTACAAGGGGCCGGGGGTGAGGGCCACAATCGCCCTCCACCAACACGGACCGCTCCGCCCGCCACCACGCACCATCCCCCCTGTCCCGCGAGGCACGAGTCGGGAGAGGGGCCGGGGGTGAGGGCCACAATCGCCCTCCACCACCCGCACCATCCCCCTGTGGGCGAGAGCCGCACACCCCCGTGCATCGACGCTGGCGAACCAGCGCACTAGGCTACGCCAACTTCCCCAGGAGCAACCCCAGTGCCCGACCTTTCCGGACTCGTCACCCTCATCACCGGCGCAGGCTCGGGCATCGGCCGCGCGAGCGCCCTCCACATGGCTGCTCACGGCTCCGCGATCATGTGCGCCGACCTCGATGGCGAAGCCGCCAAAGACACCGCCGCGCGCATCGCCGAACACGGTGGCGCCGCCGCCGCCCTCCAACTCGACGTCTCCGCCGAGGACGCCGTGAAAGAAGCGCTCGCTACCACCATCTCCACGCTCGGCGGACTCAACGTCATCTTCAACAACGCCGGGGTCGGCGGCGGCGTCGGTTGGGACCGCACCCTCGCCGTCAACCTCACCGGCGTTTACAACGGCCTCTTCCACGGCGCCCACGTCCTCAGCGAACGCGGCGGCGGCGTCATCATCAACACCGCCTCGGTCGCCGGCCTCGTCGGCCTGACCGGACCCGCTGGCGACCCTTCGCTCCCCGTGATGGAAGGCGCCGGCGCGTACACCGCCGCCAAGCACGGCGTCATCGGCCTCACCCGCCAGTTCGCAGTCACCTACGGCAGGCGCGGCGTCCGCGTGAATGCCATCGCCCCCGGCTACATCGTCACCCCCATGACCGAACCGATGCGCAGCGAACAGGCCTACGAAGACCATATCACCGCGCTCCACCCCCTGGGACGCCTCGGCCAGCCCGAAGAAGTCGCCGCCGCCGTCACCTTCCTCGCCAGCCCTGAAGCCTCCTTCATCACCGGAGTTGTCCTCCCCGTCGACGGCGGCTACACCGCCCGCTAAACCACCATCCCCCTCTCCCGCGAACCACGAGTCGGGAGAGGGGCCACCATCGCCCCCACAAACACGGAACGCTCCGCCCACCACCACGCGCCATCCCCCTCGCCCGCGAGGCACGAGTCGGGAGAGGGGCAGGGGGTGAGGGCCGATCATCCCCCCTCGCCCGCGAAGTCGGGAGAGGGGCCGGGGGTGAGGGCCACAACCGAAACCTATCCGAATCCGCCCTTGGCGCCCCGCAACCGCGGATCCAGCAGGTCGCGCAGCGCGTCGCCCAGCATGTTGAAACTGAACACCGCCAGCGCGATGAACATGCCCGGCCAGATGACCCCCTGGATGCGCACCGAAGCGATCACCTGCGCCTGGTTCAGCATCTGCCCCCACGTTGGCTTATTCGGGTCCACGACGCCGAAGCCGAGGAAGCTCAGGGCCGCCTCCGCGAGGATGACGCCGCCAAGGCCGATCGTCGCCTGCACCATCAACGGCCCGAAGATGTTCGGGATGACGTGACGTAACATGATGCGGCGATCCCGGCAGCCGATGACCCGCGCCGCTTCGAGGTACTGCGCCGAGCGCACACCGATCACCGCGCTGCGGATCACGCGCGAACCACCCGCCCCGCCGAGGATGCCAAGCACCATTGCCAGCTTGAAGAACGTGATCCTCGGAGCGTCGAACGGCAGCGGCCCGTCGATGTCCCACTGGCCGATCATCTGGGGCAGCGCAAGTAGCACCACCAGCGCCGGCAGCGCCATGATCGCGTCCACGAACCGCTGCACCGTCGTGTCGTACTTGCCGCCGAAGTACCCGCAACTCACGCCGATAGCGAGCGAGAGCACCGAACTGATCGTGACCGCCACCAGGCCGATGTACATCGCCCAGCGCGCGCCATAGATCGTGCGGCTGAACACGTCGCGCTGGAGCTGGTCCGTCCCGAACGGCTCCGTAATCGAACCTTCGACCACGCGCGTACCCGAGATGACGCTATTCTCCACCGTCGTCGGACAGAAGAACGTGTCCTTCGGGCCGAGGCAGTAGTTCTGGAGCCGCGCCCCGGCGTCGGTATCGGCTGGCCCATGCGTCGCGAAAAGTTGCGGGAACAGCGCGAGCACGAGGAGGAAGAGGAGAATGAGAAGGCTGATGAAACCCATTGGCTTCTTGCGGGCGAGTGTCCCGAAGAACCCGAAGAACCGGGAGATGGCGGAATTGCCGGAGCGGCTGGGAAAGAGCGCCTGTTCTGCTGTTGCCTGTGCCATCGCCTACGCCCTCGCCCGCGGGTCGAGGACGGTGTAACTCACGTCCACAACGAGGTTGACGGTCACCACGGCGAGGGAGAAGAACAGCGCGACCCCCTGCACCACGGCGAAGTCTTTCTGTGCCACCGCGAGGATCAGGTGCCGCCCGAGCCCCGGGATGCTGAAGACCCGAACGTCACCGTGCCGCCGATCAGCGTCGCCAGTGTGAGACCGATGACCGTGATGACCGGCAGCATCGCGTTCTTCAGCGCGTGCTGCGTGATGATCGCTCGCTCGCGCAGGCCTTTCGACCACGCCGTCCGGATGTAGTCCTGGCGAAGTACTTCCAGCATCATCGTGCGGGCGAATCGCATCACCTGCGCCGAAGTCGCCAGCGAGACGATGAACGCGGGCATCCAGAGCTGCTGAAGGTTGCTCATCGGGTCGTCGGCGAGGCTCTTGTAGCGAATGGGTGGTATCCAGTCGAACTGCTTCGCCAGGATCGCGAGCACGATCGTCGCGATCAGGAAGCCCGGCACGGAGAGCCCGAAGATTGCGAAGCTGCGCAGCACATAGTCCGGCCAGCGGTCCTGCCGCATCGCCGAGTAAACGCCGATGGGCACGCCGATGATGACCGCGAAGATGATGGCCATGAATGCGAGTTCGAGTGTGACGACGATCTTCGGACCCATCTCCCTGAGCACGGAATTCGACGTGTACGCCGATTCACCCCAGTCGCCGCGGACGATGCGCCCGAGCCACTTCACGTACTCGGTCGCCAGCGGGTTGTTGAGGCCGTACTCGTCCTTCACCTGCTCCGCCTGCGCGGGCGTATAGCCCTCGCCAAGGCGGGCGGCGACAACCGAATCCGGGTTCAGCCGGATCATCCCGAAGATCAGGAACGAGACGATGAGGAGCGTTGGAACCGAAAGCAGAAGCCGGCGAAGGATGAACTGGTGCATGGTGCAGTCCTGACGTTGAAAGGGGAGGGTGACGGCGCCCCTCCCCTTCCGGTTAACGATCGCTGTGGTGGCTTACGCCTTCAACCACATGTTCTCCGCGAGGTAGAAGCCAGCCGCGAAACCGAACGATGCCGGATTCGCCAGCCGCGACGACCAGACGGTAAGCGTTCCACGGGAGCCCATCCAGCCCGGCCCGGGCCCGTTGATGAGGTCCTTCTGGATTTCGAGCACGAGCGGAAGGCGGGTCTTCTCGTCGTAGATCGTCGACTGCTTCTCGAGCTTCTTGTCGAGCTCGGGGCTGCTGAAGTTCCCGTAGTTGCGCGTGCCTTTGTTCTTGATGTCGCTGTGGTGATAGAGCAACAGCTGCGCATCGGGATACCCGCCGGACAGGAAGAGGGTGGTCGCCAGGTTGTACTGGCGGCCCACTTCGCGGGGCAGGAAGTTCGCGGCGAAGTCCGTGCCCACGTTCTCCGTCTGGACCGTGACGCCGATGTCCTTCAGGTTCGAAACCACCACGTCGTGCACCTTCTCGGTGTCGAACGCGGTCACGGTCAGAACCGTCTCTTCGAAGCCATTCGGAAGACCGGCGGCCGAAAGCAGCGCCTTCGCTTCTTTGATCTCGTCTTCGCGCTTCCCGTAGCCGGGGAGCTTGGCCATCTCGGCTTCGGGGAGAACCCAGCTCGGCGCCGCCGGCGTCATCGAGGCGCCAACCCAGCCAAGCCCTCCGAACACGGTGTCGTAGACCTGCTTGCGGTTGATCGCGCGATAGAGCGCCAGCCGCACCTTCGGGTCCTGGTAGCGTTCCTTCGTGTGGTTGATGAGCAGGCACTCGCGCGTCGTGGTGGGGGCGCGGGTGATCACGTAGTTCTTGTCGCTCTCGATCGTCTTCGCGAGGTCGACCGTCGTACCAATCGCATCCGTCTGGTTCGCGCGCAGGGCGTTGAGCGCCTGCTGCGGGTCGGTCTGGTGGATGTACTCCATGCCGTCGAGCCAGGCCGTGTTCGGGCGCCAGTAGCCGTCGGCCCGCCGCTTCATCGTGAACTTCTGCGCGGCGACGAACTCGGTCAGTTCGTACGGGCCCGAACCGATCACGTCGGCGACGCTCGTGATGGCGTCCTTGCCCTTCGCCGCGATCTCCTTCGGGATGATGAAGTTGTACTGGTCGCTCATGACAGACATGAGGTCGGCCTGCGGCACCTTCATCTTGAACTGAACCGTCTGCGGGTCGATCACGGTGATCGATTCGACCGCGCCGAACTGGCCCGCGCGGGGCGAAACCACCGCCGGGTCCATGATCCGGTCGAAGCTCGCCTTCACGTCCTCAGCGGTCACCTGGCGGCCGTTCACGGGCGCCTTGTTCTGCCATTTCGCCTCGGGGCGAATCTTGAACGTGAGGGAAAGGCCGTCCGCCGGGATCTCCGGCAGTCCAACCGCCAGATCCCCTTCGAGCTGGCCCGGCTTCTGAGTGCTGAAGCGAACGAGCGTGTTGCCCACCGCGCCCCACAGGCTGACCGACTCGGCAGGCGTGTTCGTGCGGTGCGGGTCGTAAATCGAACCGACGTTGGTAAGGGCGCGGTAAGTGCCGCCCTTTACCGGGTTGCCGCTCGTAGGCGTTCCGCTGGTGGGCGTGAGGGCGGTGTTGCTGCCGGTCGTCGGGTTGGCGCCGCCGTTGTCGTCGTCGTCATCGCCGCAACCGGCGAGCGTGAGGCCCGCGAGACCAACCGCGGCGGTCGAACCGCCGGCGAGGACTCTGCGGCGGGAGAAGGTCCGCTTCCAATAGGAATCCCAGTACTGACTCGACTTTTCCTCCGGGGAAAGCACGCGTGGCTTGTGTGCCGTAGGCATCATCCTATGGGGACTTCGCGAGCCGTCAAATTACCGGCTGATCACGCTTTCCCCGAGGATGTGCTCGCGAGCCTCCGCCACTACGTATAACGATCCCGTCACGCAGACCAGATCTGCCGGGCCCGCATGGGAGAGCGCAGTTTCGAGTCCATCCGCGACCGATTCCTCGGCCACTGCCGCCGGCCCGAGGAAGCCGATCTCCTGGATCATCTGGTACGGGTCCATCGCCCGCGGATTGTTGAACCGGCAGCAGACGATGAGTTCGCAGTACTTCGCCAGCTTGAAGCCGATATCACGCACGTCCTTGTCCTGGTTGCATCCGATGACGAGGAAGAGCCGCCGCCACTCGAAGTACTCCCGCAGGGCGGTGATAAGCGCCGCCGCACTCTCACCGTTATGCGCGCCATCGGCCACGATCAGCGGCTTCTGGCCCATTACTTCGAGCCGCCCCGGCACCCGCACGTGCGCGACGCCATCGACAATCGCCTGCTCCGTGATGGTGAACCCGCGCGCCCGAATGGCCTCGGCCGTCGCCACCGCCGTAGCCGCGTTCTCGACAATGTGGGCGCCGAGCATCGGTGTGCGCATCTTCCGCTCGCTGTTCGGCCCGATCAGCCGGAATGACTGCCCGAACGGGAACTTCTCCACAATTTCGTACTGGTACAGCGACGCCACGTCGACGAGCCGCGCGCCCACCTCGTCGCACCGCTCGCCGATCACTTCGATAACCGACGAGTCCTTCTGCGGCGCGACAACCGCCGTGCTCGCGGCCTTGATAATCCCCGCCTTGTCCTTCGCAATCTCGGCCGGTGTGGAACCGAGGATCGCCGTGTGTTCGAGCGAGATCGGCGTGATCACCGCGACTTCCGGCGGGTCGATCACGTTCGTGGCGTCGAACGTGCCACCGAGGCCGACTTCGACCACCTGCCAGTCGACCCGTGGCACCTGCGCGCGCATCAGCCAGAAGAAGAGCGCCGTGAGCACCCCGAACGTGCTCACATCCCCGTGAACACTGAGCCGCTCGGCTTCGACCGCATCCTTGATAGCGCTCAGGCCCGCCGCGAACTCCTCCGGCGAGATGTGATCGCCGTCGATGGCGATCCGCTCGGTGAACGAGTGCAGGTGCGGGCTCGTGTAGAGACCGGTCACATTGCCCGCGCGCTGCAGCACGCCGGCGATCATCGCGGCTGTGGTGCCCTTCCCCTTCGAACCGGTGACGTGGACGGTCGGCCGCCCGCGGTGCGGGTTGTTCAGCCGCGAAAGCAGCGACCGCATCGACTCGATGTTCATCGTCGGATTGGGCGAGGCCTGGAAGCCCCGCTCCATATCGGTCAGCGAGAGCAGGTATTCGAGCGCTTCGTTGTACTCCACCGCCCGATTGTAGGGCCCGCGCGGCTCCGGGGCGCGTTCGACAATCCGCCCGGCCTGCCCGGAGAATGCGCGGCATGGAGCCAATGCCCTCCGAGTTCGAACCGTGGCTGAACCGCCTCAAGGGGTTCCACGATGCCCGCGTGGTCTCCATCGTCCCGGTCGACGGCGGCGCTTCGAATATCACCTGCAAGGTCGAACTTCTCGGCAGCGGCCCACGCGCCATCTGCCTCCGCATGCAGCGCGACCGCGGCATCTTCGAACCGTACGACGTCGTCCGCGAAGGGCGCGTCATCGATGCCCTGAAACGCTCCGACGTGCCGGTTCCGGCGATTCTCGGCAGCGAAGCCTCCCGCCATGAACTCGGCGCGCCGTTCATCGTGATGGAGTGGGTCGATGCCCCCCACATGGGCGTCGCGCTCAACCCGAGCTTCACGAACTTCACCAGGACCGTCGCGCGCATCCACTCGGTCGACTGGCGCGCCCTCGGGCTCGAGTTCCTCGGCGTCCCCGAGTCGCCGCGCGCCGGAATTCTCGCCGAGCTGGCGACCATCGAAGCGCGAATGCCCGCATTCGGCTGCGAGCGCGACCCTCTGCTCAGCCGCGCCCTCGCGACCCTGAAGGTAAACGCACCCGGAACCGGGCAGCTCACCCTCTGCCAGGGCGATATCAACATCTTCAACTACCTGTTCCACGGCGAGCAGGTCGTCGCCGTGGTCGATTGGGAGCAGGCCCGCATCAGCGACCCGCGCGGCGACGTGGGCCAACTTATCGCGCTCTCGCACCTCAAGGGCGCCCCGTTCGGCCCCGCCGATTCGCAGCCGTTCGCGCACGCCTATGGAGTTGCCGCCGGGCGCGCCGTTACGGGGATGGCCTACTTCCGCGCCCGCTGGCTCTTCGAACTCGGTGTCATCTACCACGGCTGGATGCGGTTCAATGAGAGCGAGCCGTGGTACACGCTCGACCACCTCACCGACCTCCTGGAGCGCTCCCTCGCCGAGCTAGCCTGATGGGCTGGCGAGAGGCCCTTGCCGCCTACCTCACCGCGAAGCTCTCCACCGCCAGCCAGGTCGAAGTCGTGAACGTGCAGGGCATGCCCGCGGGCGCCAGCAACGACACCGTGAGCTTCGACGCGCGCGTGCACTGCGCCGATGGCGCGTTCGATCTTCCCCTCGTCCTCCGGCCCCAGCGGCCCGACGGGATCCTCGCACCGTACGATGTTTCCGCGCAGTTCCGGGTGATGCGCGCGCTGGCGCGAACCGGCGTGCCCGCGCCTGCGGTCGCCTGGTTCGAACCGGACGCGAGCATCCTCGGTGCGCCGTTCTTCATCATGCAGCGAGTCAGCGGCGAGACCCTGCCGCTCTTCTGGTACGGCCGTTCACCCCGGCTCGATGCGGCGGCAGCGGCATTGGCGTCGATCCACGCCGTCGACTGGCGCTCGGCACACCTCGAGTTCCTCCTCGGCGGCCCCGAAGCATCGTGCACACCCCAGGAGTCGGAACTGGGGCCGTGGCGTGCGCGCGCCGAACGCCTCCGCATCGCCCGCGCTCCCCTGCTCGTCGCCCTCGGCGAGTGGCTCCGCGCGAACGAACCCGCCGACGCGCGCTTCGCCCTCCTCCACGGTGACCCGAATCCCGGCAACTACCTGTTTCGCGGCGACAGGGTCGTGGCCGTCCTCGATTGGGAAGTCGCCGGCATCGGCGACCCCCGCGCCGACCTCGGGTTCTACGCCGGCCTGCACACCGTCTTCGGCGGCATGGGGATGCCCGGCAGCCGCACCCTGCTTTCCGACGCCTACGAAGGTGTCACCGGCCGGCCGCTGCACGACCTCGAATACTACGAAGCTGGCGGCCTCTACCGGATGGCTGTGGTGATGGCCGGCTGGGCGGGTCGCTTCATCGGCCTCGGCCCGGGCGGCGCCATGGACGCTATTTCGCGTCGACTCTCCGTGATTCTCGGCCCGCGCTGGGCAGGGTGAACACGAAGGTCGTCCCGCGGCCTGCTTCGCTCGTCGCCCAGATTTCGCCACCATGTGCGCGCACGATCTCGCGCGAGATGGCGAGTCCGAGGCCATACCCCTTCTTCGGCGACCCGCCACTGTTGTCGCCCCGGTAAAAGCGCTCGAAAAGGTGCGGCAGGTCGTTCTGCGCGATGCCCGGGCCGTTATCCGAAACGGTCACCTGCAACGTGCCCGGCTGGAGATCCCGGCAGGCCACGCGCACCTGTCCACCGCTCGGCGTGTGGCCGAAGGCGTTGTCGAGCAGGTTGTTCATCACCTGCTCGAGGCGGTCGAAGTCGCCCCGGATGTGGGCGCTGCCCTGCAGCGAAAGGTCCAGCCCCACGCCCGACTCCTCGCTGCGCAGCGCGAACACCTCGCCCACGTGTTCGAACAGTTCGTGAAGGTCGATGTCTTCCTGCTGCATCGAGACTTGCCCGCTCTCAATGCGCGAAAGGTCGAGCAGTTCCTGCACCAGCCGCAGCACCCGGTTCGATTCGTCGCTGATGATCTTCGCCGAACGCTCGATCCCGACCTGGTCGTCGATCGTGCCGTCGAGCATCGCCTCGCTGAAGCCCCGGATGGAAGTGAGCGGTGTCTTCAGTTCGTGCGAGATGTTCGCGAGGAAGTCGCGCAACGTTTGCTGCGAACGCTGAACCTCTTCGGTCATCCGGTTGAAGTTCGCGGCAAGGTCGCGCACTTCGCGCGGGCCGGTGGCCGGTACGCGTTGCCGGTAGTTGCCGCGGGCGACACTGCGCGCCGCGCGTGCGATGTTGCGCAACGGCGCCGCCACGCTCTGGCTGAGCGCGAATCCCAGCACAAGCGCCGCGGCCACGCCAATCAACCCCGAGAACACCAGCCGCGGGAACAGGTCGCCGGTAATCTCGCCGAGGCTCGCCGCCGGCCGCGCGACGATGATGGCCGACGCATTCGTCCCCGCCAGCGCATCACGCACGTCGGCACTGAGCGGCGCGCTCACGCAGAGAAGATCCGGCCCGCTTGGAATGTCCAGCCGGCAACGGCGCGGGTCGGTCTCCCTCGCTCCCGGTGTCTGCTCCGCCAGGTCACGGACAACCGCGCCGTCGAGCGGTACGCCACGGCTCTGGAAGAGCCCCGGAATAACCCTGCCCTCGGGGTCGATGACCGCCACCGAGGTGTCGCGCTTGAAGCTGCCGCTCTCGTCGCCGTTGAAGAACGCCGCCAGGTCGATGAGCAGCCGGTCCGGTTCGGGTGGCGGCGCATCGGTGTCCTGCGTCGTCCGCCCGATGACGAGCCCCGCCTGGCTGTTGACCAGCCGCCCGAGGTCTTCGAGGTTGCCGTACGAGATCGAGTCGCGGTATTCGCCCAGTTGCAGAAGGAGGCTCAGCGCCGCGAGGCCGAGCGTAACGGCGATGATAAACAGGTAGGTCGTGAACAGGCGGACCTGGAGGCTACCCACGGAATATCACCCTGAGACATCAGCGCGACGTGCGCAATGCAGCGCTGCCCTCGCCCGCGACAATCGACGGAGTCAGGGGATGGCTTCGACCAGCTTGTAGCCGACGCCACGCAGCGTCTCGATCTGCACCTTCGCGTTGCTCAGCTTCGAGCGCAGGTGCTGCACGTGGACATCGACCGTGCGCGTCTCGCCCGCGAAGTCGTAGCCCCACACCGACCCGAGCAGTTGGTCGCGCGTGAGGGCAATACCGGGGTTCTCGACGAACGCCACCAGCAGGTCGAACTCCTTCGTGCGCAGCGTCAGTTCGTCGCCATCGACGCGCGCCTCTCGCCGCGCTTTGTCGACTGACAGGTTCGAAACGGAGATGGCGTTCTGTGGCTTCCTCCCGCCGTCAGCGCGGTGGAGGATGCGCTTCACCCGGGCGACCAGTTCGCGGGGGTTAAACGGCTTGGTCATGTAGTCGTCGGCGCCCAGTTCCAGGCCGACGATCTTGTCCACGTCTTCGCTGCGCGCCGTGAGCATCAGGATCGGAACATCGCTCTCGCGGCGCAGTTCGCGGCAAACCTCGAAGCCGTCCATGCCGGGCATCATGACATCGAGGACAACCAGCTGCGGCTGTCCCTGTTCGAACTTGGCGATCGCCTCGTTGCCGTTGACCGCGTGTTCGACGGCGAAGCCCTCTTTTTCGAGGTACATCGCGTTCAGGTCGCGAATGTTGGCCTCATCGTCGACGAGGAGGATCTTCTGCACCGGCTGCTCCTCTCGCTGCGCTGGGGTCGAACTCAAAGTATGCGCCGAGGGCTCCGGGCCTGCCACCCGGCACATCGCCGGGACGGGGTAGGCGGGCCGGGAGCCCTCGACCACCAGAGGGTGGCGGGCGGGACGGGGCCGTTGTCCGTCCCACTGCTACGGCTATGTTCGGCGGCGGCCGCGGCGGCGTCACCGTTCAAATGCAAACGGCGTGTAAAACGTGGGCAATCGTTCGTCCCGGCGTTTCCTCGCCGTTAACAGCCACCCTTCAAAGTGAACAGAGCTCGAACACGGGCGATTCAGCCGATGAGGGCGCTAGAATACCCGCGAAGCAGGCTGGCCCCCGGGGAGAGGCAACCATGACACGCGTCTTGTTCAACACCGAGCTGCGGCAACTCCAGGATGACGTCCTCATCCTCGGCTCGATGACCGAAAAGGCCATCCTCGATTCGGTCGAAGCCCTGCGCAGTGGCGACACAACATGGTCCCGCAGGATCTCCGAGGACGACGTCCGCATCAATCAGAAGCGGTTCGAAATTGAAAACCGGACAATCTTCGTCATCGCCTCGCAACAGCCGATGGCCACTGACCTGCGCTCCCTCGCCAGCATCCTCTACATCATCACCGACCTCGAACGCATCGCCGACCACGCCGAAGGTATCGCCCGCATCAATCTCCTGCTCGGCGACGAACCGCTCCCACGTAAGCTCGGCTATATCCCCACCATGGCCGAAAAGGCGGTCGAGATGCTCCGTGCCAGCCTCAAGGCGTACATCGAACACGACGTCGAAGCCGCCCGCGCAATCTGCGATTCCGACGACGCCGTCGACCAGCTCCAGGATGCGGTCTACGAAGCGAGCATCCAGGCGATGATCGCCGACCCGGCGAGCATCCAGCGCAACACCTACCTCATCTGGTGCGCCCACAACCTCGAGCGCATCGCCGACCGCTGCACCAACATCTGCGAACGCGTCGTCTACACCGCCACTGGCCGTATGGACGAACTGAACGTCTCGAAGTACTGAGCCTCTTCGTTCGCCTCTAGGCAGGTGTCTGCTACGCTATGGCTTCGCCGTGGCGGGCGTAGCGTAGTGGTTAACGCGTCTGATTGTGGCTCAGAAGATCGTGGGTTCAAATCCCACCGCTCGCCCCAGGGAAAACTTCACCCGTGACCGCCTGATGAGGCGGTCTCTTGTTATCCAGCCCCGGACTCGCACGGCTCAGCCCCCTTGCGCCATGTCCCCAACCCATACCCCGCCCAGAGGCGCGAGTGCCAGGCCGCGCTCGCCGCGCCACCCGGCGCGGAACCACCGCCCTCACCGGCCCCTACTCGCCCGCGAGCAGGGCCTGCCCAATCGGCTGGTAATGGCGCGGCTGCACCGAGATGTTCTGCTGGACAGCATGCACATCCCGCCAGCAGCGGCCGATGACTGAGTCCTCCTGCAACGTAGACGTGCCCGCGACCGTCGCAATGAGGTCCGTCGCCTGGACCGCGAGGTCGGCGGCCGTCACGCAGGCCATACGCAGCGACGCCTCCTCGCGAGCCGTCTGCGGCGGCCCTCCACGGCGTCGATCCGGGTATTCGGCCATGAACGCCGTGAGCAGCGCATGCGCCGCTTCGACCAGCCCGCTCGCTTTCGCAACGGCAACCTGCGCATCCGCGCGGTCACGCACGAGTGAGCGCGAGCCGAACGAAACCTTCCCCGTGGCGAGTTCGACGAACGCTTCGATCGCGCGCCTCCCGGCGCCAACCGCGACCGCCGCGATCGTCGCCCCGCCGCGCGTCGCCGGCACATCTGCGTTGTTCGCGACATACCGGGCCGGGACGAACACCTCGCGGAACACGATGTCGTGGCTGCCGCTCGCCCGCAGTCCAGTCGTGTTCCACGTGTCGAGGATCTCGCCCTGCGCAACCGGCACGAAGCCGAGGAGCAGCGAACCCGGTTCGTAAGCCGACGGCGCACCGCCCGGCCGCAGGATGCCGCCACCACCGAACCACGTGGCGTGCGTGCAACCGCTGGCGAACGGCGCGGTTCCGTTGAGGACAAAGCCGCCGTCAACCGCCGTCATGGAGAGCGCGTGCGGGTTGACCACGCCCGCCACCACTGATTGCGGCGGCTCGAGGATTTCCGCGATGACCTCCGGTTCGAGCGCGCGCACGTACCCCGCCGACGAGTTCGAGATCATCACGCTCCACGCAGCGGACGCGTCATGCCGGGCGACCGCTTCCACCACCTCGACCGCTTCGATTTCGCGCAGCCCCCCGCCACCAAGCTCAGCGGCGACGAGGATGCGGAACAGCCCCGCCTCGTGGAACGCTGTCACAAGTGGCGCGGGCAGGCGCCGCTCGGCCTGTGCTCGCCCCGCTTGCTCGCGAATGAGCGGCCCGATGGCCTCTACGCGCTCGAGGAGTTCGCCGAGGGTGGTGCTCCCCACGCTCACGCTTCCCTCTTCAAGATGTGGACGACGCAAACCGAACCGGCGCCCATCATGTGGGCCAGCCCGATCCGTGCGCCTTCCACCTGGCGGACGCCCGATTCTCCGCGAAGCTGCTGTGTCACGTCCCAGATCTGCGCGAGACCCGTCGGCCCACCCGGGTGGCCCCGCCCGATAAGGCCGCCGTCGGTCGAGAACGGGATGCGCCCGCCGATCGTGGTCGCGCCTTCGGCCACCAGCCGATCGCCTTCGCCATCAGGACAGATGCCGAGCAGTTCGTAGTACATCAGCTCTTCGATCGGGAAAGCGTCGTGAACGTGGACGAGGTCGAGGTCGTTTGGGCCGAGCCCCGCCTCTTCGTACGCAAGGTTCGCGGTGATCCGGGTTGATTCCGAAGGCCCCACGATAGCGCCGAGGAAGATGTGGCCCGGCTGGTACCGCTCCGACTGCATCTGCGAAGCCGCCACCTTGATCAGCGGCCGTCCGTTCGCCAGCCGCTCCGCGACTTCGCGTGTGGCCACGATGGCAGCGGCGGCGCCCGCGCCCGCGCCGCAGGCCATCATGGCCGTGTGCGGATACGCCACCATCGGCGCCGCCAGCACCATCTCCGGCGTGATCTCCTGTTCGGCCTGCCGTTCCGCGAACTTGTTGAACCGCGCGTGGTTCCAGTTCTTCGCGGCAATTTTGGCGAACGTTTCGACCGTCGTGCCGTTGTCGTGCATGCGGCGCACCGCCCAGAACGCGAAGAATGCCGCCGGCAGCAGGTTCGTATCCATGCTCGGCCGGCGCGGGCCAACAGCGGCAGCCACGTTCCCGAGCCGCCCGTCGAACGCGATTGCCATCGCAATCTCGCTCGAACCCCCGGCCACCGCCATCACCGCCTCGCGGAACGCCGACGACCCGGTCGCCGACGCGTTTTCGACATGTACGACGGGCAGCCCCGTTAGGCCGAGGTCTTTCGCGTAGGTCACCCCGTCGAGCATCGCGCCACCGATGAAGCCGGTGTACAGCGACCCAACCTCGCGGAACGAGATCCCGGCGTCCTCGAGCGCGGATATCCCCGCGGTGTAGTGCATGTCGCGCCGGCTGATGTCGTGCTTGCCAAAGCGGTGCATCCCGACACCGATAACGTAAACGTCGCGTTCCATGCTCATGATGCGGCCTCCACCAGCCGGAAGGCGATGGTGCACAGTTCGTCGCCGTTCTTCGCCGTTTCAACCGTGCGGGTCACGAGTCTCACCCGCTGGCCGATCTCCCAGTCACCCATCTCCCCTTCGAGCGGCGCCTGGATGCGCACACCTTCGGGCAAATCCACCTGCACCGCGCCGAAGCCACCGCCCGCGTCGGCTTCCATGCTGCCGAGCCACGGGAGTTTGACGAACGTCCACGAGTAGATGACGCCCTCGGACGACAGTTCGCAGTCTTCAACCGCCTCCAGGGTGATGGGGCAGCGCTTGCGGCGCGGCCAGAAATAGGTCTTCGCCGCCGGGCTATACGAGCCAAGCAGCACGGGCGAACCGGCGGGGTCGTCGGGGATGCGGAAGTAGCCCTCTTCGATCGGGACTTTCACGTGCGAGTCGATGCCTCCAGGCAGTGGGAATGTGCGCGCATCTTGGCATCGCACCCGGTCCACCGACAAACGCACCGGGCACGAAAAAGCCGCCTCTCCCAAAGGCGGCCGTTCCGTTTCGAACCGAAGGCCAGCGTTAGTTGAAGCCGTCCTTCGAGAGGAAGGGCAGGAAGCGCTTGAACTTGTCCTGCCCGCCCGCGAAATACCCGCTGCTGACGGTGTAGGCGCCGCCCGAGGAACTCTTCGTTAGTGGCTGCCCAATCGCCGATTGGACGACGTACGCGCCACCATCGCTCTTGCCGCCACCCATCAGCGTGCGCCACGAAAGGTCGTAGTTGCCGCTGGCCGACTGGGCGAGCGCGGAAGCGCCGAGCGCTAGCGCGCCGAACCCGCCCGCCGAGAGCAGGGCAAGCCGGCGCGGCGTCATTGGTTGATGACCAGGATGTTGAACTTGATTCCGGCGGGGATCGCGCTTCCGTCGTTCGTGAACAGCACCCACTGGCTCGTCACGCCCGGGCACCACGCCGGCGCCACCGACGGATAGAAGTTGAGCGCCACTGGCGCCCCGGTGTAGTTCACCGGCGTGACCAGGATGATCGCGTTCGGGTCGGAGATTCCCAGGTAGGTCGCCGCATCCGCCGCATGCACGCCGCCGTCACCGGGGCACGTATTCCGGTCCGGTCCGGCGTTGTCGACCGTGTGC
>CAYYDX010000077.1:0-15194 GCA_964470735.1 uncultured Anaerolineaceae bacterium
CCACGAAGCCCTGGCCGGGACTACCGGGTTGCCGGTGCGGCCGATCGAGGCGCTTCAGACGTGGCTCGAAGAGCGCCGGAGTGAGCCGCTGGCGATCCTCGGCAACCCGGACATCGTGCGGCGGCACCGGGCATACGGGATCGAGAACTGGCTGGCGCTTGAGCTTGCCGTTGATGAGACGCTCTCGGAGCGCTTGAGTGAGCAGGTTACGGAAGCGCGGCGCGCGAAAGACCCCGGCGAGGTCGGACTGATGCAGGGCGCGGCCGACGCCTCACTGGCGGGGCACCTGTACGCGCTGCGCAACGTTCGTCCGGGCATGACCGAGCGCCAGTTGCAGGTCGAAGTCGAGGCGGAGTTCTTCCGCCATGGCGCCGAACGCACTGCCTACGGCAGCATCGTGGGCACAGGGTCGAACGGCGCCGTACTGCACTTTTCGCCGACGCAGCGGGCCATGCGCGACGGGGAACTCGTGCTTATGGATGCGGGCGCGGAGTACGAAGGGTACGCCAGCGATGTGACGCGGACGTTCCCGGCCGGGCGCAGGTTCGAGGGAGCGCAGCGGGACCTGTACCAACTCGTGCTCGACGTGCAGCAGACGGCCATCGCCGGCGCGCGGCCGGGGGTCGAGTACCGGGACCTCCACCTCGCGGCCTGTGCCCGGATTGCTGACGGCCTCGTCTCGCTCGGGTTGCTCCGCGGCAGCGCCGAGGAGTTGGTCGACCGCGATGCGCATGCACTCTTCTTCCCCCACGGGCTTGGCCACATGCTCGGGCTTTCGACGCACGACGCCGGCGGGTGCCTCGCCGGGCGCGCTCCGAGCGACCGGTTCGGTCTGAAGTGGCTGCGGGCCGACCTCCCGCTCGAACCGGGGTACGTGGTGACCATCGAACCGGGCATCTACTTCATCAAGGCGCTCATCGATGACCGCCAGCGGCGAGAGCAGTTCGCCGACTGCGTCGACTGGGCGAAAGTGGATGCCCTGCGCGACTTCGGCGGCATCCGGATCGAAGACGACGTGCTGATCACGGAGTCGGGAAGCCGGACGCTCACGGCGGCGATCCCGAAAACGATGGCGGACATCGAGGCATTGCGGGCGGAGGCATTCGACCGATGACGAAGCCATACGAAACGCTCACGCTCGCGCAGGTCGCGGGGTTCCCAAGACCGGGCACGGTGGTCCCGGGGCGTATCCAGTTCACGCCCGATGGGGCGGCGGTCACATACCTCTTCAGCGAGGAAGGGAGCCTGGTTCGAAGCCTCTGGCGGTACGATCTCGCGACGGGCGAGAAGCGCGTGCTCGCCGGGCCGCCACCGACTTCGACCGACGAGTCGGCGCTTTCGCGGGAGGAGGAACTGCGACGCGAGCGGGCGCGCCTGCGCGAACTGGGCGTGACCGACTACCAGTTCGCGGAGAAGGCGGCCACGCAGGTGCTGCTCGTGCCCGGTGGTGGGCGGCTCTGGGTGGCTGTGGCCGATGGCGAACTCGCCGAACTCGAAGGGTCGCAGGGCGCGATCGACCCGCACCTCTCGCCGGATGGGTCGCAGGTCGCCTTCGTGCGCGACGATGAACTGTGGGTGCTGCCCGCCTCCGGGGGGACGGCCCGGCGGGTCACGTCGGGCGCCGAACCGGGGCTGACAAACGGCCTCGCCGAGTTCATCGCGCAGGAGGAACTCGACCGGGAGCACGGGTTCTGGTGGAGTCCCGATGGCTCGCAGATCGCCTTCATCAAGGCTGATAGCCGCCACATCACGGACTACACGATCGTCCACCAGGGGAAGGGTGCGGTGGAGAACGAGCCCCACCGCTACCCGTTCGCGGGCGAACCGAACGCCATCCTCGAACTCGGCGTGGTTGACCTGGCGAACGGGCGGACCAGGTGGATGGACCTCGGCGCGGACACGGACATCTATATCGCGCGCGTCGGCTGGCGGCCCGATGGAACGCTGACCTGCCAGGTGCTTTCGCGCGACCAGCGGACGTTGCGCCTGCTGGCCTTCGATGCCGAAGGCGCGGCTACCATTCTGCTCGAAGAGCAGCAGTCGCCGTGGCTCAACCTCAACGGCGACACCGACTTCCTCCAGGATGGTGGATTTCTCTGGCTCAGCGAGCGAAGCGGCTTTAACCACCTGTACCGGTACTCGGCCGACGGATCGTGCGTGGCGCTGACATCGGGGGAGTGGATGGTCACGCACATCAACCGCGTCGACGAAGCGGCGGACACGGTGTACTTCACTGCGACCCTGCCGACCCCGCTCGAACGGCGGCTCTGCAGCGTCCCGCTCTCTGGCGGGCCGATAACGGAACTGACGCCGGAGCGCGGCTTTCACGGTGCGGTGGTGGCCAGGCGCGGCGGCGCGTTCGTCGATGTTCGGAGCACGTTGGAACACGGGCCGGTGGTCAGCGTCCACCGGCCGGGCCAGGCGCCGATTGTTCTTTTCGCGAATGAGTCAGCCAGCGCCGAGGCACTGGGCCTTCGCGCGCCACACCTTCGCACGTTCGAAGCCGCCGATGGGACGCTCATGCACGGCGCGGTCTACGAACCGGGTTCGCTCCAACCGGGGCGGCGCTATCCGGTCGTGGTCTCGGTGTATGGCGGGCCGCACGCCCAGCGCGTGGTCGACGACTGGTCGCTGACGGTGGATTTGCGCGCACAGTACCTCGCGCAGCAGGGCTTCGTGGTGCTCAAGGTCGACAACCGCGGGAGCGCGAACCGCGGCCTCGCGTTCGAATCGGCGATCGCCGACCGGATGGGCACGGTGGAGGTGGACGACCAGGTGGCGGCGGTTCGCCAGCTTGCGAAAGCGCCATACATCGACCCGGACCGTGTCGGCATCTACGGCTGGAGCTACGGCGGCTACATGACCTGCATGGCGATGATGCGCGCGCCCGAGGTGTTTCGCGTAGGTGTGAGTGGCGCGCCGGTGACCGACTGGGACGGCTACGACACCGGCTATACCGAGCGATACATGGGCACGCCGCAGTCGAACCCGGAGGGCTACCGCGATAGCTCGGTACTCTCGCATGTGGCGAAGCTGCGGGGAAAGCTGCTGCTTGTGCACGGGATGACCGACGAGAACGTGCACTTCCGGCACACCGCGCGGCTGATCGTCGCGCTGACCGAGGCCAACCGTGACTACGACCTGCTGGTGTTCCCCGAGGAGCGCCACATGCCGCGCGATGCGAAGGGCCTGGAGTACCAGGAGCGGCGGGTGATGGAGTACTTCGAGCGCCACCTGTAGCGGTGGTGGCCGCCGCGTGCGCGGTCCGTCGTTGGGGCGCGGCGCGTTACACTCAGGCCATGTCTACCCGTACCGAAACCGATTCCATGGGCGCCATCGAGGTTGAGTCCTCGCGATACTGGGGCGCCCAGACGCAGCGCTCGCTCCAGAACTTCCCCATCGGCACGGAGCGGTACCGCATGGAGAAGAGCGTGGTTCGCGCGCTCGGCATCCTGAAGAAGGGCGCCGCGCTGGCGAACGCCGATCTCGGCGAACTGCCGCGCGAAAAAGCCGATCTGATCGCGAAGGCCGCCGACGAGGTTATTTCGCTCAAGCTGCTGGATCACTTCCCGCTCGTCGTCTTCCAGACCGGTTCGGGCACGCAATCGAACATGAACGCAAACGAGGTGATTTCGAACCGGGCCATCGAACTGGCCGGCGGGGTCATGGGTTCGAAGACGCCAATCCACCCGAACGATGACGTGAACCGGGGGCAGAGTTCGAACGATACATTCCCGACGGCGATGCATATCGCGGTGGTGGAGCAACTCAACGCGCACCTGTACCCGAACGTGCAGCGGCTGCGCGACACGCTTGCGGCGAAGGCGGAGGCGTTCAAGGACATCGTGAAGGTGGGGCGGACGCATCTGCAGGATGCGACGCCGATCACGCTCGGGCAGGAGGTCGGGAGTTGGGTGGCGCAACTCGATTTCGCGCTGGCCGGGGTGCGCCACGCGGAGCAGGGACTGTACGAGTTGGCTATCGGTGGTACAGCGGTGGGCACGGGCCTGAACGCGCACCCGAAGTTCGGCGACCTTGCCGCGTCGTACTTCGCGACGGAGACCGGCTACCCGT
The DNA here is from genome assembly GCA_964470735.1 of uncultured Anaerolineaceae bacterium. GTDB lineage: Bacteria > Chloroflexota > Dehalococcoidia > Tepidiformales > Tepidiformaceae > Amarobacter. The sequence goes on from CAYYDX010000077.1 coordinate 4,075, forward strand.
TCGTCTCGGCACCGAACAAGTTCGCGGCGCTGGCGGCGCACGATGCGCTGGTAGCGACGAGCGCGACGCTCCGGACGCTGGCGGGGGCGCTGATGAAGATCGCGAACGATGTGCGCTGGCTGGCTTCGGGCCCGCGGAACGGTATCGGCGAGTTGACCATCCCCGAGAACGAACCGGGCAGCTCGATCATGCCGGGAAAGGTGAACCCGACGCAGTCGGAGGCGATGACGATGGTTGCGGTGCAGGTGTTCGGGAACGATGCGGCGGTGGCGTTTGGCGGCAGCCAGGGCAACTTCCAGCTGAACGTGTTCAAGCCGGTGATGGTGCACAACACGCTGATGAGCATCCAGTTGCTGGGCGACGCGTGTTCGGCGTTCAACGACCACTGCGCGACGGGCATCCAGCCGAACCTGCCGCGAATCGAGGAGAACCTGGCGAAGAACCTGATGCAGGTGACGGCGCTGAACCGCCACATCGGCTATGACAGGGCGGCGAGCATTGCGAAGACGGCGCACAAGGAAGGCACGAGCCTGAAGGAGGCGGCGCTGAAGCTCGGCTACCTGACGGCGGCCGAGTTCGACGCCTGGGTGGTGCCGATCGAGATGACGCGGCCCAGCTGAGCCAGGGATGCGGGTTAATTCACCTGTTGTGGTGGAAACGCCAGGCGGGAATGTGGTAGAACGGTGGCGAACTCCCCGGCGGGTGTGCGGCGAAGACGCGGATCCGGGGGGGGGGCGGAGGTTAGGGATGACCCAGCTGCTGGACCCGAAGACACTCTGGCGCGAAATCCGGGCACGGCACTACCGTGGGGCCACGGTAGCCGAATCTCGCGTGCTCTCGCTGATACCGCAGGGGTACCGGAACGAGGAGATCGCGCGGTTGATAGAGCGCGAGCAGGCTACTGTGCGCCGGCACATCAACGACTTCTGCCAGGCGGCGTTCGCGGGGACCGATATCCCACTCGAGCGGGACAAACTGAGGCTCTGGGGCGGCGTGCACCAGGAGTGCTGCCTGCCGTTGGTCAAGGAAATGATCGAAAACGATCGAAAAATCGTTTAGATCGATCAACGGCCGCCTTCAGGCCAGCCCTACCCTGTCCACATTCTGACGGGGGTTGTCACGATGCGGCTGTTGCAGCCTAGGCTCATGTTAGTGCTCTGGGGCGGACTAGCCCTGATAGCCGGGACGGTGTCGGTAGTCGCTCGGGGCGACGATAGTGAAGGCGGACTGACGGTGGTACGTGCGCCAGGCGAGCCAGCACCGACACTGGCCCCCGACCTGAAGGCTCGAGGGCGCGGAGCGGTGGAAAGTTCAGCGGAACTTGCGCATATAGTCGGGGACACTGAATTCGTTGTGACCGACGACCGGTTGATGTCGACTCTGGAACCATCGCGAGCGGTGACCTTGACGCTGATTCTCGACAGCCCAATTAGTTCAAGCGGGCCCTGGAAGTTCCTCAGCTGTCGCGGTACTCGGCAGGTGACGCAGGAATTCGAATGGACGAACGTCTCGGTGTTGACGGCAACGGTCGATTCGTCGGGTCATTTCCTGGAACTGGCTCCCGGCCGGGCACCCGACCCTAAAGCGCCGGGGTCGGGGCGGTGGATCGGAGATGACGCTAAGCCGAACCCGGTCCCGGGAGTCGAGCCACCGACGACCATTTGGGAACTCGCAACCGGAGCGGAACTGTGGTCGTCGAGTGGGGGAGAGTCTCTGGCGGATCTCCCATCCGCGGCTCGATGCCCGGCTGGTTTCAATGACGACTAGTCACCGACCGCGTTGCTCCAGGTTATGGATTTCTCTGGTTTCGAAAGAAGGGGTAAGTTCTGTGCTGACGCTGGGAAAGATCTGCTTCTGGTTAGTGGCGACGGTCGGTGCACTAGCGCTCATGACGTTGTCTGTGGCACATATCGTTCGACCTTCTCGCCAAGCCGAGGCTTGGACTACCCAGAATTTTTCTTGGGTGTTCGCCCCCAATTCGTTGGATCGCTTCATGAACTACGACGGGGGAAACCCCGGCTATAGCACAAATGTTGACTGGCCCGTCCGTTACCTCTGGAAGGGCAACGCTGAGATCGATAAGGTGAAAGACCGAATTGATGGATGTGGCGGTGATCCGACCCTGTTCGATCAAAGGTGTTCCTCGGGTGGGCCAATTTCACTCCACATGGTCGTCACCGGGCCGGGAGACTTCTACGATTCGGACAACGGTAAGAAAGCTGGCAACAGCTGTAGCTGGGATCAGCACATGAGACTGTATGCTGATCCAGGGCAGGACAGGAACTATAACCAGACGTGGGGATTCTACATCGTCTCCACGAGCCATCGCGACTACGAATGGCTGGGAACTTCGTGGTTCTGCAGTAACACCTATACGAGCACTGAAGGCAACACAACGTATCCGGATGAAAGCGAATACTATTGGAACACAAGGATCATATACATCAATACATTCGTGTCAGACGACTACGGCATATTGACCAACTCACAGTATCTCGCCAACCCGGAGACTTATCGGTGGGCGGACGGGTCGCATTTGGTCGAGAGCAACGGCTATGGCTCGATCATCACGGTTCCTTAGCGGTACGGCGATTGGGCTCGCCTTCGTGCTGGCGTGGGTTTGCATAAGTGGCACCCAGGCCGGCCAGCCGGGTCGGCATTCCTTCGCGGAACTTGGCCTTTCCAAAGACGGGTTGCTCGACGGGCCGTCGGCCGAGGTTCAAGTTGTGGTGAACCTGCCAGGAGGCGTCGCGGGCGGCCAGCCTGGCTCAACTGGCGTGGCTGTAGCCGTCCACGCCGTCATCGAGGGTCTCCAAGGACTTAGGTCGCGAGCGTATTTGGAGGGAAGTTGGGAGGGTCAGACATTTCTGCAGTTGAAGCTGGCGCCGGGCTCTCAACTCAACGGCCAGCCGCTCGTCGAGTGGTCGAGCGTCGATCTGGTCAACGGTTTCGTGCGTGGATGGGAACGCTCGGATCAACTGGACCTCACGTTTTCAAACTATCCTCCGTTCGGTGCGGCGCGCCCCGGGCGAAACGTCTTAAACTTCCGACTGACCGGACCGGGCGCTTCCAACTTGACGGCCGCCGTGGCAGGCGATTCGTTCATCGCGACAGAATACCCACCGCCTGCCGATATCAAAATCGATTCCGCTACTCGTATCGGTGGGCCTGCTGGATCAAAGGTTAGCGTGCGTTTACGCCAAGAGGGCGAACCTGCGAAGTGGCTGATGCTGAACGTGTGGTCTGGGGTGAACCGCCGCGCTGGCGAACTTTATGTGCCAGGCCCAGGCGATGGCACCATCTCTATTTCGATTGAACCGTCGAGCCGGGAGCTTGCAGTTATGGTGTCCCATCCTGGTGGAGATGCCCTTCCTATTCGGGTAGCTAACCGGCGCACGTGGTGGGCATTGCCGGCTGCAGCGGTGCCCTGGTCTTGGGTCTTGGTCACGGCGTTTCCGGTTTTTTGGTTAAGTGCGTCAGCGCTTTGGGGAGTGACCGCTCGCCGATGGTTCCGCATGTTCGCGCTCGCTGTAATCCCGTCGGCGGCATTGACAGCTAGCTCTGCTGTGGACATAGGGAAGTCGGAACACTTGCCTTGGCTGCCTTGGGTGACTCCGACTGACTTGCAGCGGGTTCAGGACGTCGTAGCGGATGATTCGGGGTTCGCTGGCCCCGATGCTCAAGTGCTCAAGAAAGAGGAAGTAGCGCTTGTGACAGTGGGCGGCCGGGTCGTCGGGTATGCGGTGGACGGCAGTTGCGGGTCGCAGCCCAGATTCTCGGGGATTGCGCGAGGTGAGCCCGCCGAGGTGTGGGTAATTGCTCGCGCGTGTCCTTAGCGGCAATCACGCTCGAGTCCTCGGCAGGAACGCCAGCGTCACGTACGCCATGACCCCGCTGCAGCCTCCCAGCACCACGGTCCAACACACAGTCACCAGCGCTCGTTGCAGTGGAGCAACGTCGCCCAGTTGGCTGGACACGAACAGCGCGGTCAGTGCTCCGCATACCAACGCGATCAGCCCCGCGCACAGAAGGCGGAGACTTCTGTCTTTGAACACTCTCCTGCTCCTGCCGCCAGTTGCGATACCTTACCCGAACCGGGCGCCCGCCGCCAGCCCTGCCTCCCTCGCCCACTCGGCCGCGCGGACCTTCTTCGCGCCTTTTGGTTGGACGCGGAGGACGCGGAGGACGCCGCCGTTCAGACGGATGTCGAAGCCTTCGTCGTCGATGCGGAGGACGCGGCCGGGCATGCCGGGTTCCTGTTGGCCGGTGAGGCGGCAGTCGAAGAGCTTGAGTTCGAGGTCGTTGTAGGTGGTCCAGGCGCCGGGGGCCGGGTTGCAGCCGCGGACGAGGTTATAGATGACCTCGGCGGGTTTGTACCAGCGGATGCGGGCGTGGCCTTCGCCACAGGGCGGTTCGTAGGTGGAGAGCGCGTGGTCCTGTTCGATGCGGGGAGCTTTGCCGGCGGTCACGAGTGCCACCGATTCGGCCAGTGCGTCGACGCCCATGGGGAAGAGGTTGTTGAAGTAGAGGTCGCCCATGGTCTGGTCCGGGCCGATGGGTGTGGTCTTCTGGAGGAGGATGGGGCCGGTATCGATGCCCTGGTCGGGCCAGAAGATGCTGAGGCCGGTTTCGGTGGCGCCGTTGATGATGGGCCAGTTCATGGCGCTGGAGCCACGGTGGAGCGGGAGGAGGCTGGGATGGTACTGGATGGTGCCCTTCACGGGGTATTCGAGGACTTCGTTGGGGATGATATCGGTCACGAAGGCCATCACGCCGAGGTCGGCGGCGAGTTGCTTCCAGGCGGCCTTGCCTTCGGGCGTTTTCAGTGAGCGTGTGGCGATGACCGGGAGCCCGGCGGCTTCGGCGGCGGCCCAGAGCGGGTCCTTGCGGTCGCCGGAGGGGGCGGGTGCGCTGACGGCGACGAGGTCGACGTTGTCCTGGAGGAGGCGCTTGAAGACGGCCTCGCCGAAAGCGGCCTGGCCCATGAGAGAAACACGCATGGGCGGAAGGGTAGGGGTGGAAGTGGAAAGTGGAAAGAGGAGAGGAACGTGGAATGGGCAACGCGGGCCGGAATTTCGCTCGCGCGTGAGGCGGTTTCCGGATAGTCTCGAAGCGTTGTGTTTCTCAGGCGGCGCTGTGGCCTCTCGCGAGGGGGCCAAATCTATGGCGTCGCACGTTGGAGGATCCCCTGGTTACGCCTGTCAGCATGAAGCAATTGCTGGAAGCTGGTGTGCACTTTGGCCACCAGACCCGGCGCTGGAACCCGAAGATGCGGCAGTTCATCTTCACCGAGCGGAACGGCATCCACATCATCGACCTGCAGCAGACGGTGACGCGGCTCGATTCGGCGATCACGTTCATTCGCGACGTGGTAGCGACCGGTTCGGACGTGCTCATCATCGGCACGAAGAAGCAGGCGCGCGAGACGGTTGAGCTCGAGGCGCAGCGTTCGAACCTGCCGTATGTGAACAACCGCTGGCTCGGTGGCACGCTTACGAACTTCCGGACGATCCAGAGCCGGATCAAGCACCTGCAGACGCTCGAGACTTCGATGGCGCGCGGCGACTATTCGCGGCTGACGAAGAAGGAGCAACTCGACATCTCGAACGAGATCGAGCGGATGAACCGCTACTTCGGCGGGATCAAGCAGATGGACCGGCTGCCGGCCGCGGTGTTCATCATCGACACGGTGAAGGAAGCGATCGCGGTGGCGGAGTGCAAGCGGCTCAACATCCCGATCGTGTCGCTCGTGGATACGAACTGCGACCCGGACCCGGTGGCCTATCCGATCCCGAGCAACGACGACGCTATCCGGGCGATCAAGCTGATCCTGGGCAAGGTTGCCGACGCGGCCATTGAGGGGCGCGCGGCGAAGGAGTCGGGCGCGGGCGCGGGCACAGCGGTTTCGGCCGAGGAGTTCGCTCGCGCGGCAGTCGACGCGGGGACGTTCTCGGCCTCGCCGGAAGACGTTGCCAGCGAAGACACAGCGGCAACCGTAACGACGATTTCGGCGACGGCGCAGGCCGCTGCCCAGGCCCCGGCGCAGGAGTAGGCGAACCCAATGGCAATTACCACTGAGCAGATTAAGGCGCTGCGCGAGGAGACCGGGGCCGGCGTGATGGACGCCAAGCGGGCGCTCGAGGCGGCGAACGGCGATTCGGCCAAGGCGAAGGCTATCCTGCGCGAGCAGGGCATCGCGGCGGCGGCCAAGCGCTCGGAGCGCGAGACCTCGAACGGTGTGGTCGAGGCGTACATCCACGCCGGCGGGCGCATTGGCGTGCTGGTCGAAGTGAACTGCGAGACCGACTTCGTGGCGAATACGGAGGACTTTCGCGGGCTGGCGCGCAGCGTGGCGATGCAGATCGCGGCGATGAACCCGGCGCTGGTTTCGAAGGACGACCCCGACCGCGCGAAGCACGAAGGCTCGGACGAAGAGGTCTGCCTGCTGAGCCAGCCGTTCATCCGCGATTCTTCGCGGACGATCGAGCAGCTCGTGCAGGACGCGGTCGCAAAGACCGGTGAAAACATCCGCGTTCGCCGCTTTACGCGGTTCGAACTGGGCCGCTAAGGCACGAGGTGGGAGCGTTGGAGTTGCCGCGCCACAAACGCGCCCTCGTGAAGCTGAGCGGCGAGGCCCTGATGGGCGATCGCCCGTTCGGCATCGACCCGGTGACGCTGAACGACCTGGCGCGCCAGATATGCGACGCCTCGAATGAAGGCATCGAAGTTGCCGTTTCCGTTGGGGGCGGCAACTTCTGGCGTGGCGCGGTGGTGGCGGAGACAGGCATGGACCGCGCGACGGCGGACTACGCGGGCATGCTCGGCACGATCATGAACGCGCTGGCGCTGCAGGACGCGATCGAGAAGCTGAACGTGGAAGTGCGGACGCTCAGCGCGCTGCCCATCCCACAGGTGGCCGAGCCGTACATCCGGCGGCGGGCGATCCGCCACCTGGAGAAGGGGCGCGTGGTGATTTTCGCGGCCGGGACTGGCAACCCGTTCATGACGACCGACACGGCGGGTGCGTTGCGGGCCATCGAGACGGACTGCGAAGTGCTGTTGATGGCGAAGAACGGCGTGGACGGCGTCTATGACGCCGACCCGGCGAAAGTGCCGACGGCTCGCAAGTTCGAGAGCCTGAGCCATCTCGACGCGATCCAGAAGCGGCTGCAGGTGATGGACATTACCGCGCTTTCCATGTGCATGGAGCACCATCTCTCCATCGTGGTGTTCGATGTGGCGGCGCCGGATGCCGTCCTCCATGCGCTTCGGGGCGATAGAATCGGGACAATCGTTTCGAGCCACCCTGAAGGCTGAGGCCGCCGGGGCGCTTGAACTTCGGAGGATGTAGCCATGGCTGACCCGGACGAAATTCTCCTGACCGCGGATGAGAAGATGGACTCGGCGATCGAGTCGTTCCGGCGCGAACTGAACGGTATCCGCACGGGGCGCGCCCACCCGAGCCTGATCGAGACATTGCCGGTCGACTATTACGGTGCGATTACGCCGCTGAAGCAACTCGGGACGATCAACGCGCCTGAAGCGCGGTTGCTCACGATCCAGGTGTGGGATCGCGGCGCGGTACAGGCGATCCAGAAAGCGATCCAGGCCTCGGATCTCGGGCTGAACCCGGCGATCGACGGGCAGACGATGCGGCTGCCGATCCCGCCGCTCACCGAACAGCGCCGCAAGGACATGGTGAAGATGCTTCACAACAAGTCCGAAGAGGCGCGGGTGGCGATCCGGAACGTGCGGCGGCATTCGCACGAGGAGCTTCGCAAGGCGGAGAAGGACGGCGAGTGCTCGCAGGACGACCTGAAGCGGAGCGAGGACGAACTGCAGAAGATCACCGACCGGCATGTGGCGGCAGTGGACACCGAGGCGAAGAAGAAAGAGGCTGACCTGCTTGAAGTCTGAGCCGGCCTCCCCCGCGGCCGAACGTGCCGATTATCTCGGCGACCTGATATCGCCGATTTCGGGCGGGCGTGTGCCCCGGCATGTGGCGGTCATCATGGATGGCAACGGGCGGTGGGCGACGCAGCGGGGGCTCCCGCGCGCGGCCGGGCACAGGGCAGGAACGGAGAATATCCGGCGGGTGATCGAGCGGTTCGCCGACCACGGTGTGCAGTACCTGACGCTCTACGCGTTCAGCACGGAGAACTGGAACCGGCCGGAGAAGGAAGTCCGGCTGCTCATCCGCCTGCTGCGTTACTTCATCAAGCGAGAGACGAACAATCTCCACAAGAACGGCATCCAGTTGCGGATGCTCGGGCACATCGAAACGCTGCCGGAGTGGCTGCAAAAGCAGGTGGCGGAGGCGATTGCGCTCACCCGCGAGAACCAGCGGATGACGCTCAACATCTGCTTCAGCTACGGCGGCCGGGACGACATCCTGATGGCCGTGCAGGCGATGATGACGGCGGAGCTGCCAGCGTCGGAGGTCACCGAGGAGACGGTTTCGAAGTACCTTTCGACGGCAGGCGCGCCGGACCCGGATCTGCTGATTCGCACGGGCGGCGACATGCGTATTTCGAACTTCCTGCTCTGGCAGGCGGCGTATGCGGAGTTGTACTTCACCGATACGTTCTGGCCGGACTTTGGGCGGGAAGACACGGATATCGCGCTGGCGGAGTACGGGCGGCGCAAGCGGAAGTTCGGCGGATTGCTGCCCGAGGATCTCGAGGCATTCCGGACGTAGGACTGCCGCTGTGACGGGGGGCGGTTGGAGCGCGGTGGCCGAGCGGGTGTCATGGGCGGATGCAAGGACTCTTTTCGGAACAGAAGACCTACACCGTCCGCCCGGGCGACACGCTGTCGGGCATTGCCACCAGTGAAGGCTGCACGATCGCAGAGTTGGTTGCCGCGAACTCCGGGCTGATCGCCGACGTGGACGTGCTCCAGGCCGGCTGGACGCTTGTGATTCCCGGCTCGCTGGTGGCGGACCGGCGCGGGCCGGCGCCGTGGGGTGAACGCGTTCGCAGCTACACCGTCCGCCCGGGCGACACGCTCGGCGAGATAGCGGCTGGTTGGGGCGTCAGCGTGGCGGCGGTCTGTGAACTCAACGGGATACCCAACCCGGACGTGATCTTCGTGGGCCAGCGGCTGCTGCGCCCTGTAGCTGGGACGAAGGATGCGGACGCTGGCGGATCGCGGCGATTGGTGTTCTCACGCTACCCGGTCGAGATGCCACTGGCTGTCATCACCGGCGGGTACCGGCAGGACTACGGGGGGTACTTCCACCGGGGTGTGGACTTCGGCGGCATGGCCGTGGGCACAGCGGTCTACGCGCCGGCGGCGGGGACGCTCACGGTGCACCGGCCGGAGGATGGCTGGGGCGACGGGAGTTTCGGCGTCTGCGTCGTGATCGACCATCCGGGTACGCCGTGGTGGTCGTTGTACGCGCACCTCGCCGGAACGCCACGGACGAGCGGCGAGCGCGTGGTCGATGGCGAACTCATCGGCGAGGTTGGTTTCACGGGGAGGGTTGAACCACCCGGCCCGGCGGGGGCGCACCTCCACTGGCAAATCAGCAATCACCCCGGGTTCCCGCCTGGGTGGGAGTACGTGGCGAACCCGCTGGACTTCGTCGCAGGGTAAGACGGTGGTGAAACGCGCGACGGTTGAGGTTGCAGCGAGCCCACCGCTCCGTAGCTGTCGCGGCCCCGAAGGGTTGTGTTGTGTGGGCCACTGGCCGGTTCGGCGCGGCCCGATAGGCTTAGGGAGATGTCGAATCTCCAACTCCGGCTGACTACCGCGGCGATTGGGCTGCCACTCGTGCTGGGGCTGGTGTGGCTCGGCGGGTGGGTGTTCGCCGTGGGGCTCGGGGTGGTGGCGTTGCTGGCGGCGGTAGAGTTCGTGCACGGCTGGCTCATCCCTTCGGCGCCAATGCGGAACGTGGTGTCGCAAGCCCCCGCGCTGGTCGTGGCGCCGGCGCTGGTCGTGCTCGCACACAGCAGCAACCGGTTCTTCCTGGTCGGGGCGGGTGTGGCGGTGGTGTTCGCCGCGTTGGGCTACCTGCCGGTGAAGGCGTTCGGGCCACGCAAGCCGTACCGGGTGTTCGCCTGGTGTATCGTCTATCTCGGGTTCCTTCTTTCGACGTTCGTCCTCGTTCGCGACGTCGAACTGGGGCGCGAGTGGTTCTTCCTCGGTCTCCTCGCGACCTTTGCCGTCGATACCGGCGCGTACGCGACGGGCAAGGCGGTCGGGCGGCACAAGATGGCGCCGAAGATCAGCCCCGGGAAGACGTGGGAGGGGGCGGCCGGCGGGTTCGTCGCTGGCTTCGCCGCTGTGCTGCTGTTGAACCGGCTGTTCGACACGGGGGTTGCGTCGAGCACGATGCTGCACCTGGCGGTCGCGCTGCCGCCGGCGGCGATGCTCGGAGACCTCTTGGAAAGCTGGATGAAGCGGCGCATGGGGGTGAAAGACTCATCGGGCTTGTTGCCGGGTCACGGCGGATTCCTCGACCGGCTTGATTCGCTCCTGTTCGTTTTCCCGGTCCTGTACCTGTTTCTCGAAGTGCGTGTGTTGTAATGGCCGCCAACGTGCCACACGACGACACAGGCGAGCGCCTGCAATCCCTGGTGTTCGAAGACAGCCAGACACCGTTGTTGCTTCGCAAGACGGTGGTCGGCGGCGTGGTTGTGGCGTTCTTCGCAGTCATCGCTCTGTACTTCATCGCGACCACGTTCTGGGGGCTGTCGTTCAAGATCGACGCCGAGCCGTTCCGCGAGTGGGTGGAGGCGCGCGGAGTGGTCGGGGTGGTGGTGTTCATCCTGGTGCTGGCGCTTTCGGTGTTGTTCGCGCCGATCCCGAACGTGCCGATCTTCATCGCCGCGGGCCTCGCATGGGGGCCGGTGCTGGGAACGATTTACTGCATGATCGGACTGACGCTTGGGTCGTCGGTGGCGTTCTGGGTGGCGCGAAAGTTCGGGCGGAAGCACCTGGCGCGGCTCATCGGCCGACACGCGGCGTCACGTATCGACCACATGGTCGACACGATGGGTGGACGGATTGTCTTCTGGACTCGGCTGATGCCCGGCGTGAACTTCGACTGGATCAGTTTTGTCGCGGGGATGACGGCTGTGCCGTTCCGGACGTTTATCGTGTTCAGTTTCCTCGGG
>CAYYDX010000078.1:0-15015 GCA_964470735.1 uncultured Anaerolineaceae bacterium
CCCCGGGAGCGTTGCTGGTCATGGGAACTCCTTTGCGGTCGAGGTCTCGCGCGGCCACACGGGTGAGTCCGGCCACGCCAGCCTTCGCTGCTCCGTAGTTCGCCTGGCCCGAGTTACCCTGCAGGCCAGAGACCGAGCTGTAGTTCACGATCCGGCCATAACGCTGCTGTCGCATCAGCACAGCCGCGGGCTTCAGCGTGGTGAAGTGGCCCTTCAGGTCGACGCGAATGACGTCGTCCCACTCCTCTTCGGTCAAGTTGAAGACCATCCGGTCGCGCAGGATGGCGGCGAGGTTGATGAGCCCATCGAGCTTCCCGTACGTGTCGAGCGCCGTGCGAATGACGCTCTCGCCACCCTCCATCGTCGAGACATCCGCGAAGTTCGCGACAGCTTCGCCACCGGCCTTCTTGATCTCTTCGACCACCTGGGCCGCGGGGCCGTTGTCCGTCCCCGAACCGTCCGGGTTCACACCCGGGTCGTTGACCACGATGCGTGCGCCTTCGGACGCGGCGAGCAGCGCGCATTCGCGGCCGATGCCACGCCCCGCGCCGGTCATGGCGATGACCTTGCCTTCGAGCAGATTCGCCAAGTCAATCCTCCTCGGAAAAGAGCAATCCCTCTCCCCGGTTGCCGGAGGCACGGGGGAGAGGGATGCGGTTCGGCGCCGGTTAGCTGTTCAGGACGACCGTGGCGTAGCCGGGGGTGGTCTTCTTGCCCTGCGGGTTCTCGGTCCAGACTTCGAGATCGACGAGCTTCTGGCCGTTCTCTTCGTACTTCTTTGTGACGACACCCTTGCAGGTGATGTCCTCGTTCGGGAAGTCCATGCCGCGATAGCTGCAGCCGTACTTCTTGATCGACCCGTTGCCGCCGACCCAGTCGTGGACAAGCTGGCCGAGGAAGGCGTTCTTCAGCGCGCCGTGCACGATGATGTTCGAAAGGCCCGTGCCGGCGGCGAAGTCCTTATCGTAGTGAATCTGGTAGAAGTCGCCGGAGCCAGCCGCCCAGAGCACGAGCTGCTGGGTGCTGCAGTTCTTCTTCAGTTCGGGGATAGCCATCCCCTCGGAAACGTCAGCCCACTTTGCTGCCATCGTCGTCCTCCTAGTAGCGGATGCCGGTGCCGGTCATGATCGCCACGACCTTGCCATCCTGGTTCTTGTAGACGGTCTTGCTGGTGGTAATCAGCATTTCCCCGAGACTGCCCTTCGTCTCCTCGTAGTTCGCGATGTGCGAGGTGGAGGTGAGGACGTCACCGGCGCAGATTTCGCCGAAGTACTCGATTTCGGTGCCACCATTGAGGATGCGCTTGAGCGGGCGGCTCGGTTCGGGGCCGCCGAACATGCCGCCACCACCGCGGCGCGAGGGGGCGTTGGGGTTGAAGATCGGCGTGCCGAGGTAGCCGGGCGGCGCCACCAGCCCGCGATGGCCGGCCGCCTTCGCAGCCGCTTCGTCGTAGTAGATAGCGTCGGTGTGGCCGACGGAGCGGGCGAAAATTCGGATGCCCGTCTTGTCGACTTCGCTGGTGGTGGGGTCGGATTCCTTGCCCACCTGAGCCTGCATCTCAGCGGTGATCAGGGGCGGAAGTTCGTCTGCCAAATGCCTTCTCCACAGGGGTGATTTGCGAGCCAAACCATACGCCAACGGCGCGCCCCCTGCCAGACCGGCCGGATGGTCTCTACCGGCGCGCCGGCACGACGCCCCAACTACCGCGGTTTCCCGGGGCGCTTCGCGGGTACTTGCAGCCCACCGCTCTTTACCAGTCGCGGCTTGAGTGGCACGCCGGGGTGGGCTCCAGCGCCATCGGCGCCGGACCAGGCGACCATGTCGGTTCGAACTGGAGTTGCGCTCCACCGCCGGGGCAGAGCCGCTCGAACGGCTCGTCGTAGAGCGCGATATGCGGCATGTACGGGATCGGTTCGCGCGGAAGGCGGCGCGTCCAGTCCTTGCGCACTCGCAGCAGGTACTGGTTCGTGACGAAAGCACGCCCCAGGTTCGCCCGGACCCATCGCCACACCGCCTGGCGCTCCGGGCCGATTTCGCGCTCCTTCTCCCAGAACGCAATCGAATGCCCGGGGTCCGGAACCACGATGTGAGTCAGTTCGTGCTTCGCAACGAAGCGCACAACTTCCTCCGGCACACCTGGACGGTTCAGGATCGGGTGAAAACAGACGATGTGCCGGTCGAGGCCCATGCGGTGGTACCAGAGGCAGGCGAGCGGCCCGTACGGGTCGATCCGCACCTCGAGGTCGACTTCGAGTTCCGGGAACCAGACTGCGCGCACCTCATCCACCACGCGAGAGAACGAATACGGCGTCATCCGCTCGTACGGTTGGAAGAGTAGCGGCTGGCGCCAGGCCGGTGGGCGATTCATGGGGGCCGGTAGTGTAACGCCAGCGCCAGGCCGCTGTCAGAACCCGTTCGTGCCGTCGGTGAAGCGCATCGCATCGAGCCAGACACCCTGCGAGGCGATCTCCCAGTGCAGGTGCGCTCCCGTCGAAAGCCCGGTGTTCCCCGACTCCGCGATGATGTCGCCGCCCCTTACCATCTGCCCCTCCGTCACGTCGATCTTGCTGAGGTGGGCATACCCGGAGAACAGCCCGCCGCCGTGGTCGATGACGACCATGTTGCCGTGCACCTTGAGCTGTTTCGCCAGCACCACGCGCCCCGAATTCGTCGCCTGCACCGGTGTGCCTTCGAGCGCCCCGAGGTCGGTGCCACCGTGGTGGCCGCTCGGCGCGCTGCCATTGATCGAGCGCTGCTCGCCGTACTGCGCGGTGAGCACGCCGTTCACCGGTACCAGCCAGGGGCCATCCCAGAGCTTCTCCGGCGTGACGCCGGAGTAGATGGCTTTGAGCAGCGCCTGCTCATCGGCGACGGTCTTCGGATCCAGCAGTTCCGAAGTTTGCGAGTCGAACTCGAGCGCATCGATCGGCCAGTTGGTCTTAAGCACCGTGATCGTGTCGTCGAGTGTCGCCTTCGAACCGTTCGGCATCGTGATGTCGACGCGCAACGGCTGCGGGCCAGGCGGGTCTTCGGTATCCACCGCGACAAACGCGAACATGCTCTGCGAACCCTTCGCCAGCTTGAATGTGCGCCCGAGAAAGCTCGCAGAGCCGCCCGAAACGTCGCCGGTGACCGAAACGAGCACGGCGCCCGCCTGGTAGACCTGCACCGTAGAGAGCACGAGTTCGGGCGGGACAAACGGCGTGGGGCTTTCGCCGGGCGCGAGGGTCGGCGACGCGTCGGGTACGACGGCTGTGACGAGGCGCGAGACAACCTGGCCGTCGTCGCCACCGCCACCACACGACGTGAGGCCCAACGCCAGCAGGGGGAGCAAAGTGAGCGCGAGGAGTGCGCGTGCGAGGCTCACCGTACGCATCGCTCTGTAGGGTGACTCATACCGTGGTAAGGGTCAGGTTCGACGTAAACACCGCGTTCCTATCGGCATCGCGAAGTCCAGGCCGGCACGACATTCCCGAAGTTCTTCGGGCACTTCGGATACTCGTATCGGTCGTCCGGGGTGGTGTTCCCGTAATAGCGCGCTTCGACCGACATGTCCGACATCGCCGTGAACGGGCAACGGAAATCCTTCGAGACCTCACCGATAGTGCAGCCAGCGCCACGTGCGTAGGCGAGCGTGGGCCAGTACCCGGCGAGAGCGTTTCCACCGATGAGCAGAAGCGGCGAGCCGCGCTTCGCCACGAAGGAGGTGACGCACGGTCCGGGGAAGATCTGGTCGGGCGAGCAGACCTCTTTCACGCGCTGGCGAACGGCTACCGACGGGTCGGCCGCCTCGACACTCACGCGCCCGGGCATACCGTAGACCGTGACCGTGATGATCACGTTATCGGGGTCGCCACGCAGATCGTCCTCGCCGCCTGGCGCGCTGGTCGGGTTCGGGGTTCGAACCGCCGGCTGGATTGTGGGCGCGGTAGTCACGGCGGCGCCGTTACCGACGGGCGATTGCGGCGATGGGGTGGCCGGCGCGGGGTTGGGTGAGTCGTCATCTCGGACAAATCGCGGCCCGAAGATGGAGAGGATCGCGACGAGACCGCCGCCAAAGAGCAGCGCAATCAGTTTGCTGACGCCAGAAGACCCACCGCCCCCGTCACCAGCGCCGGAACCGCTGCCTGGCATCGTCACACCTCCGTGTTCGGATTAGAGGAAGGTTCTCACCGCCTCGAGGAAGCCTTTCGGGCTTTCCAGCGGGATCGAATGGCCCGAACCCGGTACAAGCGCGAACCTGCAATCCGTGATGTCGCGCAGCATGCGCTCAGCGACGGTCTCGTCGAGCACGTCGCTCAGTTCGCCACGGATGAGCAGCGTGGGCGCCGTGATCTTCGGGAGCAGCGCCCAGGCGTCACCCGCGGCCGGGCGAGGCAGGCGGTTCGTCCTGAGCGCCTTGTCGTACTTGTACGTCCACGTTCCGTCGCCGAGCAGCATCAGGTTGTTCCTCGTGCGGTGCTGAAGTTCCGCTTCGTCAGCGCGAGGGTTCGCGGCCCGGCCAGCGGCCACCGCCTCCTCCGGGGTGGCGAAGACATCGTTCGCCTGCACGCCCGACACGATCCGGGTCGACCCTGAAGATGCGATCTCCGGGCCGATGTCGACGATCACCAGCCGCTCAACCTCTTCGGGGTGTTGCGCCGCGAACTGGTAGGCGTTTCGCCCGCCCATCGAGAGACCAAGCAAGACGAACCGCTTCAGGCCGAGCGCCGTCACCCACCGCTGCACGTCTTCCACCATCGCATCGGCGCTGTAGTCGTCCGTCCAGGCCGAATCGCCATGGCCGCGCTGGTCGAGCGCGTAGACGTGGTAGTTCGCTTGCATCGCCTGCGCAAAGCTCTCCCATGAGCGCGCGTGCCCGGTGAAGCCATGCAGCAGGACGAGCGCCTGCGCGCCCGGGTTCGGCCACTCCCGGTAAGCGAAGCGAAGGCCACCGAGCATGGCGGACTGGTCGAGCGCGGGCTGAGTCATACGGCGAATCTCCTCGTATCGGGCGCCGCGAAGTATACGCCGCACTGGCAACTGCCGACGGCGCCCTACCCGGGCGAGTTCGCCGGCTCGATCACCGCCGACATGCTGCCCTTCGATTCGGGCATCGCCGGGTCGGCGCCGAAAGCGTGGATCGCATCCTGCTTCAGGCGAACCTCGTCGAGCGCCCCGGTCATCAGGATCGCCTGGCCGTCCTTGTCGACGACGCACGCAATGGCGAACCCCTTCTCCGGTGCGTAGCCGAAGATGCTGCCGAGCATCGCGATCACGTACCCGTAGGTGTGCTCGTTGTCGTCGAGAAGGATGAGGTGGTACGGCGGTTCGACCGCGGAGTCCGTCTCCTCGATCACGCGGGTCGTCGGGGTCGGCAACGTCATGGGCTTTGCATTTTACCGCAACGGGCCTGCTGAAAGCCTCGGCCGTTCGAAAACGCGCGCTCAGTCGCGGGCGGTCACGGGCGCGCGCACGCAATACGGATTGCCGCGGCAGGGCGGCTGGGGCGGCGTGTAGTTCGGGTCGGGCGTGCAGATAGGGTCCCAGTACATCACGAACACAGGAGTGACGACGGTCATCGAATGCGCCAGGTTGTCGGCGTCGTAGAACTCCGTTGTCCCACCGTGGGGGATGATGATCTCGTTCGAGTATTCGCCGGGCTTGAGGTAGCCCGTATCGATGAGGGGCGGGTCACCGGCCACGACGCCGGGGCGAATGACGCGCCGCGGGGAACTGCCCACGTTCTTGAAGCGCACATACTCGCGGTTCATCCGGCAGACGCCGGGGTTGAAGCCACCCTCGCTCACTTCAACGGTCTGGACCGTGTAGCCACGCGCGGACGGCGCAGGCCGGAACACCGCCACCGCGGCGGCGACAACGAAGAGCGAGCAGAGCGCGAGAAGGGCAATCTTTGGCACCCGGTCAGCCTACGGTGAGCGCCGCTTCCGGGCACCAGGCATGGGCGACGCAGGAGAAGGGGGTCTCCCACGAAGGACACAGGGGACACGAAGACTTGGGACAGGCTGGAGTTTGCGAGCGAACACACGAAACCGGGAACACATCTGCGCCGAACTGCGAGTCGGTACTTCCTTGCGAACACTTTTCAAAACAAACCCTTCGTGTCCTTCGTGTTCAGTCCGTAGTCTGCCCACCAGCACAATGTATCCAGGAGACGCGAACAGGCCCCGCAATTGCGGGGCCCGTCGAATGACTCACTTGTTCGGAAAAGGTGTGAACTTTCCCGGCCGGAGTTGATCGTCATTATTCCGGGACAACAACATCGTTCGCCGCCCGAGGGGCGAGACCGGAACGCGGCGTAGATGCGCTTTTCGTGGCGTCCGGTTGTGTTCTAGTGCGAACTGTTGGGATGTCAGCCCGAGACGATCTCTGTGCCCGGCCTGCTACCGCAGGCCTTCCCTCTGCACAATCCAGACTCCATAGACGGCGTGAAGCTTGGTACGCATTGTGCAACCTCCTGCGCCTGCGAAACCTGTTGTTTGCCCCGAACCTCTTCAGTCCGGCCAACTCGGAATCGCGTCTGTCCTGACTCCAAAGTACTCCTTCGAAATCGGTTGTCAAGAGGGCAAATCAGAAAAGGACAAAGAATTTACGGCTGCCGCTCGAGTGCCATAGGTGACCCGCGTTCGCCTCAGGCGTCGCGCCGGATCGTTCGCAATAGGACCAGGTGCGCCGATACTCCCAGGGCGATCGCGACGAGCGCCAGCCGAACCCAGAGGTTGTCGATGAAGTACTCGCTCGTGCCAATCCCTGCCCAGAGCGTGACCAGCGAAACGACCTTGGTCGACATCGTGGCGCCCTTCTCCTCGCGGTACTCGCGCAGGTGGCGCCCAAATAGCCGGTTCGTCGTCATCCACCGGTAGGCCGACGGCGAACTCTTGCCGTAGCAACCCAGGGCCATCAGGAAAAAGACTGTCGATGGGAGCAGCGGCAGGAAAATGCCGACAACGCCAACCGCCACCAGCAACGACCCGAGCGAAATGTACAGCCAGCGCAGAAGCCGGCTCTTACTCGGCGCCCGCAGCGGGATGCCGGCAGAAATTGCCAAATCTGTCATTTCGCTGGAAGACACCTGTCCCACGAGAAGTTCAGTATGCCATGGCCGGGCTTCCGCACGAAACCCGCCTCGCCCAATCCTTACCTTCGACTCAGAAGACGATGCGGCGCAGCAGCGAGCCCGAGTACACGAACGCCTGCCCATCGCGTACCGCGAAAGCGCTCGCCCCGGCGAACTCCTTCGCCCGGTATTGGCGGTCGAACGTCCCGTCGCGCGTGAACACGACGATCCGGTCGTTGGCGGCGTCGAGGAACGCGAGTTCGTTCTTGGAGATCGCCTGTGCGGTTTCCGGGGAAACCAGCTTCTTGTCGATACCGGCCTCGCTCAGCGTGATCGCCACCTGGCCGTTCGTGAAGCGATGCAGCACGCCGTTCGCGTCCGAGGTCACGATTTCGGTATCGACCATCAGGCGCCGGGCGCTGGCGAGGTCACGGCTGCTGAGCGCCTTCTGCGGCACGCTCGCGAACCCGTCAGCATTCTGGGCGAACCGGTAGACCGTCGATTGGCCCGCGTCGAGCACGTACAGATCGCGTCCGTAGACGGCGATATCACTGATGACGAGGTTCGCCGGCGCGGCGAACGCAAGGACGCGAAGCCCGCCACCCTGTGAGTACGCCCACAACCGGTTCGCCATATCGGCGATAAGCAGCACTGGCCCGCCCTGGTCGCTCTGCTCGAGCTGCGCGATGGCGACGGGCCGGGCCTGCTTCAGGTCCTTGTTTTCGTTGTAGATGCTCGCCGGTTCGCCGCCGTTCAGCGGTACCCGCACAACCTGCGCCGAATTCGTATCGAGCAGGTAGGCCGAATCCTGCGAGAGGGCCATCCGGCTGACCGCCACCGGCTTCGCGCCAAACTGTTCGAGCGAAGCGACCGTCTCGATCGACTGCGGCGTCTTCACGTTGTCGAGCGTGGTCAAAGCGCCCGCTACCTGGCTGATCAGCTGCTCGGCCTGTGCCGAACCGCCGAGGTCGCGCGCTTCGAGCAGCATCGCCTGCGCTTCGGAGAGTGCCTGCCGCTTCTCACCCGGATCGGGTTTCGTGGCAGCCTGAGCGATTCGCTCCTGCGCGCCCTCCATGAGTGACTGCACCCGCTCGGAGTTGTCGTCGGTGAGCATGCGCGGAACGGTCGCAATGCCGGCAATGACGATGAGCACGAGCAACGCGCCGAGAATGACCATCCACGTTGGCGGCAACTGGCTGCCGAGCGCCGTGTGGTGACCGAACGCTCCGCCGCCCTTCCAGCGGCCACCCATATTGTGGCGAGGCCGGACAAGCGGCGCGCCGCCGGCGATGGCGGCGCCGGATTCGTTCGCGAGCGTCTCGGCGACAGGCGTGGCCGCGCTGTTTCGCGACCGCTGCGCCGAAGCCATTGTGTCTACGAGCGGCAAATCTTCCGAGACCAGTTCTGGGCGGGCCGCGGGGGTGTTGTTGGTCACCAGCCCGCGCGAAAAGCTCTGCGCCTTCTTCGGTCGCGAGGTGCTCGCTTCCGCGCCGCTGCCGGGCATGACCGCGACCGGCGTCGATGGCGTTTGGGCGTGCCATGCCGGACGGCCCAGGCGCTGCGACTCGGCTGCAATCGTGGCGACTGCCGCCCGCGAGCGAGCCGCCCGTGCAGCGCCCTCCGCAGCCATCCGCGTCAGCGAGATGCTCGATTCGCCGGCCACGCGGAGCAGCGGGGCTGGAGCTTCCGCCTCGAACTCCGGTACGACCGCATCCATCTGGCGGCGCGGCGTCACTTCGAGCAGCTGGCTCCGCGCATCCTGCACGGCCGAGTCGGCCTGGTCATCGATAAACAGGCTCGGCTGGTAGGTTCCCTCGTCACGGCGCGAACCCGTCGCATCGATGACGACGTCGTCGTCAGCTGGCTCGTCCGTGGTCACCCGGTGGGTGATCCCCGCCGGCCCGGTGACGAGCACCACGGTTACCTGGCGCATCTCCTGGAGTCGGCGGTAGAGGTCCGGGAGCACCTGCTCCGCCGGGAGCTGGAGGATGCCGGTGAGCAGTTCTTCGTCGATTTCCTGCAGCGCCGGGCTGGAGATGAGGAGCAGGCGGTCTTCATCGTCGAAGTCGAGCTTCGTCAGCTGTGGTTGGGCCGGGCCGCCGCCGAGCGGCGTCGCATGGGCGAATTCGGCGAAGTGCGCTGTGACCGTGCCGCGGTGCAGATGGTATGCGGCCGACGGGCCTCCCTGGGCGAGCACCGCCTGAGCGCCGCGCCGCCCGAACGCGCTCATGCCGAGTGCTACCCGGTGCTGCGCGATGCTCTTGCGGTTCCAATCTTCCACCGCCGCCTCAGCTTCGACGTAAAGGCGGCGGAGCGACCCCGTAAGGCTCATGTCGAGGCTGCCGAACGACTGCCCGAGCGCGGAGATCACGTGGCCGGCGAAGGCTTCGCCCGCGGGCGTCGTGCCTTCGGCAAGGAGGAACAGTTCCGCGCGGTCGTCGGCAGGGCCTTTGCCGTGGAAGACTCCGGCGTTCGGCCCCCGGTCGACCGGCTCACCATCGACGATGGCAAACTGGCCAACCTGGAGGGGTTCGGTCAAAACGGACCGTCCTTTGCTACCAGGAATGGACACGGGGAGACAGAGGGCGCTGCACCCCTACCCGGATCGCATGGATCCCGGTAAGGCCCCCGCCTGCACCGAACCCACAGCATACCACCGCATTTTCCCAGTAAAGCAACCGCGGCCGTCATTGCCGGTAGGGGTTTCGCCCGGTTTTCATACGGAGTTCTCCCCTATGTCGCGCCGCTGCGTTCGCCTTTCGCCCGCAAACCGCGATCGCCCTGCACTTGCTCTTGGACGCGCGTGGCGCCGCCCGCTAGCCTTCCTTCACTACCTCCCGGGAGTCCCCAATGCCACTGCGAATCGGCCTCATCGGCGCGGGCGCGAACACCGCCAGCCAGCACATCCCCGGCTTCCGCCGCAACGACGGCGTGGAAGTCGTCGGTGTTGCAAACCGCACTCTCGCGAGTTCCCGGCGCATCGCCGACCAGTTCGGGATCCCCCTGGTGTTCGATTCGCCTGAGGTACTCTGCGCCTCCCCCGACATCGATGCTGTCTGCATCGGCACCTGGCCCTACCGGCACCGCGAGTACACCATTATGGCCCTCGAAGCCGGTAAGCATGTGCTCTGCGAAGCGCGCATGGCGATGGACCTTGCCGAAGCCGAGGACATGCTCGCCGCCAGCGAACGCCACCCCGGGCTGGTTTCGCAGTTGGTCCCGGCGCCGTTCGACTTCCGGCTCGGGCCGACGATCACCCGCCTGATCGCCGAGGGCGCACTCGGTGATGTGCTCGAAGTCGCGGTCAATGTCCTGAACGGCTCCGCAATCGACGCCTCGGTTCCACTCCACTGGCGGCAGCGCGCCGACTACTCCGGCAAGAACGTCATGATGTTCGGCATCTTTGTCGAAGTGGTGCACCGTTGGCTCGGTGACCTCACGGACGTCATGGCGAGTGGCGATATCGTCATACCACAACGCACCGACAGCGAAACGGGCATGCTGGCCCCGGTCACCGTGCCGGATATCTACGTGGTGACGGGCCACCTCGCGCGTGGGGCGCACATCACCTACCACTTCAGTTCGGTCGCTGTGGGCGCCGATTCGAGCACGATCCTGGTCTTCGGCTCGAAGGCAACACTGCGCTGGCGGATGGGCGACACCGCCGTCATCCACCCTCACGGCGGCCAACCTGCGGAGGTCATTCCCGATCCCGGTACTGACCGCGGCTGGAAGGTGGAAGAGGACTTCGTCGCCTCCGTGCGCGAAGGCGCGCCGGTGCGACTGACCAGCTTCGCCGACGGCGTACGCTACATGCGCGTGGTCGAAGCAGCCCACGACAGCTACACGAGCGGCACGAAGCAGGTGGTGTAAGGGCCACTCTCACGATTCGGCCCATTCGCAATCTGCTATGCTCGAACGCATGACCGCGCCCGCGCTCATCGACGTCGGCACCCTGCTGTACATGAAGCCAAGCCCGGCCGGCGGCCGCCTCTGTGTGACCGGCACGGGTATCTCCGTGCGCCAGATTTCGCTGCTCTACAACGAAGGCCTCACGCCGCCGGAAATCGTCGCTGCGTACGAAGGGGTTCTCCAACTCCCCGGCGTGCACGCCGCGATCGCGCACTACCTGGCGAACAAGACACGCATGGACGCCGAACTGGAAGAGGACGACCGGCTGTTTGAAGAGGCGCTACAGCGAGAGCGTGGCCTACCGTTGCGGTACCAGACGGGGTCCTGAGTGCCGCCTACCCTCTATGTGGATGAGGACTCCTGTGACCGCCGATTCATTCGCGCCCTTCGCCTGCTCGGGTTCGACGTCCTGACGACGACCGAAGCGGGCCGGCTGTCAGTTGCCGATGCAGACCAGCTGGCCTTCGCGACCTCAGTCGCTCGCGTCATCGTGACGGCGAACGATCGGGACTTTTCGAGGCTCCAGGCGGACTGGGGCGCCGCGGGAGAGACGCATGCGGGGATCATCGTCATCAGGCGCCGTGAGCAGTCGCCCGAAGCACTGGCACGGACGCTCCTGGCACGCCTGGAACCATTTACTGCGGACGATTTCAGGAACGGCATCCTCCACGTCTAAAACGGCGCCGCTTCTCGCTCCCACTCTTCGTCGAGCCAGTCACATGAATCAGGTGGTGTAAGGGCCGCTCCTGCGATTCAGCCCATTCGCAATCTGCTATCCTCGAACGCATGACCGCGCCCGCACTCATCGACGTCGGTACCCTACTCTACCTGAAGCCGAGCCCTGCCGGCGGCCGCCTCTGTGTGACCGGCACGGGTATCTCCGTGCGTCAGGTTTCGCTGCTCTACAACGAAGGCCTCACGCCGCCGGAAATCGTCGCTGCGTACGAAGGAGTTCTCCAACTCCCCGGCGTGCACGCCGCAATCGCGCACTACCTGGCGAACAAGGCACGCATGGACGCCGAACTGGAAGAAGACGAGGCGGAGGCCGACCGTCTCTTTGCCGAGTACGAACAGCGCGGCGCTATCCCGGGGCTCCGTTAGCTCCCTGCATGGCACATCGTGTCTACCTCGACGCGGACTCGTGTGACACGCGCCTGGTCGCCGCTCTCGAGCGGGCCGGATTCGACGTCGCACTCGGAACAGTCGAAGTCCCGGACGGCGCGAGCGATGACACGCAACTCCGCCGTGCAAGCGAACTCCGCCGAACCATGGTGACGGGCAACGCGGTGGATTTCATGCGGCTTCACACGGCTTTCGCGAATGCGGGCACAGCCCACCATGGCATCGTGACCTATCGCCGGGCGGACCATCGCTCGGCGGAGGCGCTGGCCAACGCGATTGTCGAACTGCTCTCGCCACTCCCGCCCGAGACACTGGAACACAGCGTCCATCGCATCTAAAACGGCTCTGCTTCTCGCTCCCACTCTTCGTCGAGCCAGTCGAGGCCGGTTCGCTCCAGCTGGTCGGCCTCGGGGCACCGGTCGCGCCAGTCGCAGAAGGTGCAATGGGGGCCAGGCATCGCGGGCCATTCGGTCATCTTCTCGATCGTCCGCATGAACCGCATCAGGTAATCCACCGTGCGGACTGCGTCGTCGCGCGTGAGTTCGCGCACACGCTGCTGCCCGTTCCGAAGGTTCCATCCGAGCGCGCGCACCGACGCTTCACGCGGCAACCGCATCACCGTTCGCAACACCAGGTGCGCGATATCGAGTTGCCAGTCGACCTTGTCGTCGAGGTCGAACTTTCCCGTCTTCCAGTCGATCAGTTGCCACCGGTCGGGGCCGAGGCGGTCGGCGCGGTCAATCTTCGAACGCACCGTGATCCCGCGGGACTTCGATGGAACCCATGAGTCCATTTCGGCAAAGCGCGCCTCGCTTTGGATGGATTCGTGCGCCTTCACACCAACCGCATAGATCTCCTCCGCGAGGGCGAAATGCTCCGTCTCCGGCCCGGCAATAGCGTGCGACGGCATCCGCAGGTAGAGGTCGAGTTCGTGCGCGCCGTCACCAGGGTCGCCGGTTTCGCAGAGCTTCTGCATCGCGCGGTGCACGCCATTGCCGACGAGCGAGGCCGGACTCTCCCGCGACGGCGGCCACGGCTCGCCGCTCACATACGAAAACCAGTACTGCTTGCGGCAACGCCGGAACGACTCTGTCTTGCTGTAGGTGATGCGAACGAGGACGGGCGCCGGCTCCATGGCCGCGATACTACGAGTGCTTCCCGGCATCTCCAAGTCGCTCATTGCTCATTGCCCGCCGCTCATTGCTCAATACGCCCATGCCCGCGCCACTCACCGGAATCACCGTCATCGAAGCCGCGAACTACGTCGCCGCGCCGTCGGCGGGCGCACTCATGGCCGACCTCGGCGCCACTGTCATCAAGATCGAGCCTCCCGGCGGCGAAGTGATGCGCGGCGTCGTCCCCACGGGCGGCCCGGGCAACATGCCGTTCAACTTCCTTTTCGAACTCGAAAACCGCGGCAAAAAGTCGGTCACCATCGCGCTCGACGCCCCCGGTGGGCCAGAACTGCTCCTTCGCCTGCTTGAAACCGCCGATGTGTTTCTCACGAATTTCATGGCGCCCCGGCTCGAAAGGTTCGGGCTCACACCAGGGGCCGCGCTCGCCGCGAACCCACGCCTCATCTACGTCAGCATCACTGGCTACGGGATGAGCGGCCCCGAGGCCTCGCGCCCGGGGTTCGACTTCTCGGCATTCTGGACACGCTCGGGAATCATGAGTCTCGTCGGCCACCCTGACACACCGCCCGTGCTCAGCCGGATAGCGCAGGGCGACCACACAACCGGCGTCAACGCGCTGGCGGCTACGCTCGCCGCGCTGCGGCTTCGGGATCAGACCGACGAGGGCCAGGTGGTCGAAATCAGCCTCCAGCAGACTGGCGCCTACACCATCTCGACCGACCTCGCGCGGACACTCGTCGACGGCGTCCAGCCAAAAGTGATGGACCGCACAGCACCCGACAACCCGCTCTTCAACACCTACCCCACCCGTGACGGCGCGTGGATCCTGCTCGTCCACATGACGCCCGACCCGTACTGGCCGAAGCTTTGCGCCGCGCTCGGGCTGACTTCGCTGGCGAACGACCCCGCGTGCGCGACAATGGCGGCCCGGCGCTCGCGCGGCCCCGAACTGGCGCGCATCATCGAGCAGGCCTTCCTCGGCGACGACCTCGCGAACTGGGCCTCCAAACTCGACGCCAACGGGCTGATCTGGGCGCCGCGAACCGAACTGCCCGCTGTGGTGGCCGATCCTGCGCTTCGCGAGCGTGGCGCATTCCAACCCCTCGAAACACCAAACGGGGTGTACGAAACCGTCGCTACGCCGTTCCTCATCCGTGGCGCGGACGTGCGCGTGCGGGGGATGGCCTCGGAGGCCGGCGCCGATACCGCCGAAGCGCTCGCGACGGCCGGGCTGACCGCCGACGAGATTGCCCACCTCGCGGAGCAGGGCGTCTTCGGGTAGCCCCTCGTCGATACAGAAATGCAGAGACCGCCTCGCGGCGGTCTCCGTCGGGATGCCAACAGGAACCTGGACTCAGGCCTTCTCGCCCGTGAAGGTTCCGCTGCCGAACGCGCCGAACTGCACATTGCCGGAGATGGAGTTACCGGCGACTGTGCCGCTGAACTTCAGCTCGAGCTGACCCATCGGCCCCTGCACGGTCGACGAGAAGTTCGCGCTGTCGCCGTCGAGCGTACCGCTGACCGCGGTCGTGCCGGCGTCGCCGACGAAGTTGCCGCCGATGGCGTTGCCGTTCGTGGTGAACTCGGCCTTCACGGGGCGCGGGCCCATTGGCGAGTTCATCGTGAGGTTCCAGGTTCCTTCGAGTGCCATGTACTTCCTATCCTTTCGGGGTATCCCCGAAGCCGCGAGTATCGCACATCCGAACGCCATTCGGAAATACCGCAACAGACCTCTGTCGGTGCTCAGTGAAAACGTCAGAGCTAACTGCTCAGTGACTATGTCCATGT
>CAYYDX010000079.1:0-14410 GCA_964470735.1 uncultured Anaerolineaceae bacterium
AAGCCACCCCCGGCGCTGCCGCGGGTGCGTTCGGGAACCAGAAGAACGCGAGGCAATCGTTGTTGCCGATGTCGAAGAAGAAGTGCTGGCCCATGTTATTGGGCAGTTCAATCGTCTTGATCAGCGGCATGCCGAGGACGTTCGTGTAGAAGTCGACGGTGCGGGCCATGTCCTTGCAGACAAGCGCGAGGTGGTTCACACCACGCAGTTCGAACTCGGTGTTCTCGTGTTTCATCGCTGAGCCTCCTGTATGCCCGCTCACGTCGTGCGAAGCATACACCTTTTCGCGTGAAAACTGGACGGTCAGCCAGTTCTCGATAGGATTCGGCGAAACCTCATTCGGAGCTATTCAATGCCACGTCTTCGCCAGGTGCCGCGCGCCGAGGCCACCCCGGAAGTCCTCGAGATGTACAACCGCCTCTTCGGCGACCGCGACCCCGTCGCTCAGCCGGGAACGGCGACCGGGACTCCGGGCAACTGGTGGACGGTGTTCGCACTCGTGCCGGAGATCTTCCAGTCGGCGGTGACCCAGTTCGGGATTTTCAACAGCAAGCGACGGCAGCTTAGCCCGTACTTCCGCGAACTGGCGCTGACGCGCACCGGATTCGCGGGCGGGAGCCAGTTCGTCTTCTCGCAGCATTCGAAAGCCGCCCGCTCGGCCGGCATCCCGGACGAGAAGGTTGCGGCACTGCCCGCCTGGGCGAGCTCGCCAGTCTTCGATGAGAACGACCGCACGATTCTCGCCTACACCGACGACCTCGTGCTTGCGGACGGCCGCGTGCAGGACGCGACGTTCGAACGGCTGAAGGCGCTGCTCAGCGACGAGGCGATCCTCGAGTTGACCTACGCGGTGTGCACGTACCGGCTCCACGCGACCATGTGCCGGGCGCTGCGACTCGAATACGACGATGTGCCGGAACGAGTCGTCGAAGTCCCGGCGCCGGATGCCGCCGGTGGGGCATCGTCCGACATCATGTCGGCGATCAGCCGGGCCAACGCGACGTAGATTCCGCTACCATCGCTGGCGCACCGATTCAGGAGGGGCAGCGATGGAACTCTACGAAGGGATCATGACGCTGAAGGCGATCCGGCGATTCACCGATGAGCCGGTCAGCGAGGAAGAGATCCAGCGGTGCCTCCGTGCGGCTATCCAGGCGCCGAACGGCGGCAACATCCAGCCGTGGCAGTTCCTGGTCATCACCGACCCGGGAGTAAAGCAGGCGGTAGGCGATGTCTACCGCCGGGCGTTCGACCGGTACGAACCGAGCGTGCGCGCGGCGACACCGCCGGCCCGCAGCGAGGAAGCGGCGCAAAGCCAGGTGCGTGTGCGGGCGTCATCGCGCTACCTTGCCGACCACATCGGCGAGGCGCCGGCGATGGTCGCCTTCCTGATGCCGAACATCTCGATGACGCTGCACGACGACGAAGGTCCGATGGATATCGGCACCCCGTTCGCGTCGGTCTACCCCGCAGTGCAGAACTTCATGCTTGCCGCGCGCAGCATGGGCATTGGCACGACGCTCACAACCGTGTACCGGATCTACCAGCAAGAAGTGCGCGACATCCTGGGTATTCCCGAGCGGTACGAGATCATCGCGCTGGTCCCGATGGGCCGGCCGCGCGGGCAGTTCGGCGTTGCGCCGCGGCGGCCGGTCGAATCGGTGACGCACTGGAACCGGTTCGGCGAGAAGCGCTGACCAGTCCACTACCAGGCGCCGTCAGAGGTGGAGAACCTCACCCTTCATTGCGAAGAAGGCCGCCAGGATCTCCATCTGTTCGTGGGCGCCCACGTTGTTTCGCTGCAGGACGCCCACGACGTCGTCAGTAGCGGCGACGAACTCCTCCTCGCTGATGTTCATACCGCGATGGGTCTCGACGAGTCCACGACCCTGGTAGTCCTGTGGCCCGCCCATTGCCATCGCGAAGAACTGGAACGCGCCGTCGGTGAGTTGTGCCCGGTCGAACTGCGCGAAACGCACTTTGATGCGCGGGTTGTTCATGTAGGCGCCGGCCAGCGGGAACGACTGACTACCGGTCAGCCTGTGACTCACCGGGGAGGTGGCCAGGAGTGGCCGGGACAGAGACGCGGATGCGCGTCCCGCTTCCGGGAGCGCTCTCGATGTTGAGTGCTCCACCAGCGCGTGCCGTGCGTTCCGCCATCGACCGCAGGCCCAGGTGTCCCGGAAACTCGCCCGACGTGTCGAAACCGATGCCGTTGTCGGTGACCTCAAGCTCGACCTGCCCGGGCTGCACCGCCAGACGCACCGTGACGTGGGAAGCGCGCGCATGCTTCACCGTGTTGTGCAGCGCCTCCTGTCCCACGCGGTAGAGCACCTCTTTGAGGTCGAGGCGCAGGTCAGGTTCGAGGCAGAGATCGGGAGCGACGGTGATTCCGTGGCGCGCATGGAGCGCCGCAAACTGCTTCTCCAGCGCCGCGACCAGCCCTTCCATCGCGAGCGACTCGGGCCTGAGTTCGAAGATGAGCGCCCGTAGTTCGGCAAGACCCGCTTCGGCCAGCGTGCCGACGTAGTCGAGTGGCTCAATCGCACGGGCGGGGTCGCGCTCGACCAGTGCACGGGCCGTGCGTGCGCCGAGCGAGATGCCATAGAGCGCCTGCGAGACGGAGTCGTGCAGTTCACGGGCGAGCCGCTGGCGCTCTTCAAGTGAAGCGGCGACCTGCGCGCGCTGGTAGAGCCGTGCGTTCTCGATCGCGACGGCCGCCTGCTGGGCCAACACCGAGGCGAGGCGGACCTCATCGTTCTGGATGCGGCGCGGTTCCGGCCATCCGACTCCGAAAATGCCAAACGAGCGCCCTCCGATCATGATCGGAACGTCGATCACGGCAGCCACCCCGGCGGCGCGGGTGATTTCCCGAAGGTCATCGGGCTCGGTACTTGTGTCTTCGACGACGTGCGCGGCCAGGACCGTGCGGACGAACGAGGTGTCCCAGCCCCGGAACGACGCCTGGAGTTCCGTGACCTGTTCATCGCTGAGGCCGGCGGCGCCCCCGACCCGAATCTCGTGCGGTGGCGCCTCATCGAAGATGAGGGCCACACCGCATCCCGCGCCAATAACGTCGACTGCACTCGCCGCTAGCGCTTCGAGCACCTCGTCGAGCATCAGCGACTCGTGAAAGCGTTCGTGTGCGTTGTGAACCGTATCGAGTTCGTGGACGCGGCGGCGGAGTTGGTCGACCAGTTCGATGTTCTCAAGCCCGACGGCGACCTGGTCGGCGATTGCCGAGAGGAGACGCAGTTCTTCGGCGTCCGGATGGTCTTCGCGCCGGAAGTAGGTGTCGAGTGTGCCGAGGTTGCGCCCGCGAGAGATGATCGGTGTGATGACGGCGTTGTCCCACTCGGCATCGCGCAGGTACGGGTGGGCGAGGGCGAACCGCGGGTCGTCGAGTGTTCGCTGCCGGGTATCGAAGAGGACGCGGCGCTCACCGTCGAGGAAGGCCCGGGCGGTGACCGATGGGGCCCCATGCCGGGTAATTTCTTCGACCATGGCATCGACGAAGCCGGGCGGGAGCCCGGAAGCGCCGTAGCGGCGGTAGCCACCGGCAGCATCGTAGAGAGAGATGGACGCGGCGATGGCCGAGGACGAGGCGACCACCCGCGCCGAGAGGGTGTTGAGAACATCGTCCGCGGCCATTTCGAAGGTGAGCGCGGCCGCGATGCCGGCCAGGCCCTCCATTTCGCGTGCGCGGCGTTGGGCCTGGTGGAACAGCCGCGCGTTCGCTACGGCCACGGCGACCTGGCCCGCGAAAGCCGCCGCGAGTTCGGCGTTCGTCCGGCTGAACGCGTCCGGCTCCACGCGAGAGACGGAAAGCACGCCGATCACTTCACCCTGGTTGATCATCGGCACGGAGAGCCACGAGCGGGTCTGCGGGAAGTTCACCTCGGGATTCCCGACGAGCGTCCGGTAGGCGCGCGACTCAATCGTATCTTCGAAGAGATCCGGGAGGATGAACGGGCTCCCTTCGAGCATTCGCTCCCAGATCGGGCCGGCTTCCTTCACCTTGAATCGCAGGCCAAGCGTCCGCGGCTCGAGTTCCGGCTGCACGTGGTTGCGCGTCGCGACGATTTCGAG
Source organism: uncultured Anaerolineaceae bacterium (assembly GCA_964470735.1). Lineage (GTDB taxonomy): Bacteria > Chloroflexota > Dehalococcoidia > Tepidiformales > Tepidiformaceae > Amarobacter. The sequence continues at coordinate 4,090 of CAYYDX010000079.1, forward strand.
GTTGTCGCCGTCGAGGATCGAGACCGAGCAGCCGCTGTAGCGCAGCACCCTGGCGACCTCGTCCATCACACGCTCGAAGACGAGGTCGAGGTCGAGGGTCGAGAGAACCGCGCGCGAGACGTCGAGGAGGCTCGAGAGTTCGCGCGTGCGCTCATCGACACGGAGCTCGAGCAGGGCCTGGGATTCGACGAGGGCCTGCTGGGTCTTGCGCCGCTCGCGTTCTGCTTCTACCTGGTCGCTGATGTCGCGAACGACGGCGGCGAGGTACTTCTTCCCGCGGTACTCGAAGCCCGTGCCCATGACGTCGACATCGAAGACGGTGCCATCCTTGCGGATGTCGATTGCCTGGCAGTGGAAGTCCTGCCCCTGGCGCACCGACTCCTGGTACTCCGCCAGAAGTGGCAGCGAGGAGGGGTGGATGAACTTCGCGGGGTCGATGCCGAGGAACTCGTCGCGGGTGTAGCCGTGCATCCGGGCCGCCGCGGGGTTGCAATCAGCAACGAAGCCGGTCTCGAAGTCGTTGAGGATGACCGCGTCGTTCGTCGACTCGAACACGAGCCGGAAGAGTTCCTCACGCTCGGCGGCTTCGCGAGCGACGACGACGCGGCGGGTCGCCTCAGTCGTGGTGTCGAGCACACCGACAATCTCACCGTCTTCGTAGAGCGGGCTGAGGACGATGTCCCAGTAGGTGGTGCCCATGGGACCGGTGTAAGGCGCGGCGTCGCGGGCGACGGGGTTGCCCCGGAGCGCCTGCGCGAACAGTTCAGCGACTTCGTCCACGGGCCATGGCGAAACGTCGGCGATGGCCGCGCCGGGTTTGAGCCGTTCGACGAGGTCGGGCCGGTTGTCGGCGAGGAAGCGCTGAAAGCTCGTATTCCACTCCACAATGCGTAGGTCGCGGTCAAAGACCGCTACGCCCGCGGGCATGCGGTCGAAGATCTCGCGGAGGAGTGGGGAAAACGGACGCGCTTCGGCTTCCATCGTGTGGGCTAAGCCTCGGGAGGGGCGGAAACGAGCCCGATGCGGACTGCGTAGAGCGCGGCCTGGGTGCGTGATTGCACGCCGAGCTTCGCGAGCACATTGCTGACGTGCGTCTTCACCGTCTTTTCGCCGATGAAGAGCGTGCGCGCGATCTCCTTGTTGGCGTAGCCCTGTGCAAGCAGGCGGAGCACTTCGGTTTCGCGTTCGGTCAGCGTTTCCGGGCTCTCGGGGGTGCGAACCTCGCGCATCAAGCGAGCAGCTGCCTGGGGAGAGAGCTGCACCTGGCCGTCGGAAGCGGCTTTGATGGCGCGGCGTAGTTCGTCGGACTGGGTGTCCTTCAGCAGGTAGCCGATAGCGCCGGCCTTGATAGCGCCGACCACCGACGCGTCCTCGAGCACGCTGGTGAGCGCGATGACTTCGATGTCGGGCATCTCGCGGCGGATGTCACCTATCGCGGTGATGCCGTCCTTTACGGGCATGAGCAGGTCCATCAGCACGACGTCGGGCTGGAGTTCGCGTGCGAGGTTCACGGCTTCGGCGCCGTTCGTCGCTTCGCCGATGATGTCGAAGTCTTCGTCGAGACCGAGGAACATCTTCAGCCCCTGGCGCACGACGGCGTGGTCATCGGCGATGAGGATCCGTATTGGCATCTGGCTCCTTTGGGCCTGTCGGCGCCGTCCGTAACTGTAGCATCCAGCCAGCCGACGTTGACCACCGTTGGCACACGGCGGCGGCAATCCGGATAGGATGCTGGAAAGCACTCACCCAGCGGAGGAACGAACACCCAATGACTCCCACCCACGCAGGCGCGCTCCAGGTCATTCGCGAATCACTCGCCAGCTTTCGAGCCAGCGTCGATGACCTGCCACAGGAGGCGCTCGATTGGAAGCCACTGCCGTCGGCGAACTCGGCGACCGTACTCGTGGTTCACGCCGTCACGTCGCTGCGGTTTTTCCTCAACGTGGCCTGCGGGAAACCAGCCTCGCTCGACGACTACGTGGCCAATGAGCGCGCAGCAGCGTTCCAGTCAGCCAGCATCGCCAAAGACGAGCTGCTTGCGATGCTCGACGCCGCCGGTGAAGAGGCCGAGGCGATCCTCGCGACGGGCACGGACGAGCAGCTTTCGAACGTCATCGAAATGCCCAGCAAGTCTGGTTTGCGGATACCAACACGCTCGGCCGCCGGTTCGCTCTTCGCTGCGATCGGCCACCTTCGCGAGCACCTTGGTCACGTGCAACTGATGCACGACCTCTGGCTCGCGAAGTGATGGCCGCCCGGGCTAGCTGCGGCTGCTCGAGAACGGCCACCAGCGCCGCTTCTTGCCTTCTCCGTCTTTCTTTTCTGGCCCGCTGAAGCCACGGCCACAGCCCTGGCAGTAGGAATACACGTTCAGATTCATTCGCCCGCACCAGGGACACTCACGCATATCAACGCCCTCCCGCGTTCAATTGTAGGCCGATTCAGCGGAACTTCCGCGCCGCCGCGATAGGCCACGTATCGATGACCTCGTCCCCCCGGCGCACGTAGTACACGTCGTGCATATTCAGTGTCGTATCTCCGTGGCTTGGCACAACCTCGATGCGCTGGCCCGGCCGCACGTTCGCGATGCCGTCGCCGGTGAGCGTGCAGTGCTCTTCGCTCAGGCGGGCCACCTTCACCGAGCCATCGACGCTGAACGACTGGCCCGTGTCGTTGCTGAGCGACTTGAGCCCGGCATCGCCGACGGCATAGCGCTCCTTCACGGAGATGACTGTGAGCAGGAGGGTCAGCGCGTTTTCGAACATCCCGGCGATGAATGGTTCGGTGTGCAGGTCGTTGAACACGTAGGTGCCGGCCTGGAGTTCGGTGACGCCGGGGGTCTTGCTGGCGATGAGCACGCTCGCAGTGCCGCTGGTGGAGACAATTTTCGGGGCGAGGCCAGCTTCGGCCAGTGCCTCGACGTGCTCGTTCACCGTGCCCAGGGCGGTGGTGATCAACTCCGTGCGGGCGGCGTCCTCGGGCTGGCCATACATGTGGCCTTCGTAACCCATGATGCCCCGGTAATCGATGCCCTCGGCCACGAGCCGCTTCGCGAGGCGCACGGTCTCCGCGGGTGTGGCGCTGCCACAGCGCCGCATGCCGGAATCGACTTCGATGACGGCGGCGGCTCGCTGACCCGAGCGTTTCATCCCGGCGGCCAGTTCATCGATGTTGAAGTCGGATTCGACCGCGCTGGTGATGTCGATGCCGCGAGCGAGGAGCGCCATCAGCCGGTCGATTTTGATCGGCCCGACGACCTGGTTCGCCATCAGGAGCGGGCCAAGCCCGGCGTCGGCGAGCACCTCGGCCTCGCCCAGCTTCGCGACCGTGATGCCGATGGCGCCCGCTTTCAGTTGGAGTTCGGCCACGGCCGGGCATTTCGGGGTCTTGAAGTGGGGCCGGAGGCTCACTCCTATCCCCTGGAGCAACCCCATCATCGTCGCGATGTTCTTGTTGACCCGGTCGAGGTCGAGCAGGAGGCACGGGGTGTCGAGGTCGTCAATGTGCATGGGCGTCAGTCTACGCGAAGCGGGCGGTAGCATGACCGCGTGGGGTTCATCCTGGCGACGTGGAATACGAACTTCCGGCGCGACGTGGCGGCGCAGGTGGAGGCGGTGGTGGCGCACCGGCCAGACATTGTGGTGCTCCAGGAGATCCGCGCCGTGAGCTTCGCGGAGCTTGCCGCCCGGCTCACGGCCGCGGGGCTGCCACACTTCGCAACCAGTTCGTCGAGTGTCTCCGGCCACCGGATGAACCGGTACGTTGCGGCCGCCAGCCGGTTTCCGTTGCACGATGCTGCGCCGGTGGACGGGCCAGCGCCCGAGACGTCGGTCTGCCTCGACGTGGGCACGCCGTGGGGTGGATTCGAACTGGTCGGCGTGTATGTGCCCAGCATCGCGCGCAAAGACGGCGTGAAAGTACCGACACAGCACGCCATGCACGCGCGACTGGCGGACTCCGCCGAGCGCCCGCACATCATCTGCGGCGACTTCAACTCCCCGAAGGCGGAATCAGCCGAAGGAGAGGTGACCCTCTTCTTCAAGCCAGGCCGCCCGGCAGAGTACGCCGGCGAACGCGCATTGATGCACGGGCTGGTGGGACTCGGGATGCGCGACGCCTTCCGCGCCGCCAACGGGTACGAAGACCCGTCGCCGAGCTGGTTCTGGAAGAACCGCGGGCGTACGGGCGGCTACCGGCTGGATCACATCTTCGTGGGCCCGCACTTCGAGGTGACTCGCTGCTGGTACGACCACGCGGTCCGGGAGCGCGGGCTCAGTGACCACTCGCTGATGTGCGCGGAAGTTGCCTTCCGCTGACTACGCGTGGGCCGCTTCCATCGCCGCGTAGCGGGCCCGCTTGGTCTCGCGTGCCCGGATGGTCGGGTTCAGTTCGATCTTGCGGATGCGCAGGTTCTTCGGGGTGACTTCGACCATCTCGTCGTTGCCAATCATGGAGAGGCTGCGTTCGAGGCTGGGCGGACTCGGCGGGATCAGCTTCACGGCGATATCGCTCGTGGAACTGCGGATGTTCGTGAGTTGCTTGGCCTTGCAGACGTTGACATCGAGGTCGGTGTCCTTCGCGTGCAGGCCGACGACCATGCCGCCGTAGACTTCGTCGCCGGGCGAAATGAACATCATGCCGCGCTCCTGGGCGTTGGCGATGCCGAAGCTCAGGGCCGAGCCTGTTTCGCTGGCGACGAGGGCGCCGTTGCGATGGCGAGTGATTTCGCCGGCCCACGGGCGGTACCCGAGGTACTCGGTGTTCATGATGCCCTCACCGCCGGTGCCGCTGATAAACGTGTCGCGGAAGCCGATGAGGCCGCGCGTCGGCACGTCGAAGTCGAGGCGGACGTTGCCGTTGTGGTCCTGGTGCATGCCCACCATCTGGGCCTTGCGACCGGACAGGGTTTCGATGAGGAAACCGGTGGCGCTGTCGGGCGCTTCGACGTACAGCTTTTCGAATGGCTCTTCCTTGCCGTTCGGGCCGTTGTGGATGATGACCTCTGGCCGGGTGACCGCGAACTCGTAGCCTTCGCGGCGCATTGTCTCGACGAGGATAGCGAGGTGGAGTTCGCCGCGCCCGCTAACGATGAACTGTTCCGCCGATTCGCCGTCTTCGACGCGCAGGGCCACGTTCGTCTCGACCTCGCGGAAGAGGCGCTCGCGCAACTGTCGGCTGGTGACGAACTGCCCTTCGCGGCCGGCAAACGGGGAGTCATTCACGCGGAAGGTCATCTTCATCGCTGGCTCTTCGATGGTGATGACCGGGAGCGGCTCGGTGACCGATGGGTTGGCGATGGTCTCGCCGATGAGCACATCGCCGATGCCGGTGATGGCGACGATGTCACCGGCCTTCGCCTCTGGCAGTTCGACACGGCCCAGACCCTGAAAGCCGAAGAGTTGGGCAATGCGGTGCTGGCTTGTCTGCCCTTCGTGGTCGAAGCGGATGACCGATTCGCCCGCTTTCACCGTCCCATCGGTGATTCGCCCGACGGCGATTCGGCCGCGGTAGCTGTCGTACATCAGTGTGGTGGCGAGCATGCGGAACGGCGCCGCTTCGTTCGTCTCGGGGCCGGGGATGTGGTCGACGATGGCGTCGAAGATCGGCTGCATCGAGCCACCGGTGATGTCCGGGGTTGTCCCCGAGTAGCCATCGCGGGCATTGGCATAGAGCGTCGGGAAGTCGAGTTGGTGGTCCTCGGTGGCGAGGTCGAGGAAAAGGTCGTGCGTTTCTTCGATGACCTCGGCGATGCGGGCGTTGGGCCGGTCGATCTTATTCACCACGACAATGGCGTGGAGGCCGATCTCGAGCGCCTTGCGGAGGACGAACTTGGTCTGCGGCATGGGGCCTTCGACCGAATCGATGAGGAGGAGGCAGCCGTCCGCCATGTTGAGGACGCGCTCCACCTCGCCACCGAAGTCGGCGTGGCCGGGGGTGTCGATGATGTTGATGCGAATGCCCCGGTAATCGACCGCGGCGTTCTTCGCCATGATGGTGATGCCCTTTTCACGTTCGAGCGGGTTGGAATCGAGGATGAGCGAGCCGACGTGCTCGTTCTCGCGGAAGACGTTGGACTGCTTGAGGAGCGCATCGACCAGGGTCGTCTTGCCGTGGTCGACATGGGCAATGATGGCGATGTTTCGTACATCGGGACGGCGGGATGTCATGCTTCCAGTGTGGGGCGCACTCCGTTAACTGAACAGACGGGCTGTTAACGTTCGAACCCGGCGCCGCGACTGGCCCGCACTCCTCCCCATTCATCCAGTCTTCCCCGAGCGCCGCGCACCCCGCACACTGAAATCACACCCCGCAAACGAAGGGCCGGAGGGACCGCACCATGTCGCAGAGCTACGACCTCATTCAGGACATCACGTCGGGCAAGCGCCCGGACGCCGACATCGTCCGTCCTTCGGCCATCATGCCGTTCGTCATCGAGTCGGATGGACGGCGCGAGCGCGGCTACGACATCTACTCGCTGCTGCTGAAGGAACGCATCGTGTTCCTTGGCACCCCGATCGACGCAATGGTCGCGAACGTCATCATCGCCCAACTCCTCTACCTCGCTCGCGAGGACGACGAGAAGGACATCATGATGTACATCAACAGCCCGGGCGGGAGCGTGACCGCGGGCCTCGCCATTCTCGACACGATGGCGCTCATCCGGCCCGATGTGCAGACGCTCTGCATGGGGATGGCGGCCAGCATGGGCACGGTGATGCTGACCGCGGGCGCCAAGGGGAAGCGATTCGCACTGCCGAACAGCACCATCCACCTGCACCAGGTGCTGGGTGGCGCGCAGGGGCAGGCGCGCGATATCGAGATCCAGGCGCGGGAGACGCTACGCCTCCAGAAGGTGCTCCGGACGATCATCCAGGAGACCACGGGCCAGCCGATGGAGCGCATCGAGCACGACACCGACCGCGACTTCTACCTCGATCCGCACAGCGCCAAGGAGTACGGGCTGATCGACGAGATCCTCGAAAAGCCAAGCAAGGCCGCCGTCGCTCTCAACGGGAAGGCTTCGTAGCCCCGGCAGGCGGTTAGTTCTGAGGAATATCCGAAAGCCGGAGCGAGAGGACCTTCGACACACCGTCCCGGCCCATCGAGACACCGTAGATCTCGTCGGCGACCTCGATGGTGCGGCGGTTGTGGGTGACCACGAGGAACTGCGTCTTCTCGCTCAGCTTGCGCAGCGCAGCGGTGAAGCGGCCCACGTTCGCCTCATCGAGCGCAGCATCCACTTCGTCGAGAACGCAGAAGGGCGCCGGGTTCGCCGAAAGCAGCGCGAACAGGAGCGCCACCGCGGTCAACGACCGTTCGCCGCCCGAGAGCAGACTCAGGCTCTTGATGCGCTTGCCGGGTGGCTGCGCTTCGATTTCGATGCCCGCTTCGGCGAGGTTCGCCGGGTCGGTCAGTGCCAGGCTCGCCGTGCCGCCGCCGAAGAATGACTGGAAGTACTCCGTGAACGCGGTGTTCACCTTGTCGAACGTGACGGTGAAGCGCGTGCGAATCTCTTCGTTTAAGTCCGCAATAGCTGTGCGCAGCTGATCCGCGGCGTCGGTGAGGTCACTCAGCTGGGTGGTGAGGAACTCGTGGCGCTCCTTGAACTCGCGGAAGTCCTCGGGGGCCTCGGCATTGATCGTTCCGAGCCGGCGAATCTGGCGGCGCAACTCCTCGATCCGCGAACACATCGCTTCGACGTCGATATCGGCGCCGCCCTGGATGCCCGACGTTTCGCGTTCGGCGTCCGGGAAGAGCGGTTCGGTGGCCATGGCTTCGTCGAAGCTCACGACACGGCCCGAACGGTCCGGCGCCAGGCCCTCGCGCTCCATCTCGAGGCGCAGGTGCTCGAGGTGCTCGGTGGTACGCGAAAGCTCGGCTTCGAGTTCGAGGCGCGCGGCCTGGATGCCGAGCAGTTCGCCCTGTGCCTCGTTGAACTCGTCCTGGATGGTGCGTTCGTGGTTCTCGAGGCGGTGAAGCTCGTCGCGGTCGGGGGCGGCGTCTTCGGCGAACCGCAGCTGGTCGGCACGCGTCGTCTCCAGTTCACGCGCGAGCTTGCCGAGGCGCTCGTCGATGACGCTCGCTTCGAGTTCTAGGTTGCGCGCCTGCAGCCGTTTCGCCTGGATCTGCGAATCGAGCCGTTCGATGGACTTTTCGTGCTGTTCGCGGAGCGCCTGGAGCGTCCGGCGCTCACCTTCGACCGAGGCAAGGCGGGCGCTGGCTTCCGAAACAGCACGGAGGGCGGCTTCGCGCCGCTGCGTGGAGAGCGCGAGGTCTTCTTCCATCGCTTCCATCGCCGTGCGGCGCTCGTCGCGGCGCACCTGGAGTTGCTCGGCAGCCTGCCGGGCCTGTGCGATCTGATTCTCGCGGCCCACGCGCTCTCGTTCGATGTCTGTGCGTTTCGAGAGGATGGCGTCCATGTCCCGGCGAAGCCTGTGGAGGCGGTCACGTTCGCGTTCGAGATCGAAGCGGGTAGCTTCGAGCGAGCGGCGGGCCATCTCGTAACTTGCTTCGGCTTCGTGCGAGCGGCGCGCGACCTGCTCGATGGCAGCCCGGGCATCGGCGACGCGTTCTTCGCTGATGGTGGTGCGCTTTCGGAGCTCGTCGATGCGCTCCGGCAGTTCTTCGAGTTCGCGCTGGCGGATGAATTCGCCCTCGTCGGCGCCGGTCGTTCCGCCGGCCATGACGCCTGTCTGCTCGATGAACACGCCGTCGAGGGTGACGACTGAGCCGAGCGCGCGCTTCACCATGCGCAGCCCTGTCGGCACATCTTCGACGATGATGACGCGGCCGAGGAGCGTATCGATCAGGTTTTTCACTTTCGCATCGCAGCGGATGAGCTTGGCTGCAACGCCGACGACACCGCGCTCCTTCTGGAGGTTCAGCGGGTAGACGTGGCGCACCGAGTCGAGCGGAAGGAACTGCGCCCGGCCCTGCTTGCGGCGCTGAAGCGTGTTGATGGCTTCGAGCGCGACGTTCTCGTTCTCGACGACGACGGCGTGGAGGCGCTGTTCGAGCGCGGCGTTGATGGCGATTTCGAGGCCCGCCGGAACGCGAATCTGGCGCGAGAGCAGACCGATGACGCCGTTGATTTCGGGCGGCTCGCCCATGCTCCCGGGTTCGAAGTCGTCCATGAGCGCCTGTCCCATGATGAGCACGTTGCGCGTGCCGGCGGCGACGCCATCGTGCTCGGCCTGTACACGCCGCAGGGCATCGAGGCGGCCCTCCAGGTGGTCGAGTTCGCGCAGGTCGGCGTTGCCGGCGGTTTCGAACTCGCGCACCTCGTCCTGGACGCGCGCGAGTTGGGCCCGCGCTGTCTCGGCCTCTTCGCGCGCTGTTTCGACGCTGATTTCACCTTCGGCGACGGCGTTGCGGGCTTCGGCGAAGCGACGGCCAAACCCAATCAGGTCGACGATGACCGCCTTTCGCCGGGCCACTAACTGCTCGAGTTCGCGGTCGAGGTCGACGATGCGGCGTTCGGCCGTCTCGATGTCCACCGTCATGCCGTTCGCGCGCCGGTCGTCACCATCGGCGCCATCGCGAAGCTCCTGGGAGCGGGAGCGCAGCGTGGAATACTCGCGCTCGGCGGCATCGAGTTCGGCGCGCGTACGGGTGGCCTCTTCCTTCGCCGTCTCGGCCTCGCCGACCACTTCGATGCCGCGGCGGCCCTCATCGACGTCGGTGGAGGCGAGCGACAGCCGCTCGGCTTCAAGCGCTTCGAGTTCGAGGCGCACCTCTTCGCGGCGGGCGCTCACCATGTTGTGGCGCTCACGGTCGAGCGCGATGGCCTGTTCGGTAGCGACGAGGCGCTGGTCGATTTCGGCGTTTCGCGTCTCGCGGCGGCCGATGGTCTCGCGGCGGCGGCGGATCTCCTCGGAGAGGGTGCGCAACTGCTCGCGAAGCTGGGTAACGCGCTGGCTTGCGGCGGTATTCTCCGCGTGCCCCTGGTCGAGTGCGGCGCGAGCCCGCACGAGTGTGTTCTGGCCTTCGCTCCACTGGTGGCCGTAGTACGTTTTCAGCAGGTCGACCAACTCGGCGGAGAGCGCCCGGTGTTCGGCGGCACGTTCGGCCTGGCGGCTGAGCTGGGCGAGGCGTGGCTCAATCTCTTCGATGATGAGTGTCACCCGGTCGATGTTGTCGCGCGTGGCGGCCAGCCGGTCGATTGCCTCGCGGATCTTGAGGCGGAAGCGCTTCACATCGGCAGCTTCATCGAGGAAGGTGCGCCGTTCATCCGGCGACATGCTCAGCACTTCATCGACGAGGCCCTGGCCCATGATCGAGTAGCTGTTCTGGCCGACGTCGCCCTTCATCAGGAGGTCGA